>JBDHSQ010000058.1:0-21094 GCA_039808285.1 Paracoccaceae bacterium
CCGCCCAGACCGCCCCCCAGCCCCCCGCCCAGACCGCCGCCCAGACCGCCGCCCAGACCGCCGCCCAATCCGCCCCCGAGCCCCCCGCCCAGGCCGGGCAACTCGATCTTCACGTTGCTGGTGTCCACCGCCGGCCCCTTGTAATGCATCACCATCTGCGGGAAGGCGATGACAAGCGCGATCATCACCAGTTGGATGAAGACGAAGGGCACCGCGCCCCAGTAGATCTGCCCGGTCGTCACCGGCGCCGTCGTGCGCCCGGTGACCTTGTCCACGTAAGCCGCCCGCGGCGCCACCGAGCGCAGGTAGAAGAGCGCGAAGCCGAAGGGCGGGTGCATGAAGCTCGTCTGCATGTTGACGCCCAGGATCACCCCGAACCAGATCAGGTCGATACCGAGGCTTTCGGCGGCCGGCGCGAGCAGCGGCACGATGATGAAGGCAAGCTCGAAGAAGTCGAGGAAGAAGGCGAGGAGGAACACCAGCACCGACACCCAGACGAGAAAGCCGGTCTGGCCCCCCGGCAGCGAGACCAGCAGGTGTTCCACCCAGACATGGCCGTTGACCCCGTAGAAGGTCAGCGAGAACACCCGCGCCCCGATCAGGATGAACATCACGAAGGCCGAAAGCCGCGTGGTCGCGGTCAGCGCCTGGCTCACGACCTCCAGGCTCAGCCGGCGCTTCATCGCGGCCAGCACCAGCGCACCGACCGCCCCCATCGCGCCGCCTTCGGTCGGCGTGGCGATGCCGAGGAAGATCGTGCCGAGCACGAGGAAGATCAGCGTGAGCGGCGGGATCAGGACGATGATCACCTGCTGCGCGAGCCGCGACATGAGCCCGAGGCGAAGCGCCCTGTCGGCGATGGTGAAGATGTAGATCGCGACGATTCCCACCACCGCGCCGAGGATGTCGGCGTCCTTGCCCTGGGTGGGCGTGAGCCGGACATGGCTCGCATAGGCGATGGCGACGGCCGCGGCGAGCGCCACGACCAGAGACGGCACGCCGGCCCCGAGCGTGCGCGCCTCTTTCGGCAGGGCGGGCACCCAGGCGGGGCGCAGGATCGACAGCACGAGGATGTAGAGGACATAGAGCCCGGTGAGGACGAGGCCCGGCACCAGGGCGCCCTTGTACATGTCGCCGACCGAGCGGCCGAGCTGGTCGGCCAGCACAATGAGGACGAGCGAGGGCGGGATAATCTGCGCGAGCGTCCCCGAAGCCGCGATCACGCCCGAGGCGACGCGCCGGTCGTAGCCGTAGCGCAGCATGATCGGCAGCGAGATGAGCCCCATCGCGATCACGCTCGCGGCGACGACGCCGGTCGTCGCGGCGAGAAGCGCGCCGACGAAGATCACCGCATAGGCAAGCCCGCCGCGGACCGGCCCGAAGAGCTGGCCGATCGTGTCCAGCAGATCCTCCGCCATGCCCGACCGTTCCAGCACGATCCCCATGAAGGTGAAGAAGGGAATCGCCAGCAGCGTCTCGTTCGACAGAAGCCCCCAGAGGCGGGAGGGCATGGTGTTGAGAAGCGGCCAACTGAGGTTGATCGCACCCTCCGAGAGCGGTGCAAGCTCCACCCCGATGAAGAAGAAGAGAAGCCCGTTCGCGGCCAGCGAGAAGGCGACCGGGTAGCCGAGCAGCAGGAACACCACGAGCGAGGCGAACATGATCGGCGCCATGTTCAGCGCGATGAACTCCATCATTTGCGGATCTCCCCGGCCAGCGTTTCCGCCTCGTGCTCGGCCGCCGAATGGGCCGAGACGAAGGGGGTCGGGTCGGGGATCCGCCCGCGCATCACCGCGATCTTCTTGATGATCTCCGACACCCCCTGGAGGGCGAGTAGGCAGAAGCCGATCAGGAGAAGCGATTTCGCCGGCCAGAGCGGCAGGCCGCCGGCGTTGTTCGACACCTCGCCGGAACGGATCGACTGCCCGAGGTAGGGGATGAAGTAGACGATCATCAGGACCGCGAAGGGCATCAGGAACAGGACATGGCCGAAAAGGTCGATCCAGTGCTGCACCCGGCGCGAGAACATCCCGTAGACGATGTCGATGCGGATGTGTTCGTTCTGCTTCAGCGTGTAGGCGGCGGCGAGCAGGAAGGCCGCGCCGTAGAGATACCATTGCAGTTCGAGCCAGGCGTTGGACGAGGTGCTGAAGACCTTGCGGATGACGGCATTCGCGGCCGAGACGACGATGGCGATGAGGATGAGCCATGCGACCGAACGGCCGACCGCCTCGGTGATGCGGTCGATCAGGCGCGACAGCGCCAGGAAGACTTGCATGTGACCTCCCCTGTTTGTCCTGTGTTCCTGCTTCCTTGCCGAAGTTATAAAGGCTTGGTTCCGGGCCGTCTAACCTCGATTGGGTGGCGCCGTCGCGTCAACCGCGCGCCGGATCGGCCGGCGGGCGGAGATTCCCCACTTTTCCTGTGCCGCTGCAATGTGCGATGAACGCGTGCCCGGCGGGCGGATGTGAAACGGCGAGGGTGACGATGCTGCGATCGGGTCTGGTGCTTGCGGCGCTCGGGGGCGTCGTCTGGGCGGGGCTCGGCATCGGGCGCGAGCTTGCGGACCTCATCCCGCTCGCCTCAGGCCCGCAGCCCTACTTCATCCCCGCCCATGCGCTGTTTCTCCAGGTCTGGGTGCCGTTCGTCGCGCTTGCGGCCTCGGCCCTGTTCCTCGCCCCCGGACTGCTCCTGATGCTGGCGCTCGCCCGGCCCGCCGACCGCTTCGAGCACTGGCTGATCAAGGGCTTCACGCTTTCGCTCTTCGGGGTGCCGGTGCTGGCCGCAGCCGTGCAGGCTGCCCTCGGCCTGCCCATGACGGGCGCGGCCTATGTGCTGATGCTGCTGGCCGCCTGCCTGCCCGGCCTCGCGCTTGGCGGTCTCGGCGGCGTGCCGCCGCTGCTGAAGGGCAGGGGGTGGGACGTGGCGCTGATGATCCTGCTTCCCGTGGCGTTCCTCGTCGCCTTCGGGCCGAAGTTCTACTGGGATTCGCTCAACGACGACGGGGCGCATGCGCTTCTCAACACGATGCTCTTCATCGGGCGCGGGCTTCCCTTCTGGCCGGCCGGGGCGACCGAGACGGCAGGCTATCCGTCCACCACGATGATGAGCGAGGTGTTTTTGCAGACCGGAATCGTGCGCTTCTTCGGCGCGACCGAGGCTTCGGTGCGCATCGCCTTCCTGCCCGGGCTCGCGATCCTGGCCGGGGTGATGCTGTCGTTCCTGCGCGATCCGGGCGGCAAGACTCGGCCGGAGGCGGCGATCGGTCTTGGCGCCGCCCTGTTCCTGTTTTCCTTCGCAATGGCCTTCAATACGTCCTATGGTCCCTACATCGCGGACATTGCGCTGCCGCTCGCGCGCGAACCGCTCATAGTGCTTGGCTTCCTGGGCTACGTCCTGTTCTTTCTCGAACGGCGGCCCGTCGCGATGGCCGCGGTCTCGACCTTGGGATTGTTGTCGGCGCCAAACGGATTGCTGCTCGTGGGTTTCTTTCTCGGCTCCCATTTCCTGCTGACGCGGCCCTGGCCCTTCCGCGACGTGATCGTCGGCGGGCTGATCGCGCTTGCCGTCTCGGCGGGCGCCTCGGCGGCGATGGCGGCGCTTCAGGCGGCGGGCCTCACGCGCGTCAGCGGCGAATTCGGCGCGGGCGAGATCCTGCGCCGGCTGCGCTTCGTGACCCCGTTCGAGACCCAGCGCCTGCTCTTCTGGCTTCTGCCCGCGGGCATCCTGCCGGGCCTGGCGCTGCTGGCCTGGCGCTGGCAGGATCGGCTGTCGCGGGTGCTGACGCTGACCACCGTGATCTATGTGCTGTTTTTCTACGTCCAGGCCTACCGCATCCTGCCGCACCACTTCGCGCCCGCAGCGCTTGTGCCGCTGATCGTCTTCTGGCGCCTGGCGCCGGTGCGCGCAGCACCTGGCCCCGCGCTCGTGGCCGCGCTCGCGGGGGTGGGGCTCGGGGCGTGGGCAAGCTGGCCCGACACGATCCGCCCCTTCACCCATACCCGCGATTTCGCCGCGCGCATCGCCTTTCCCGCGGCCGGGTCCGATCCTCTCGATCTTCGCAAGATGGCGGTGACCACCGGACTTCTGTCCGCGGCCTTTCCGCCGCGCTGGACCGACCGCGAGATCGCGGAAGGCTACGGGATGGAAAGGCTGGCGACCTACGCCCACATGCACCTCGCCCCGCCCGCCCCCGGCGGTGCGGACTACCGCATCGCGCCTCAAGGCGCGGCGCGCGCACCCGCAGAGGTGGTGATCGCCGGCCCCGACGCGGCGGGCTTCGTTCTCATCGCCCGCGACGCGGATGTGTATGACGCGGACCGGCTCATCACCGGGCTTCCCGCGACGATCGCGGATCTCTACCGGGTTCCGCGGGAATCGATCTTCGGCCACGGCGCGCGCGGCGGGGCGAAACCGGTCTGGGATCTGGCGCGGATCGCCGGGTTGAGATGAATTTGAACGGCGCGGAGGCACCGGCCGAGCCGGTTGCGCCCGCGGGCACACGGAGTGAGAGATGAAGGATTTGATTGCACGACAGGTCGAGAAATTTCCGATCCTGCAAAAGCCCGCCTATTGGGGCTATATCGCGATGGTCGTGGCCAAGAACCGCTCCATGCGCTTTGCGATGGACAATCTCGGCTACGAGCCGAAAAGCGTGTCGGACCGGGGCCAGGATCTCTGGGTGATCAACGAGGTCTTCGCCGGCAAGCGCAACGGCTTCTTCGTCGAGATGGGCGCGGCCGACGGGTTCAACGATTCCAACACCTACATCCTCGAGAAGCGCTATGGCTGGCGCGGGCTCCTGATCGAGCCGAACCCGGTCAACTACGCCAAGATCAGGGACGTCAACAAGCGCGAGGCGACCGCCGTGCCGATGGCGGTGGACCCGGTGCCGGGCAAGCTCGAATTCATGGTGGACGGCCAGCGGTCCAGCCTGCTGGTCGACGAGGCCGACAACATGACCGAACGCCGCCGTGAAAAACTCGCGCGGTTCCGGGCGCAGGGCAAGGTCGTGACGGTGGAGACGCTGCCGCTCGACGCGATTTTCGACCGCTACGGCGCGCCCGAGGCGATCGACTATTTCAGCCTCGATGTCGAAGGGTCCGAGACGCGGATTCTGCGCGACTTCCCGTTCCATCGTTACCGCTTCCTGTCGATGACGATCGAACGGCCGACGCCGGAGCTGAACGCGATCCTGTTCCGCAACGGCTATCACTTCGTGAAGAACTCGCTTTACGACACGTTCTACGTGCACGAGAGCAACCCGCGCTTCGACCTGATCGAGAAGCAGCCGTTCGAGCAGTTGCCGCCGAAGCTGTTCTGACCGAAGGCCGGCCGCCGGCGCCGGATCGGCGCCGTTTCGGCCCCGGCCCGTTCAGGCCCTGGTCGGCCGCGCCTCCGGGAGCGCGATCCGGGCCACCTGTTCGGCGATCGGATCGACCGAGAGCGGATGGGTGTCGCCGGAATGGTCGGCGGGGTTGCCGATGTCCTGCCAGCGGCCGTTCTTGTAGATTTCCAGCGCGCCGAACCCGGCCTTGTAGCCCATCTTGCGGCTGCCAGGCACCCAGTAGCCGAGGTAGACGTAGGGCAGCCCGGTGCGCCGGGCGAGGTCGACGTGATCGAGGATGATGTAGGTGCCGAGGCTGTCGCCGGCCTTGTCGGGCTCGTAGAAGCTGTAGACCATGCTGAGCCCGTCGTCGAGAACATCGGTCAGGCAGACCGCCGTCAGCCGCCGCCGGCCGCCGGGCTCGTCCGGGGGCGCGGAATATTCGATCACCCGGCTTTTCACCGGGGTCTCCTCGATCATCGCGGCGAATTCGAAAATGTCCATGTCGGCCATGCCGCCGTCGGAATGCCGGCTGTCGAGGTAGCGGCGGAACAGCGCATACTGGTCCTCGGTCGCCCAGGGGCTCGTCGTGTCGCGGCGCAGGTAGGCGTTCTTCTTCAGCGTCCGCCGCTGGCTGCGGCTCGGAACGAAGTCGGCCACGCGGATGCGGGCCGAGAGGCAGGCCGCGCATTCGGCGCAGGACGGGCGGTAGAGCACGTTCTGCGACCGCCGGAACCCCTGTTTGGAGAGCGCGTCGTTCAGCCGTTCGGCATTCTCGCCCTGGAGCGCGGTGAACAGCTTCCGTTCGGACCGCCCCTCGAGATAGGGGCAGGGCTGCGGAGCCGTCACGTAGAACTGGGGCGCGATGGGCAGCGTGTGGCGCATGGGCCGGCCGGTCGGGGTGCAAGATCGCAGGTGAAGCTGGTGGTCTGCGCAGACGTTAGCAAGCGCGTCGGACGCCGCCAAGCCTTCTGTTGCCGACAATTCCGTCCAAATCGCCGCGGAAACCGGAAGGCCCGGCGCGGGGCGCGCGCCGGGCCGGGCCGTGGGGCCTTGCCTCAGCCCTGGCCGGGCGTTTCGTCCCCGCCGCCCTCGCGGCGGGCGCTTTCGTCCCGCGCGGCACGGGCGCGTTCCTCCAGATACTGGTCGAACTCCGCCTTGTCCTTGCTTTCGCGCAAGCGGCCCAGGAAGGCCTCAAAGGCCTCCTGTTCGCGTTCCAGCCGGTCGAGCGTATCGGCCTTGTAGGCGTCGAAGGCGGTATTGCCCGAGGAACGGAACCCGTGGCGGTGGCGCCAGGCGCGGGCCATGTCGTGATGGGCGTTGTGGCGGCTCCAGCCGCAGCCTTTCGAGAACATGCGTTTGCTCCAGATCATGTAGCCGAGGATGAAGAGGCCGAGGGGCCAGAAGACGACGAAGCCGAGCACCGTGGCGGCGATCCAGGCGCCCTTGCCGCGGTCGTCGAGCCAGGCTCCGGCGCGGCCGGGCCAGGCGGCGATGGTGGTCATGCGGGTTCCTCCGTGTGTTGACATCCTGCGTCGATGCCGTGCGTTGATGTGAAATCTCTTCACATCCCGGAACATCGGAATCGCTCCCGGGGTCTTCAAGGGGTGATGTGAAAGTTTTTCACATCACGCCGAGGCGGGCTGCCCCTCGGTGAAGTCGGCAAGGCTTGCCCCGGTGATCCTCACAAGCACCTCCGGGGCGATCGGGAAGATGTGCCGCGGCGTCCCGGCGGCGCCCCAGACCTGCGGAAAGTCCAGAAGCCGAGGGTCGAGGAAGGTGGGCACCGGCACCAAATGGCCCACCGGCGCCACGCCGCCGATGGCGAAGCCGGTCTCCGCGCGCACGAGCTCCGCGTCGGCCTTGCCGAGCCTCTGGCCCGCGACTCGGCTGGCCTTTTCGGGGGACACGCGGTTCCCGCCCGCGGTCAGAAAGAGGACGATGTGGCCCGTGTCCTCGCCGCGGAAGATGATCGACTTGGCGATCTGGTCGAGCGCGCAACCCGCCGCCCGGGCCGCCTGTTCGGCGGTGCGCGTCTCGCCCGGCATCTCGAGGATGTCGGGGGCCACGCCCGCCGCCGCCAGCGCCTCCGACACGCGTTTCAGGCTCTTGCTCATCGGTTGCCTCCGCTTTCGTGGGCATCACTGAAGCCCGCCGCGAAACGATGCGCAAGGGGTGATGATTGACGCGGGCCCGCCCGCGGCTAGTGTCGGCCCATGCGCTTCGCCTCCCGCCTCACCCGCTGCCCGATCCCCTACGAGCCCGCGCGGGCCGCCGACGTGCCGGCGCGCCTTGCCGGCCTGGCCCCCGAACTGCGCGCGCTTCTCGAGGGCGCGGCCGGGTGCAGCCCCTTTCTTTCGGGCCTGATGCAGAAGGAAGGCGACTGGCTCGAGGCGGCGCTGGAGGGCACGCCCGAGGCGGCGCTTGACGCCGAACTCGGGCGGCTCGCGGCGGCCGGGGGCGCCGAGGCGCTCGCCTCGGAACTCAGGCGCGCCAAGCGGCGGGTGGCGCTTCTGGCCGGGCTGGCCGATCTCGGCGGGGTCTGGCCGCTCGAGGCGGTGACCGGGGCGCTGACGCGGCTTGCCGACCGCGCCGTCGATCTCGCGTTTCGCGCGCTGGTGGCGGCCGAGATCCGCCGCGGAAAGGTGCCGGGCGCGACCGAGGCCGATGCCGGGATCGCCGCCGGGATCGTGGCGATCGCGATGGGCAAGATGGGGGCGGGGGAGCTGAACTATTCCTCCGACATCGACCTGATCTGCCTCTTCGACGACGCGCGCTACGGGGGCGCGGACGTGCCCGAGGCGCGGGCGGCCTTCATCCGCGTCGTGCGCAAGATGACCACGCTCCTGTCGGACATGACGGCCGAGGGCTATGTCTTCCGCACCGACCTTCGGCTCCGGCCCGATGCCTCGGTCACCCCGGTCTGCATCTCGATGGCCGCGGCCGAGCAGTATTACGAGGCGCAGGGCCGCACCTGGGAACGCGCGGCCTACATCAAGGCCCGCGCCGCCGCGGGCGACATCGCCGCGGGCGAACGCTTCCTTCAGGCGCTGACGCCCTTCGTCTGGCGCCGCCACCTCGATTTCGCGGCGATCCAGGACGCCCACGACATGCGTCTCAGGATCCGTGACCACAAGCGGCTGCACGGACCCGTCGCGCTGGAAGGCCACGACATGAAGCTCGGGCAGGGCGGCATCCGCGAGATCGAGTTCTTCACCCAGACCCGCCAGATCATCGCCGGGGGGCGCGACCCCGGCCTGCGCCTGCGCGATACCGTGGGCGCGCTGGCGGCGCTGGCGCACAAGGGCTGGGTGCCCGAGGCCGACGCCGCCGACCTGACCTCGCTCTACCGCGCCCACCGCGAGGTGGAGCACCGGGTGCAGATGGTGGGCGACGCGCAAACCCATGCCCTGCCGACCGGTCCCGAGGGCTTCGACCGCATCGCCCGGATGTGCGGCGAGGGCGATACCGAACGGTTCCGCGCCGGCCTTCGGGCGCGGCTCGCCCGCGTCGCCGAGCTGACCGAAGGCTTCTTCGCCCCCGGCGAGGTGCGGGCCGGGCCGGAGATGGACGAGACGACGCGCGCGGTCGTCGACGGCTGGCGCGCGTACCCGGCGCTCCGGTCGCAGCGCGCGGTGGCGATCTTCAAGCGGGTCGAGCCGGAAATCCTCGGCCGCCTCGCCCGCGCCGCCAACCCGGAAGAAGCGCTCCGGCAGTTCGACGGGTTCCTCGCGGGCCTGCCGGCCGGGGTGCAGCTCTTTTCACTTTTCGACGCCAATCCCCAGTTGATCGACCTGATTGTTGACATCTGTGCCACGGCGCCGGGGCTCGCCCAGTATCTTTCGCACAATTCCGCCGTGCTCGACGCGGTGATCGGCGGCGACTTCTTCGCCGAATGGCCGGGCAGCGGCACGCTCGCGGCCGAGCTGTCCGCCCGGCTCGACACGCTCGGCGACTACGAGGCGCGGCTGAATGCCGCCCGGGTCTGGGCGCGCGAATGGCATTTCCGCATCGGCGTCCATCATTTGCGCGGGCTGATCGACGCCTCGGTGGCGGGGCGCGAATATGCCGGCCTCGCCGGCGCGGTGCTGGCCGCGCTCTGGCCCGTGGTGGCGGCCGAGTTCACCCGCAAGCACGGGCCCCCGCCGGGGCGGGGGGCGGCGGTGCTCGGCATGGGATCGCTCGGGGCGGAGCGGCTGAACGCCGCCTCAGATCTCGACCTGATCGTGATCTACGACGCCGCCGGGCAGGAGGCCTCCGAAGGCCCGCGGCCGCTCGCCTCGCGCGCCTATTACGCGCGGCTCACCCAGGCGCTGGTCACGGCGCTGACCGCGCCGATGGCCGACGGACGGCTCTACGAGGTCGACATGCGGCTGCGCCCCTCCGGCCGGCAGGGGCCTGTCGCCACCTCGGTCGAGGCGTTCCGCGACTATCAGATGACCGAGGCCTGGACCTGGGAGCACCTCGCGCTGACCCGTGCCCGTCCGGTGGCCGGCGATCCCGCGCTCGGCGCCGAGGTGGAGGCGATCCGGCTCGGCATCCTGGCGGCAAAGGGGAGCGACCCGCGCGTCCTGCCTGATGTGGCGGAGATGCGCGCCCGAATCTTCGCCGCCAAGGCGCCCGACGGCGACTGGGAGGCCAAGACCGGCCCCGGCCGGTTGCAGGACATCGAGCTTCTGGCGCAATCCTGCGCGCTGCGCACCGCCGCCCCCGCCCGGCGGGTGGAGCCGCAGCTTCGCGCCGGGCTCCGCGCCGGGCAGCTCACCGCCGAAGACGAGGCCGCGCTTCAGGAAGCCTACCGCTTCCTCTGGCGGCTTCAGGCCGGGGGGCGGCTCCTGACGCAACGGCCGCTCGACATGGCGGCGATCGGCGAGGGCGGGCGCGCGTTCCTGCTGCGCGAGACGGGCATGTCGGATATCGCCGCGCTGACGTCGCAGCTTGGCTTCCAGACCGGGCGGGCCGCGGGCATCATCGAACGGGCCCTCGGTACGCAGGCGGTCGGGGCCGGGGATGCGGACGGCGGAGCATGACGGGATGGGGCGCATGGCGATGGATCTGAAGACGGCCGACCCGAAGGGGCTCGTCCGCGAAAGCTACCGGATCGAGGGGATCACGGGCGGTGAATGCCGGTCGATCTTCCTCGACTGGGCGCTGAGCCTCGCGCGCGGCACCGACACCGCCGAAGCGCTGCGCACGCTCATCGCCGAATATGCCGCCGATGCGCCGGGCCATCCGATGAACCCGGTGCTCGAGGCCGGGCTTCTGGCGCCGCCCACGCCCGCACGGCGGGGCGGCCGCATCGGGCGTGCCTCCCGCGCCGGCGCGCGCGGCTGAGGCGGCTGAGGCGGCCGCCGCAGTCCCGATTTCGTACCCGCTTCGCCGCGGCCCCGCCATGCGGGCGCCGTTTTCGCCGGAGAGGATCGCGGCACCTCATAGCCAGTCCTGGCCCCGCCAAGATCGAACCGCCATGCGCCTCCTGCGACCGTTCGGCAAGTTCCTCTGCTGCTATCCGCCGGGTCTGGCGGTCGCGGTCGCGCTCGGGCGCCTGGCGGCGCCAAGCGCCCCGGCCCTTGCACCGCTGGCGGTCGTCTCGGCCGGCTTCCTCGCCTTCGCCGTCGCGGTGAGCCTTGCCGCAACCCCGCCGGCGGGGCGCGGCCGGTCCGGCGGGGATGGCCCCGTGCTTGCGGTGCTCTCGATCCGGCGCCACCGCTGGCGTCATGCCGCGGGCTTCGCGCTTGCCGGGGCCGCGGGCGGGGCGATGGCGCTCCGCCTTTCCGGCGATGGATCGGCGACGGCGCTGACGGCGGGGCACCTCCTCCTTTCGGTGGCGGTCCTGTTCGTCGCGGCCTGGCTGATCATCGGCGAGGCCGCCTGTTCGCAGGAGGCGATCCGGCGTGCGCTTCTCGACGAGGTGGAGCGGACCTGACCCGTCAGCCCCGCGGTGCCCGCGGCAGGGCGGCGGCAGCGCGGGCGAGCGTCTCGATCCCCGCCCAGTCTCCGGCCGCCACCCTGTCCTTCGGCGCCACCCAGCTTCCGCCGACGCAAAGGACATTGCCGAGCGAAAGGTAATCGCCCGCGTTCCGCGGGCCGATGCCGCCCGTGGGGCAGAAGCGGACCTGGGGAATCGGCCCGCCGATGGCCGCGAGCGCCCCCGCGCCGCCCGAGGCCTCGGCGGGGAAGAACTTCTGCACCGTATAGCCGCGTTCGAGAAGCACCATCACCTCGGTCGCGGTGGCCGCCCCCGGCAACAGCGGCAGGCCTTCCTCCTCGCAGGCCGAAAGCAGCCGCTCGGTCGCGCCGGGCGAAACGCCGAAGCGCGCGCCGGCGGCCTTCGCAGCCTTCACGTCGGCGGGCGTAAGCAGCGTGCCCGCGCCGACCACCCCCCCCGGCACCGCCGCCATCGCCCGGATCGCCTCCAGCGCCGCAGGCGTGCGCAGCGTGACCTCGAGCGCCGGCAGCCCGCCGGCGACGAGCGCGCGCGCGAGCGGCGCCGCATCCGACGCCCGGTCGATCACCAGGACCGGCACCACGGGCGCCAGCGCGCAGATCTCGGCGGCCTCACGGGCCTGGTCGGCGGGGGTCATCACATCCTCCATCAGGGTCGCGCCGCGGCAGGATCGGGTGCCTCCGGCGCAATGCCAAGGTGCAAGCCGTCAGTAGAGCGCCGAGGCGCCACCGGTGGCGGGGCCGACCGCACGGCGGAAGGTTTCGAACAGCTCGCGCCCGGTGCCGAAACGGTTCCGCGTCAGGTCCGGCTCGACCGGCGCGCGGGTGGAAAGGTCGACGGCGAGCGCGTCGAGCGTGCCGGCGGCCGCGTCGAGCCGGATGACATCGCCGTCCCTGAGCCGCGCCAGCGCGCCGCCGCCCAGGGCTTCCGGGCTGACATGGATCGCCGCCGGAACCTTGCCCGAGGCGCCGGACATCCGCCCGTCGGTCACCAGCGCGACCCTGATCCCGCGGTCGAGGAGGACCGACAGCACCGGCGTCAGCGAATGGAGTTCCGGCATCCCGTTCGCCTGCGGTCCCTGGAAGCGGACGACGACCACCGTGTCCTGCGTGAATTCGCCCTTCTGGAAGGCCGCCTTCACCGCGTCCTGGTCATGGAAGATGCGCGCCTGCGCCTCGATGATGCGGTGCTCCTCGGCCACGGCCGACACCTTGATCACCGCGCGGCCGAGGTTGCCGGAAAGCTCCCGCAACCCCCCTGTCGACTGGAAGGGATCGGCGGCCGGGCGCAGGATGCGGTCGTTGAGCGAGCGGGTCGGCCCCTCGCGCCAGGAAAGCCGCCCGTCCGTCAGCACCGGCTCCCCGGTGTAGCGGGAAAGCCCGTCGCCCGCCACGGTGCGCACGTCCTCGTGCAGGAGCCCCGCGCCGAGCAGTTCGCCGATCAGGAAGGCAAGCCCGCCCGCCGCGTGGAAGTGGTTCACGTCGGCAAGACCGTTCGGGTAGACCTTGGCCATCAGCGGCACGATGCCCGAGACCGCGTCGAAATCCTGCGGTTCCAGAAGGATGCCGGCGGCGCGGGCCATCGCGGGCAGGTGGAGCAGCAGGTTGGTGGATCCGCCCGTGGCCATCAGCCCCACCATCCCGTTCACGAAGGCGCGTTCGTCGAGGATCTCGCCTGCCGGGCGGTAGTCGTTGCCGAGCGCGGTGATCCCCGCCGCGCGGATCACGGCGGCCTCGGTCAGTGCCGCGCGCAAGGGCGTGTTCGGGTTGACGAAGGACGCGCCCGGCAGGTGCAGGCCCATCACCTCCATCAGCATCTGGTTGGTGTTGGCGGTGCCGTAGAAGGTGCAGGTGCCCGGCCCGTGATAGGAGGCCATCTCGGCCTCCATCAGCCTGTCCCGCCCCACTTCACCGGCCGCGAACTGCTGGCGGACCCTCGCCTTCTCATCGTTGGGCAGCCCGCTCGTCATCGGACCGCCGGGGACGAAGACCGCCGGCACATGGCCGAAGGTGGCGGCGGCGATGACGAGGCCGGGCACGATCTTGTCGCAGATGCCGAGATAGAGCGCGGCGTCGAAGCAGTTGTGGCTCATCGCGACGCCGGCGGCGAGCGCGATGACATCGCGCGAGAAAAGCGACAGTTCCATCCCCGCCCTGCCTTGGGTGACGCCGTCGCACATCGCCGGCACGCCGCCCGCGACCTGCGCGGTGGCGCCGGCCTTGCGGGCGGCCGCACGGATCGCCCCGGGATAGTCCTCGTAGGGCTGATGCGCCGAAAGCATGTCGTTGTAGGCGGTCACGATGCCGATGTTCGGGGCGCGGGCACCGGCAAGGCTCGCCTTGTCCTGCCCCATCGCCGCATAGGCATGGGCCTGGTTGCCGCAGCTCAGATGCGCGCGGGCCGGGCCTTCGTCACGGGCGCGGGCGAGGCGGTCGAGGTAAGGGCCGCGCAACCGTGCCGAACGCGCACGGATGCGGTCGGTGATCTCCATGAGGCGGGGGCTCGTGGGCATGGCGTTCCTCCTCGGCTCGGGATGCCGCATCGGCGAGAGTTACCGTTAGCGCTAACAAACATCAAGCCCCGGAAACGCGCGGACGGTCCGGGACCGATCCGGGGCGCCCGGCCGATGATAGCGGAAACAGGCGCCCCTGAAAGCCCAAGATCGCGGCGAAGGGCAGGGCGGCGGTGACTCGCCGGGGCTTTCCCGCGCGACCGCACCGGATTAGAGGAGGGAAAACATCCCCGGACGTCCCGCCCATGACCCCATCCCTTCCCGTCGTCCGCCTGCGCCCGAAGGCCGAGGCGCGGGCGATCCGCCACGGCTTCCCCTGGGTCTATGCCGACGAGCTGGTGACCGACCGGCGGACGCAGGCGCTCGCGCCCGGCGCCTTCGCGGTGCTGGAGGATGCGGAGCGGCGCCCCCTCGGCCTGGTCACGGTCAACCCCGCCTCGAAGATCATCGCCCGGGTTCTCGACCGCAATCCGGAGGCGGTGATCGACCGGGGCTGGATCGCCGCGCGGCTGGCCCGGGCGCTCGCGCTCCGCGAGCGGCTCTATGCGGCGCCGTTCTACCGGCTCGTCCACGCCGAGGCCGACGGGCTGCCGGGCGTGGTGATCGACCGTTTCGGCGAGGCGGCGGTGATCCAGCCCAATGCCGCCTGGGCCGAGGCGATGATCGGCGACCTGGCCGCGGCGCTGGCGGAGGTGACGGGGGTGACGACGATCGTCAAGAACGGCACCGGGCGGGCGCGCGGGCTCGAGGGGCTGGCGGAAGAAACCGTGCTGCTGGCCGGCGCGCTCGACGGGCCGGTGCCGGTTCCGATGAACGGCGCCATCTACATGGCCGACCTGCTCGGCGGGCAGAAGACCGGGCTCTTCTTCGACCAGCGGCCGAACCATGCCTTCGCGGCCCGGCTGGCGAAGGGGGCGCGGGTGCTCGATGTGTTCAGCCATGTCGGCGGCTTCGCGCTGGCGGCGCTCGCCGGCGGGGCGGAAAGCGCGCTCGCCGTCGATGCCTCGGCCGCGGCGCTGGAGCTTGCGGGGCAGGGGGCGGGGGCCACCGGCGTCGCCGACCGCTTCGCCAGCCGCAGGGGCGATGCTTTCGCCGCGATGGAGGCGCTTCAGGCCGAGGGCGCGCGGTTCGACCTCGTGGTCTGCGACCCGCCCGCCTTCGCGCCGGCAAAACCGGCGCTGGAGGCCGGGCTCAGGGCCTACGAGCGCGTCGCGCGTCTCGCCGCGGCCCTGGTCGCGCCGGGGGGCAACCTCTGCCTCTGCTCGTGCTCGCACGCTGCCGACCTCGCCCAGTTCCGCAACGCCTCGGCCCGCGGGATCGGCCGCGCCGGGCGGCGGGCGCAGCTTCTGCACACCGGATTTGCCGGGCCGGACCATCCGCAACTGCCGCAACTGGCCGAATCGGGCTACCTCAAGGCGCTGTTCTTCCGGCTGGACGGGTGAGCGGGGGATGAAGGCGCTGCTCGACGCCTGCGTGCTCTACCCGACGGTGCTGCGGGAAATCCTCATCGGCGCGGCGCGGGCCGGGCTCTACACCCCGCTCTGGTCCGACCGCATCCTCGGGGAATGGGCGCGGGCGGTGGTGAAGCTCGGCCCCGGGGCGGAGCTTGTGGCACAGGCCGAGATCGCGGCCTTGCGAGCCGCCTTTCCGGCCGCGGCGGTGCCCGCGCGCGAGGGGCTGGCGGCGCGGCTCTGGCTGCCCGACCCCGCCGATGTCCATGTGCTGGCCGCGGCCATCGCCGGCGGTGCCGACCTCATCGTCACCTTCAACGCCGCCGATTTCCCGCGCGGGGTGCTGGCCGAAGAGGGGATCGTGCGCGAGGATCCCGACCGGTTTCTCCTCGGCCTCTGGCGGGCCGCGCCCGCCACCGTGGCGGGCGTGGTGGAGGCGGTGCGGGCGGAGGCGGAGCGGCTTTCCGGGGAACCCCAGCCGCTCAGGCCGCTCCTCAGGCGGGCGAAGCTGCCGCGGCTCGGCAAGGCGCTCTCGTCCTGAGGGCGGCCGGCAGCGAACGTCAGCGGCGGAGCCCCCATTTCGCCTCGTTGGCCTCGATCGCGGTGATGCGGTCGGCGGTCGCCGGATGGCTCAGGAGCCAGGCCGGCGCGCTGCCGCCGCCGGTCAGCCGGCCGAGCTTGGCGAAGAGCGCTTTCTGCGGCCCGGTGCCGATCCCGGCCTTGACGAGGAGCGCGGAGGCCCATTCGTCCGCCTCGTATTCGTCGCGCCGGCTGAGCCTTGCCGCGACGAGCGAGGTCAGGAGGTTGGCGATCCAGACGCCGATCCCGGGCACGAGCCGGCCGAGGATCGTGGCGAGCATCACCCGGATGGCGTTCTGCCCGGTGAAGTCGATCATCCGCCGCCGCGAATGGCCGAGCGCGACATGGCCCAGCTCGTGGGCGATGACGCTCGCCAGTTCCTCGGCCGTCACCTGACCGGCGCGGAACCGGTCGAGGAAGCCGCGGGTGAGGAAGATGCGCCCGTCCGGCGCCGCAAGCCCGTTGACCATCGGGATCTCGTAGACGCGGACAGGCACGCGCGCGACGCCGAGGGCGCGCGCGAGCCGCCCGGTCACCTCCGCCAGCGCCGGGTCGCGCAGTTCGGTGGACCTGGCGTCAAGCTCCCGCGCCGTGCGCCAGGCGGAGAAACGCCAGAGGACGACGGCGTAGAGAAGCGCGAGGAGGATCGGGGCGAACTTCAGCATGGCGCCAATATGGGGCGGATCGGCGGGCGGGAAAAGCCGGGCGTCACCCGAAGCCGCGCAGCCGCCTCCTCGACGGCAGGAAGACGGTCAGGAGCCCCATCGCCGGCAGCCAGGCGCAGATCCGGTAAACCAGCGCGATGCCGTAGTGATCCGCCATCACCCCCAGCACCGCAGCGGAAATCCCGCCCATGCCGAAGGCGAAGCCGAAGAAGATGCCGGCGACCATTCCCACCCGCCCGGGCATGAGTTCCTGCGCGAAGACCACGATCGCCGGGAAGGCCGAGGCGAGGATCAGCCCGATGATCACCGAGAGGACACCGGTCCAGAACAGGTCGGCATAGGGCAGCGCCAGCGTGAAGGGCAGGACGCCGAGGATCGAGACCCAGATCACCGCGAGCGGCCCGATCCGGTCGCCGACCGGCCCGCCGAGGATCGTGCCCGCCGCCATCGCGGCGAGGAACAAAAACAGCATCATCTGCGACTGCTGGGTGGACAGGTCGAAGGTCTCGATCAGGTAGAAGGTGTAGTAGCTCGAGATCGAGGCGGTGTAGATGTTCTTCGAGAAGGTCAGGAACGCGAGCACCACGAGCGCGGTCACGATCCTACCGCGCGGCAAGGGCAGCGTCTTGTCCGCCGCCTTGCGGCCGCGGGCGAGGGTCAGCGCCCCGGCATACCAGCGGCTGATCCAGTTGAGGATGACGATGCCGAGCGCGGCGATCAGGCAGAACGCCGCGACCGAGGGCCTGCCGAAGGGGACGACGACGAAGGCGGCGAGCAGGGGCCCGATCGCGGAGCCGAAGTTGCCGCCGACCTGGAAGAGCGACTGCGCCAGCCCGAACCGCCCGCCCGAGGCCATCCGCGCCACCCGGCTCGCCTCCGGGTGGAACACCGCCGAGCCGACGCCGATCAGCGAGGCGCCGGCCAGGAGCATCGGATAGTTCGGCGCGAAGGCGAGAAGGATCAGCCCGAGGAAGGTCGAGCCCATGCCGATCGGCAGCGACTTCGGCAGCGGCCGGCGGTCGGTGACGATGCCGACGACCGGCTGGAGCAGCGAGGCGGTGACCTGGAAGCACAGTGTCAGGAGCCCGATCTGGCCGTAGTCGAGCGCGAAATCGTCCTTCAGCATCGGGTAGATCGCCGCGAGCAGCGACTGCATGATGTCGTTGAGCATGTGGCAGAGCCCGATCGCCAGCAGGACGGCGAAGGCGGTCTGCTGCACGGGCGGGGCCTGCGGCGGGTCGATGGTGGTCATGGCGCGTCTCTTCCGGGTTGGCGGCACGCTATGCAAGGCACGGGGCGAAGTCCATGCCCCGCGCGATCTGCGCAACGGGGGAGGGGCGCGAAGGTGCCGGCAGGTTCAGGCGTGGTGCCGCTGCCTGGAACGAGGGATAAATGCCTCCGGCTGCGGCCCGTCACGAAGGGCGGCGCCCGAGCCTCGGGAGGGCGCGGCACTACGCCGGGTTTGGGCACTTTATGGTGCCTCCACTCCCACGGCAGTTCTGCTGGTGACGTCGCAATGCGCCCTCCCGGGGGGAGGGTCGGGCGCCGCCCGCGCTGGGCGCCCGGGCGAGAGGGTTGGGGCGTGGTGTCGAATGCTTCAACGGCAGTTCCGCCGAAGGGCGACGCCGCTGGGCGAGGCGAGCGGGAGCCCCGGGCTTCCCTTCGTCACGCCCCCTCACCTCAGCGCCTTCACCCCCCGCGCGATGCCCTCGAGCGTCATCGGCACCATCGCGCCGGCGAAAATCCCGCGGATCAGCGCGGTCGACTGCGTGTGGACCCAGTGCGCCTCGGGCACCGGGTTGATCCAGAGGTGGTGCGGCCACTGGCGGCAGGCGCGTTCCAGCCAGACCTGGCCGGATTCGGGGTTCCAGTGCTCGTTGGCGCCGCCCGGATGGGTGATCTCGTAGGGCGACATCGCCGCGTCGCCGACGAAGATCGCCCGGTAGTCGCCGCCATAGGTCCGCAGCACCTCGGCGGTGGGCACCTGCGCGTCCCAGCGGCGGCGGTTGTCGCGCCAGAGCCCCTCGTAGAGGCAGTTGTGGAAGTAGTAGTGCTCCAGATGCTTGAACTCCGCCCGCGCCGCCGAGAACAGTTCCTCCACCACCCTCACATGCGGGTCCATCGAGCCGCCGATGTCGAGGAAGAGCAGCACTTTCACCGCGTTGTGCCGCTCCGGCCGCGTCTGCACGTCGAGCCAGCCATGTTCCGCCGTGGCGCGGATCGTGCCCGGCAGGTCCAGCTCTTCCGCCGCGCCCTCCCGCGCCCAGCGGCGCAGACGGCGGAGCGCCACCTTGATGTTGCGGGTGCCAAGCTCCACCCGGTCGTCGAGGTTGCGGAACTCGCGCCGGTCCCAGACCTTGACCGCGCGGCGGTGGCGGCTTTCGTCCTGGCCGATCCGCACGCCCTCGGGGTTGTAGCCCCAGGCGCCGAAGGGCGAGGTGCCGGCGGTGCCGATCCATTTCGACCCGCCCTGGTGGCGGCCCTTCTGCTCCTCCAGCCGCTTCCTCAGCGTCTCCATCAGCGCCTCGAACCCGCCGAGCGCCGCGACCCGGGCCTTCTCCTCCTCGGTCAGACTGCGCTCCAGCAGCCGTTCCAGCCAGTCCCGCGGCAGGTCGATCGCCGCCAGCACCTCGTCGGGGGTGATCGCCTCGAGGCCCCTGAAGGCTTCGGCGAAGGCGCGGTCGAAGCGGTCGAGATGGCGTTCGTCCTTCACCATCGCGGTCCGGGCGAAATAGTAGAAGCCGTCGATGTCGCAGGCGACGAGCCCCGCCGCCATGCCTTCGAGAAAGCCCAGGTATTCCCGCAGCGTGACCGGCACGCCGGTTCTTCGCAAGGCATCGAAGAAGGGCAGGAACATTGCGGCCCTAGCTCATGCGGTGGTAGAGGATCGTCGCGAAAATGGCGAGAATCGCGAAGAAAATCGCGTGCACAAGCGCATACTGGACCTTGTCGGCCCGGTTGCCGCCGCGCCGGCCGGCACGCCACCAGCCGACGGCGGCCCCAAGAAGGATGGCGGGAAAGAAGATCACTTCGGCCTCGCTCTGTTCACGGGCGAGAGCGCGGCGATGTTGAGAAGCCGCGCCCGCACCTCGGCGTCGGACCCAAAGCCATAGCGCGCCCAGCCGAGACTGTCGAGCCGCACCGCGCGTGCCTCCGACGGCCGCCCGACAAGCTCGAGCGCCTCGGCCCGCACCATCAGGAGGCTCGAGAGCAGGGCCGCATTCTCGGCCTCGGCCGCCAGCGGCAGCGCGCGCGAGGTCAGCGCCAGCGCCGCGTCCGCGTCGCCCGCGGCAAGCGCAAAGGCGGCAAGCTGCATGTCGGCATGGGCCGATTGCAGCGCGAGTTCGGGCCTACCTTCGTAGATGTGGGCCGCGCGCGCGAAGGCAAGCCGCGCCGCCTCCCGGTCGTGGCCGAGCGAGAGCCGGCCGAGCGCGAGCCAGGCAAAGCCTGCGCGCGCGTCGCGCCAGCCACGGCTTTCGGCGATCTGCACCGCGTCTTCCGCCGCCGCGCGCCGGCCGGCGGCGGAGGTGCCGGGGCCGAGCGCGGATTCGATCGCATCGACATAGGCGCGCGGCGTCGGATCGGGCGGGGGCGCGGAGCCGCGTTCGCCGCGCGGGTTCAGCCGGGCGAGGATCGCCGGCAGGCGCTGGCCGACCGCGCCCGCCGTCATGCCGGAATGCAGTTCGGGCGCGTAGGTCGCGCGCAGCATCAGCATGTCGAAGCCGGTCAGCACGGTGTGGATGTTGTCGTCGTTGAAGACCGAGTCGGGCAGCCGGTAGAGGTCGTTCAGCGGCCCGAGCGCCTGCGCCATCTCCTCGTGCAGGCAGTCGCGGATTTCCTGCGGCGCGGTGTCGTTCGGCACGAAGATCGCCGCCCGGTCGCGCAGGTCCAGCGTGGTCCAGTCGAGGTCGGCGCGGCTGGCGCGGCGATAGGCGTCCCAGGACGAGACGCGGGGGGCGACAAAACAGGCCGCGCGCGGGACAAGCCGCTGCATCACCCGGCGGGGCAGGAACTCCACGGTGATCTCGGCCGGCTCGCCCGCCCCGGCGGCGGCGACCGGCAGATGCGCCTCGCTGCGGAGCCGGGCAAGCAGACGGCCGAGGTCGCGCTGCGCCGTCGGTGGCGCCTCGCCGGTCATGCGGACCCGGATCGGGCCTTCGAACCGGGTGAAGACCGGCACGCTGCGGCCGGTCTCGAGGGTGAAGGACAGGTCCATGAAGTCCTGCACCATTTCCGCGTTCGACCGCTGCGGCGGCGTGGCCGGGGTCGGCGGGAATTCAAGCATCGGCGGCAGCGCCTCGTCCGGGGCGGCGGCCGGAAGGCCGGTGCCGGTGCAGCCTGCGCAAAGGGCGAGAAGCGACAGCGCGGCCATCGCGCGCAGGATCGGCCGCATGATCGGGAACGGGGCGAGGGGCCGCGCGCCATTCGCTCCTCCCCGGGGTCGCCGGAGGCCGGGCCGCCCCGGTGGCCTGCGCGAGACCGCGCGGGCTGCGTCTTCGGCCGCCTCAGGGGCGGGCTCTGGAGGGGACGCGGGTTTCACCGGCGGTTGCGGGACAGGAAGGCCAGCCGCTCGAAGAGCTGCACGTCCTGCTCGTTCTTCAGAAGCGCCCCGTG
>JBDHSQ010000059.1:0-21070 GCA_039808285.1 Paracoccaceae bacterium
GGCGGCCACGCCGAGTGCCGGGCGCCGGCCCTGCCGCCCCGGCCTGCGGGGTTCCGCACCTTCGAGCCAGCGCCCGCCGCCGCGGCGCCGCCGGCCCCTGCGGCGGCGCCGGCCGGAACGGTCACCACGCAGGCCGGCCGAACGGTGGTGCGGCGCGCTTTCCCGCTCCGCCATCCCCCGGCGGCGGTCTGGGCGCTCTTCCGCGATCCCCGCCGGGTGGCGCCCTGCATTCCCGGCGCCTCGGTCGAGAGCCTGGAGGGGGACAGGTTCACCGGTGCGGTGGAAATCCGCTTCGGCCCGATCCGGACGCGGTTCGGCGGCCACGGCAGCTTCATGAACGACGACGCGCGGCAGGAAGGAAGGCTGAGCGGACAGGGCGATGACAAGCTCGGCAAGTCGCGGGTCCGGGGCGAGCTGCACTATGCCATCGCCGAGGGGGCCGGGCCGGAGACGACAGTTGCGACGGTCGAGCTTCGCTACGAGATCGAGGGGATGCTGGCCCAGTTCAACCGGCCGGAGCTGGTGACCGGCTTCGTCGACTACATCCTCGGCCAGTTCGCGGCGAACTGCGACGCCGTGCTGTCGGGCGGCGAGGCCGGGCCGGCGCGGCGGCTCAGCGTGCTGGCGATGCTCTGGGCGGTGCTGAAGGCGCGCTTCGGCCGCCGGTGACCGCACGGACGGCGCGCTTTCCGCACCGCCGCGGCGGCATGACCGCAGGTCAGTCGACGAAGGCGCGTTCGACGACGTATTCGCCCGGGCGGCTGTTGGCGCCTTCGCTGAAGCCCCGCGCCTCGAGCAGGCGCTTCATGTCGAGGTTGAGCGCCATCGAGCCGCAGATCATCACCCGGTCCTCCGCCGGATCGAAAGGCGGCAGGCCGAGGTCGGCGCACAGCCGGCCGCTTTCGATCAGGTCGGTGATCCGCCCCATCCGGTCCGAGGGCTCGCGGGTGGTGGTGGCATAGCGGCGGAACTTCGACGCCGCCTCCTCGCCCACCAGAGGATCATCGAGAAGCCGCCGGTGCAGGTCGGCGCCATAGTCCAGCTCGCTTTTCCTGCGGCAGGTCTGGGCCAGGATGACGTTCTCGAACTTCTCGTAGGTCTCGGGCTCGCGCATGAGGCTGGCGAAGGGCGCCACGCCGGTGCCGGTCGAAACCATCCAGAGCGTGCGGCCGGGCAGGAGCGCGTCGAGAACCAGCGTCCCGGTGGGCTTCGTCCGCACGATCACCCGGTCGCCCACGGCGATCTTCTGGAGCCGCGATGTCAGCGGGCCATCGGGCACCTTGATCGAGTAGAATTCCAGCTCCTCGTCCCAGAAGGGTGAGGCGATGGAATAGGCGCGCAGGAGCGGCTTGCCGTTCTCCCCCGGCAGCCCGATCATCACGAACTCGCCCGAACGGAAGCGGAAGCCGGCGGGGCGGCTGACGCGGAACGAGAAGAGCCTGTCGTCCCAGTGGCGGACGCTGAGGACGGTCTGGCCATCGGGCAGGGCGGGGCTGGCCACGGCGTGGAGCGGTTGCACGGCGTTCACGGGGAGATCTCCTTGTTGGGGCGTCCGCCGGGGGCGGTCAGGGCGTCAGGCGCAGGCCGTCGACTTCGTAGCCGTCCTCCTCCGGCGCGGCGACCGGCGTCACCAGGACGGGGGTGGCGCCGGCTTCGGGCGACGGAAAGGCGACCCGCGCGCCTTCCATCTCGAACCCGTCGAGAACCTCGGGCGAGGGGTCTTCGCCGGGCGGATAGACCGGCTTTTGCGCATGATGCGGAGGCTCTGCGTCGCCGGTGATCAGGAGCGCGGCCTTGCCGGGCCTGCCGTTCCATGCGTCGGCATCGGCCGGGACAGTGCCGATCTCGGTAATGTTCGGCCAGAGACCGGCATAGCGCGCGTTGATCGCCAGCCAGTCGTCGAGCCCCGGCTCGGTATCGGCCTTGATCGCGTCGGCGGGGCATTCCGGTTCGCAGACGCCGCAGTCGATGCATTCCTCGGGGTGGATCACCAGGAAGTTCTCGCCCTCGTAGAAACAGTCCACGGGGCAGACCGTGACGCAGTCCTGATACTTGCAGTTGACGCAGTTCTCGGTAACGACATAGGTCATGGGTCACTCCATCTTAGGAAGTATACTTCCTATTATGCCGGAAAGCAATCCTCATCCGACGATGGGGACAGGCACGATGTCGTAGCCGTGAGAGATCGTGCGGTTCAGCACCGGGTCGGTCAGTTCGAAGCGGAACCGCGGGCTGTAGCGCACGCTGCCGATCGCGCCGCAGGTGCCGCCGAACATCAGCACGCCCTCGGCCAGCTCGCCGCCCTCCTCGGCCAGCTTCGCCAGAAGCTCGCGCGGCGAGATCAGCCCGGCCACGCCGCCGTCCTGGTAGACGACCTCCGCGCCCTTCTCGACGATCACGGAGCGAAGGCGGAGCTGGTCCCAGTGCGGCTCCACCTCGTCCAGCGGCCAGAACTCGGTGGCGACGGGCTTGTCGCAAAGCTGCTTGGCGACGGTGATCCCCATGTGCTCCACCACCCGGTCGGTATGGTCGGAGCCGGCGCCGACCCAGATGCGGCCGCCGTGGTTCAGCAGGACATATTCCACCTCGCCGCTCGACCCGTCGCCGATCACCTCGATCGCATCCGCGGTGGACAGGCGCGAGACGCCGACGCGGTAGAAAAGAGGAGTCTTCGAGGGCGCCTTCACACCGATCTTCGACAGCTCGTCGATGTGGTGCTGAAGGGCGGCCTTGTCGCGGCCGGTCCAGCCGCCGACGATGACCTTGTGCACCCTCACCGGAGCGCGTTCCGAACCCGAACGCGAGGTGAAGGTGGCGTCGAATGCGACTTCGGCGGGCATGGTCGGTCCTTTCGCTCAGTGGCTGCGGATGGTGCCTTCAAGGCCGCGCGCGATCGACAGAAGCCGCCGGTCGTCGCCGGTGCGGCCCATCAGCATCGCGCCGACCGGAAGGGCGCCCTCGTCATGGCAGGGAATCGAGATCGCCGGCAGGTCGAGGAAGTTCCCGACCGCCGTGTTCCGCAGGCAGAGAAGGTTGACAGGCGCCGAGACCGCGCTGTCGGCCAGGCTCTCGATGGTCGGCGCGACGATCTGCACGGTGGGCAGGAGAAGCGCGTCGAACGGCGCCTGGCGCTCCGCCACCAGCGCACGCAGCCTCGCCCGCGCCTCGATCACCCGGATGTAGTCCTCGGCGGTCTGTGACCGCCCGGCGCTGAACCGCTCCCGCACCCAGGGGTCGTAGAAGTCGGCCCGGGTTTCCAGAAGCGGCGCGTGCCAGGCATGGGCTTCGGCGCCGACGAGGCCGCCCTTGGCGTTGATCTTCGGCAGGTCGGCAAGCTCACCGATGGTCAGCGGCGTCAGCCGCACCCCCCGGCGCGACAGCCGGGTCAGCATCGCCTGGAAGGCGGCGCCCACGCCGGAATCGAGATGTTCGGTGACGTAGCCTTCCAGCACGCCGAGCCGCAGCCCGCCCTCGGGGAACGACGGCACATCCTCGCCCTCGCCGCCCGCGAGCACGGAGTCGAGCACCGCGCAGCAGGAGACGCTGGTGGCCAGGGGCCCGATGCAGTCGAGCGTCCGCGACAGGGGCACCGTGCCCTCCTTCGGCACCCGGCTGGAGGTCGGCTTGAATCCGACGACGCCGCAGAAGGCGGCCGGGATGCGGCAGGAGCCGCCGGTATCGGTGCCGATCGCCGCCGGCACGAGGCCAGCGGCCACGGCGACGCCCGCACCGGAAGAGGAGCCGCCGGGGATGCGGTCGGCCGTGGTGTCGCGCGGGTTCCGGGGCGTGCCGAAATGGGCGTTCATCCCCAGGCCGGAATAGGCGAACTCGGTCATGTTGGTCTTGCCGACGATGACGAAGCCCGCGCGGCGCAGGCGCAGGACGATCGCGGCGTCCGCTTCCGCCGGCGGCTGCCCGTCAAGCACACGAGATCCCGCGCGCGTGACCTCACCCTTCACGTCGAAGAGATCCTTGACGGCGATGGGAATTCCCGCGTGGCGCGGCAGGGGGATACCCTTGGCACGCGCCGTGTCGAGCCACTCGGCCTGGGCCCGCGCGGCGGCGTCATAGACGGACAGGAAGACGCGCCCCTCCTGGCCCTCGGGCCCGGCGATACGGTCCAGCGCCTCGGCCACGAGGTCGGCGCTTTTCAGCGCGCCCGTGTCGAGCTTGCGCGAAAGATCGGTGATGTTCTGGATCATGGAGTGTGACACCGGCAGGGGACGGGCCGCCCTGGCAGACGGCCCGTCTGGCACAAGAGTTATTGCGGATCGTAATAGTGCTGCTCCAGAAGCAGGCACCCCTCCTCGCTGCGGAACGGGCCATGCGCGACATGCGGCGGGCGGACGCAGTAGGTATACTGTCCGAAGCGTTCGCCACCCGCGGGCCCCTCGTTTCCGACCCAGAGGTCGCCCTCGATCACGAAGACCTCTTCCCAGTAATCGTGCTCGAACGGAACCGTCGTATAGGTGCCGGGCTCGAACTTCAGAAGCCGGGTGTGCCCGCCCTGGCGGTTCGCCATGTCGAGCGTGCCGGACAGGATCTTCTGCTTGATGCCCGCGGGATAGCCCTTCGGCGTCTCCCAGCCGCTGTCGATGTCGACCTGGTAGAATTCACGATGTATCTTGTTGACGGCCATATTGTCCTCTCCCTATTCGGCGGGTTCCTTGTTGAACTTCGGGCTGCTGGCGCGGATCGTGTCCATGTTGTTCCGCTGCGTCTTGAACTTGTCGTGTTCGTAGACGGTCTCGGGGATGTTGAAGAATCCCGCGTCGAACTGGAGCGGCGACGTCTCGCGCATCCTGATGGAGTCGAAGGGGCACACATCCATGCAAAGCTCGCAGCCGATGCAATTGTCCGTGTGAACCTCCACCGATCCGGCCGGCGCCTGTGACAGCGCCTCGTAGAAGCAGACCTGGATGCAGATGTTGCAGGTCGGGTTCTTGCAGGTGTCGTCGTTGATGACCGCATGCATGCGGTTTTTCGAGAACTGTTCGGAATAGTCCTTCACCGACCGGCGCGACGCGATGCCGATCATCTCGTCAACGGTCCGGTAGCCCTTCTCATCCATGAAGCTCTCGACACCCTCGATGATCTTCGGCAGCCATTTGATGCCCTTGACCATGAGGATGGAGCCGACCTGAACGATGGTCGCCCCCGCCATGATGAACTCGATCACGTCGCGGTGGTCGAAAATCCCGTTGGAACCGGAAATCGGCAGTCCGAGGTCTTCGTAGATGCGATGGACCCAGCGCAGCGACAGCGGTTTCACCCATGTGCCGCCGATTCCGGCCGGGCCGCCGATGCGCGGCTGGCCGGTCTCGATGTCCACCACGAAGCCGGTGTGGCGGTTGATCGCCGTCACCCCCGCCGCCCCCGCCTCGCTCACCGCCTTGGCCACGGCGAGCGGCTTGGACTGGTCGGGCGTCAGCTTGACGACAACCGGGATGTCGACGGATTCGCAGACCTGCCGGGTCACCTCGAAGGCCACCTCCGGCTCCTGCCCGATCATCGAGCCGCCGTGCACGCCGGGCATCATCGCCGGGTGGGGGCAACCGAAGTTCAGCTCCACCATCGGCAGGCCGCAGTCCTCGATCGTCCGGCAGATGTCCTTCCAGCCGTTGACGTCCTTGGCGCCGGCGCTGCCGATCAGATGGGCACCGCGTTCGGCGGCGTATTTCTGTGTCTCCTTCAGATGCGGGATCCAGTCCTTGTAGTAGGTGCTGGAATAGCCCGACCGGCTGTAGAAGACGAAATCCCGCGCTGCCTTGCCCTCGATGATCTCGCCCTTCGAGTTCATGACGCAGTATTTCGAGTTCTGCGTCAGGCGGGCCATGTCCTCGATATCGGTCAACGTCTTGATGATCGCACCGGAAGCCCCGGCATCGAAGCATTGCCGCATGAGGTCAGGGCTGTTCGTCGTCTCCAACGACGCGATGATCACGGGATTCTTGAACGTGACCCCGCAGAAGTCGACCCTCATGTCCGCCATTCATGCCTCCCGCGATGATTCGTCTTTGCCGCGCAGTCCAATGCGCGATTATTAGGCAGTATACTTCTTTTATTTTCGACGGCAAGAGCCTTGGCGGAATCCCTGCGGCTTGCGGTGTCGGCGGGGTGGCGGCCTCAGGCGCCCGCCATCAGCTTCTGGCCCGGCGGCGGCGCGTAGCCGCCCAGCCGCGAGGTGCGCAGGTTCAGCCCGACCATCGCCTCGGCCAGCCGCACCGCGCAGGAAACGCCGTCGAGCACCGGCAGCCCGTGCTCGGCCGAGAGCCGGCCGGCAAGATCGGCCATGCCGGCGCAGCCGAGCACGATCGCCTCGGCGCGGTCCTCGGCCACGGCGCGGCCGATCTCCGCGCTGATGCGGGCGCAGGCGTCGGAGCCTTCATGCTCCAGCTCCAGCACCGCCACCTCGGACGACCGCACCCGGACACAGCGCGCGGCCAGCCCGTAGCGATGCAGGTTGTGTTCCAGCGCCGGGACCGAGCGGGCGAGCGTCGTCACCACAGAGAACTTGTTCGCGACCATCGCGGCGAAGTGATAGGCCGCCTCGCCGATGCCGACGACCGGGCGGTCCGTCAGGCAGCGCGCGGCATCGAGCCCGGTGTCGTCGAAGCAGGCGATGACGATCGCATCGGCCGTCGTGACGGTCTGGATCATGGTCAGGAGGCCCGGCACGCTCATCGCCTCGTCGTAGTAGCCTTCGATGGAGACCGGCCCCCCCGGCGGGTTGACCGCGACGATCTCGGTGCCGGGGCTCGCGGCGGCCCGCGCCGCGGCGCCGATCTTCTCGGTCATCGAGGCGGTGGAGTTGGGATTGGCGACGAGCAGGCGCATGTCAGAGGTCTCCGCCGAGATAGGCCGCCTTGATGCGGTCGTCGTCCATCAGTTCGCGCGAATTGCCCGACAGCACCACCTGCCCGGTCGACAGCGCGTAGGTCCGGTTCGAGATCGACATCGCCATGCGGCTGTTCTGCTCGACCAGAAGCACCGAAACCTTCTCGTCGCGCGAGATCGCCACGATGGCGCGGGCGATGTCCTGCACCAGCCTGGGCGCGATGCCGAGCGAGGGTTCGTCCAGAAGCAGGAGCCTCGGTCGCGCCATCAGAGCCCGGCCGATCACCATCATCTGCTGCTCGCCCCCCGACAGGGTGCTGGCCTGCTGGCCGAAGCGTTCGCGAAGCCGCGGGAAGCGGGCGAGGACGCTTTCGAGCGTCTGTGCGATCCCGGCCTTGTCGGTGCGGGTGAAGGCACCCATCAGAAGGTTGTCCCTGACGCTCATCAGCGGAAAGACGCGCCGCCCCTCGGGCACCATCGCGATGCCGCGGCGCACGATCTCGGCCGCGGGCCGCCCGTCCAGCCGCTCGCCCATGTAGGTGATCGACCCGGACCTGATTCTCCTGAGGCCGGTGATCGCCCGCAGGATCGAGGACTTGCCGGCCCCGTTGGCGCCGATCAGGGCCACGGTTTCGCCTTCGCTTAGGTCGATGCTGACCCCCTTCAGGGCATAGACGTGGTCGTAGTAGAGTTCGACGGAGTCGAGGCTGAGTATCTTCGGTGCCGGTTCCTGCATGGTCAGACCCCGATCGCAGCGTCTTCGCTGCCCAGATAGGCCTCGATGACGCGGGGATCCGCCTGGATTTCGGCGGGCGTGCCCTCGGCGATCTTCTGTCCGAAGTTGATGCAGACGATCCGGTCGGAGATTTTCATCACCGCCGGCATGTCGTGCTCGACCAGCAACACGGTCAGGCCGCGTTCGTCGCGGAGGCGCCGGACGAGGCCGACCATCCGCATCGTCTCGTCGTGGTTCATGCCGGCGAAGGGCTCGTCGAGCAGGATCACCTCGGGCTGCGTGGCCAGGCCGATCGCCATGCCGAGCGCGCGCAGATGCCCCTGCGGCAGGTTCGACGCCATCTCGCCGCGGATCGGCTGGAGCCCGAGGAAGTCGATGATGTCGTCGGCCGACCGGGCGAAATCGGCCTCGTCGGCGCGGGCCTGAGCCGAGCCGAGGACGAAGCCGAGGAGCGAGGCCTTCGAGCGCAGATGATGGGCGACGATCACATTCTCTCGCACGGTCATCGACCGGAAGATCGTGGTTTCCTGGAAGGTCCGGACCACGCCCAGACGCGCGACACGGTGCGGCGGCAGGCCCGAGATGCGGCTTCCCTTGAAGAGCACCTCGCCGCCCGTCGGGGGGACGAAGCCCGCGATCTGCTTGAAGAGCGTGGATTTGCCCGCACCGTTCGGCCCGATCACCGACAGGATCTCGCGCGGGGCGACGTCGAAGCTGATGTCGCTGTTGGCGGTCAGGCCACCGTAGCGTTTGGTGATGCCCCTGATCTGGAGGATGGGCGCGGTCATTTCCCGCCCTCCTTCCGGTCGAACAGGCTCAGCACGCCATTGGGCAGGATCAGCATCAGCGCAATCATCGCGCCCGAGTAGATCAGCAACTGGTATTCCTTGGCGACCGACAGCAGATCCCAGCCGAAGTAGAGCAGAAGCGTGCCGAGCATCGGCCCGAAGACATAGCCCAGCCCGCCGAGGAAGCAGTAGAGCATGAAGTTCACGCTGTCGGTGACGACGAAGGACGAGGGATAGATCGACTGCGAGATCGCCACGAAGATCGCCCCCGCGAGCCCGCCGAAGAAGGAGGAGATCGCATAGGCCAGCACCCTGAGCATCGCCGTGTTGACGCCGATCGAGGCCGAGAGCTCCTCGTTCTGCTGCAAGGATCGGCAAAGGTGGCCGAGCCGCGAATGCACGATGCGCCAGAGCACGACATAGGTCAGCACCATCAGCGCGACCGCCATGATGTAGAAGGCGAGCTTCGGGTTCTGAAGCGTGGCGAAGTCGGGGATCAGCGTCAGGCCGAACAGGGAAAGTTCCCCCGGCAGCGGGATCGAGGTGATGCCCTTGGCGCCGTTGGTGATCGGCAGGGCGAGCGCGGAGAGCCGCGCCACCTCGGTCAGCACCAGCGTCACCATCGCGAAGTAGACGCCGCGAAGGCGCAGGATCGGCAGGCCGATCACCACCGAGACCAGCGCGCAGAAAATGCCGGCGAGCGGCAGCGTCGCCCAGAAGCTGAGCCCCTGCCCGGTCACGAGGATCGCCGAAACATAACCCCCGGTCAGCGCGTAGGCGCCCTGGCCGATGTTGATGCGCCCGATGTAGAAGGTCAGCCACACCCCGGCCGCCGCGACCGACAGAAGCGCGACCGACGTCAGCGTGTAGTAGAAATCCCATCGCCCGGTCAGGGCGATGAAGACGGGCACGAGGACGAAGACGCCGATCAGGAAGGCGGCGGCGCCGGCGAGCTTCGATAAGGTCATTGCTCCTGTCCCTGTGGCGGAGGGGGCGGCGGAAAGCTGCGGGGCGGGCGCGGCCATCGCTCAGCCCCACGGCTTGCCCATCAGGCCCTGCGGCCGGATGGCGAGGAAGACCATGAGCGTGGCGAAGATCACGAGGTAGGTGATGTCACCGTAGGCGGCGAGCGCCGTCAGGCCCACCGATTCCATCATGCCGAGGATGAAGCCTCCGGCGATCGCGCCCGAGATCACACCGGCGCCGCCGATCATGATCATCAGGAAGGCCTTGATCGACGTCGGCCCGCCCATGCCGAGGTTGATGCCGGTGATGGTGACGAGAAGCCCGCCCACCAGCCCGGCCAGCATCGCGCCGAGCGCGAAGCCGATCATCGAATAGCGGTCGACATCGACGCCCATGAGCTGCGCCGCCACCCGGTCCTGCGCCAGGGCGCGCATCGCCCGGCCGGCCCGCGAATACTGCATGAAGAGGATGAAGCCCGCGATCATCGCGATCGCCAGCACGCCGATCAGGATGCGGTCATAGGGCATGATCACCCGCATGTCCCAGTTGAACACGCCGTTCACGATCTTCGGCACGCCGCGCTGCTTCTCGCCGAACAGAAGCAGGATCACCGCATCGAGGAAGAAGGCGATGCCGGCGGCCAGCAGCATCGTCGATTCCTCGCGCTTCGACCGGCGGATCACGGGGCGGAACAGGAACTTCTCGATCGCCGCACCCATCAGCGCCAGCACGACGGCCGAGGCGAGAAGCCCCACGACGAAGGGAAGGCCGAACTGGCCGACCACGGTGTAGGTCACGAAGCCGCCGAAGACATACATCTGCCCGTGCGCGAAGTTCAGCACGTTCATCAGCGAGAAGATCAGGGTAAGGCCGAGCGCGACGAGCGCATACTGGGCGCCCAGGTAAAGGCCATTGGCCAGAATCTGTTCCATTCCGGTGGTCCTGGTTCGGGAGGGCGGCGGGGCGCGCCGCGATGCGCCCCGCCGGATCGCCGTGCAACCGGTGCGAGGGTCAGTCGACCTGAGCCACGAACAGCGTCTCGAACTTGCCGTCCCTGAATTCATTGACCACGAGCGGCACGGACACCTGCCGCTTCTGCCCGAACGAGGTCACCCCGACGTATGTCAGTTTCGCGTCGCCCACCATGAAGGGGTTCGGCGCCTCGAACGTGTCCATCGTCTTCTTGAACTCCTCGACGTTGTCGATCGCGGCCGGGTTCGCCTTCAGCGTCTCGATGATGTATTCCAGCGCATAGACCTTGGTGTTCGACTCGTCATTGTATTCGCCGAACATCTTGGTGTAGCGGTCGACGAACTCCCTCATCGCGTCCGACGCCAGTTCCGGCGTCGAGGCGCCGCCGACCGAGATGAAGCCGTTCGCAAGCTCCCCCGCCCCTTCCTGGAGCACGGTCGCATCCTGGGCCGTCTCTGTCGAGATGATCCCGGCATAGCCAAGCTCCCGCGCCGAGCGGATCAGTTGCGGCGCGTTCGCCGGCGAGACGCCCGAGAGGACGAGAAGATCGGGTGCGGCCTGGATCACCGGAAGAAGCACCGGCGTGAAGTCGGTCGTGTCCATCTGGTAGGTCACGCTGTCGGAAACGACCTCGAGCCCCAGCGCCCTGGCGGCTGCCGAGCCGGAATCGCGTTGGCTGAGCGGATCGGATTCATTGCCCGCGATGAAGGCGACCTTCTTCACGCCCTTGTTTTCCATGAGGTATTTGTAGATCGCCGGTCCGGACTGGTAGTTGGCAACCATGCCCAGGATCGCGTTCGACGCGGGCGCGGTGTAAAGCTCCTTCGGGAAGGCGTAGGGGAAATACATGATGCCGTTCTGCTCGGCCACCGGGCGCACCGCCGCCGCGCCGTCGTCGACGTTCGGGCCGACGACATAGTGGATGCCGTCCTGCGCCATCTTCTCCATGCCGGCGATGGCGCGCTTGGGATCCTTCTGGTCGTCGAAGGGCACGATCTCGACGTCATAGGTGGTGTCGCCGATCTTGACGCCGCCCAGTTCGTTCAGCCAGGCGGCGCGGGTTTCCATCGACCGCTGGTTGGAAATGCCCCAGGCCGCCGCCGGCCCGGAGGTGACGCCGACGAAGCCGACCTTGAGCTTCGCGTTCTCGGCATGGGCCGCGGACAGGAGGGCAACTCCGGCCGCCGCCGCGAGGGCCGTCGTCTTGAGGAAGATGCGTCGCTTCATGGTGGGACTCCCTGTTGAGCGTGAGTGTCGCGGTGATCGGGCGTTCTTCCGGCCCGTTGGTTATCGACATGATTGGGTAATATTGTTAACAATCATGTCAACTGAAATTTGGCATCATGTGCACATGATCGGCACTTGCCGATCGTCCCGCCGATGAATAATGCTGCGATGCAGGGAGATATCCGCACAGCGCAGGCCATGAACCTTCAGAGCGATCGCCCCATCGAGCCATCAGAGGCAGAGGAACCCGGCGAAGAGGACATCGTCGAGCGGATCTTCGAGGCCGTGGTCGAACAGCGGCTGCCGCCCGGCACCAAACTGTCCGAATCCGCCCTCTGCGAGGCTTTCGGCGTCGGCCGGATGCGGATCCGGCGCAGCCTTCTGCTGCTGTCGAGCCGCGAGGTCGTCGAGCTTCACGCCAACCGCGGCGCCTTCGTCGCCTCGCCCACGGCCGAACAGGCGCGCGAGGTCTTCGAGGCGCGCAAGGCGCTGGAACCGACGATCGCGCGCCTTGCCGTTCAGCGGGCGACGGAAGCCGACATCGAGCGGCTGGACCGGCACCTCCAGGCCGAGCACCGGGCGCATCATGCTGGCAACCGGCACGAGGCGATCCGCCTCTCCGGCCAGTTCCACACGATGCTGGCGGAAATCGCCGGCAACTCCGTGATGCAGCGGATGATGAAGGAACTGGTGACGCGCACCTCGCTGATCATCGGCATCTTCGGGGCTCCCGGCATCCGGAACTGCCGCGACGACGAACATGCGCAGATCATGTCCGCCTTCCGGCGCCGGTCGCCCGACAGCGCGGCGCGACTGATGGGCACCCACCTGCGCCATATCGAGGCGCATCTGCGCCTGGACCAGCAGACCGGCGCCGGCGTCGACATCGTCCGGCTGTTCGGCAAGGCCGGGCCACGATGATCGAAGACGCCTGACCGCGAGGACGGACGGCAGAGCACGCGGGAAGAGCGGAACCCGTCCAGGCGGTCCTGACGCAGGCCCCCGGGAGCTCGGCGCACCGCTGCGGGCCTGGCCTTCTGGCCGTGGCGGCATCTCCGGCGGGCGCTTTCCCCGGGTCTGGCCGGGATCGCGGCGCTTGCCGCCAGCGCGATCGCGGGCGCGCTCCGGCACGCGAACGGCGCGGGCGCGACCTTCCCTGCGGGTGCGGGTTTTGCGGCGATCGCGGCGCTCTGCCCCGTGCTGCTCGGCCGGTGCGCCGGCGGGCGGCGGGGCGGCGCGAAGCGGCCCGGAGGGTCCGGGGACCGGAGCCGGTAGAACGACGGCGGCGTGGCCGGATCGCGGCGCGCGGCCGCGGGAAGTGTCCGTGGCGGCAATTCGCCCGTTTACACAGGCGCGCGGCTGCGGTTAGTCAGCCCCCGCGGGGGTCGTCCGGGCAAACCGGTCCCTGCGGGGTGGAAAGGATGTCACGCGTCAGTCTTCAGTCCATCAAACGGCTCTTTCCGCTTCTTCTGGGTGCGCTCCTGTTCGGGCTGGGGGTCTACGCACTTCACCGCCTGCTTCATTCCGTCGATCCCGCCGACATTGCCGCCCAGGTCCGGGCGACGCCCGGCTCCACTCTCGCGCTGGCCCTGGCCGCCACCGCCATCGGCTATCTGGCGCTGATCTTCTACGACTGGTTCGCGCTGCGCTTCATCGGGCGCAGGCTTGCCCCCGGGGTTGTCGCGATCGGCGGCTTTCTCGGCTATGCCTTCGGAAACACGATCGGGGTCAGCCTGGTTTCGGGCGGCGCCGTCCGCTACCGGATCTATTCCGCGGTGGGGCTGAACGCCTTCGAGGTCGCGGCGATCTCGGGCTATATCGCCGTGGCGCTCGGCACCGGGCTGACGCTGATCGGGCTTGCCGCGCTTGCAGCCCATCCCGTCGCCGTCGCCGCCTACCTGCCCTATCCGGAGGCGACGGTCCGCATCGTCGCCGGCGCGGCGGTCCTGGGGTCGGCGGCCGTCATCCTTTGGGTGTCCGCGACCGGGCGCAGGATCGGCTTCCGCAGCTATGACCTTCGGCTTCCGCCACCCGGCGATCTTGCCGGCCAGTTGGCAGTCACGCTGATCGACGTTGTCGCCGCCGCCTTCGCGCTCTGGGTGCTGCTGCCCGCCGGCAAGCCGGATTTCGCCACCTTCGTCGCCGTCTATGCCACCGCGATGATGATCGGCGTTCTCAGCCACGTTCCCGGGGGGATCGGCGTCTTCGAAACCGTCGTGATCGGGACGCTTCCGGCCTCGGTCCCGATCGGAGACGCGGCGGCGGCGCTTCTGCTGTTCCGGGTGATCTACTACCTTCTGCCCTTCGGTCTCGGCTTCCTTCTGGTGGCGCTGAACGAGGCGTGGATGGCGGGCGGGCTTGCCGGACGGCTCTTTGCGCGGCTGCCCGCGCCGGTCCAGCCGGCGGTCGCCGCGCTGCACGGCATCGCGCCGTCGCTGGTCGCCTCGGTCACCTTCGGCTTCGGCGCTTATCTGCTTCTGGTCACCATGATCCCGGCCGTCCGGTCTGACGCGCTCGCCGATGGCGACCTCGTTGCGGCCCTGCTTCTGGAAGGGGGAACCCTCGGCACGGCGATCGCCGGGGTGACGCTTCTGATCCTGTCGCACGGGCTGGCGCGGCGGGTTTCGTCGGCCTACTGGCTTGCGATCCTGACCATCGCGGCGGCGGTGGGCGCCGCGATCCTCAACAACTTCGACACCGAGAATGCGGCGCTCCTGACCCTCGGCGGGCTTTCGCTCCTGCCGTTCCGCCGCGCGTTCGACCGGCACGGCCCCCTGACGCAGGGGGTGTTCGAGGCGCGGTGGTTCGCGCTGGTTCTGGCCGTGGGCCTTGCGACGGCCGCATTCTTCTTCCTTGTCCACCGGACGGTGCCCTATTCCAACGACCTCCTGGCCGAGCTTTCGGCACGCTCCGGCACGCCCAGGGCGCTCAGGGCCGGGCTCGCGGCATCGGCGGTGGTGTTCTTCTTCTCGATCCACCTGATGACGCGGCCGGTGCAGCGGCGGGCTCCGCTCGACACCGGGGCCGAGACACTGGCCCGCGCAGCCGTCCTTGCCGCCGCCTCGGACGACCCCCAGGGCTGGCTGAGCCAGAGCGGCGACAAGCGCTTCCTGTTCTCGGACACGGGCCGGTCGTTCATCATGTATGCGGTTCACCGCAGGTCATGGATCGCCCTGGGCGACCCGGTGGGCGACCCGGCGGAGTTCGAGGCGCTCGCATGGTCGTTCTGGGACGTCGCCAGCCGCGCCAACTGCCGGCCGGTCTTCTACGAGGTCAGCGCACGGCATCTGGCCACCTGGGTCGATCTCGGCTGCGCCGTGCACAAGATCGGCGAGGAGGCGGTGGTGCGCCTTGCCGGCTTCAGCCTGTCGGGCGCGCCGTTCAAGACGATGCGCGCCGCCGTGAACAAGCGCGAGCGCGCGGGCTTCAGCTTCGAAATCCTGCACCCTCCGCACGATGCGGCGCGGATCGCGGAACTGGGCGCGGTGTCGGATGCGTGGCTCGGCGGCAAGACCGGGCGCGAAAAGCGCTTCTCGGTCGGCCGGTTCGACGCGGACTATCTGGAGCGCTTCGATCTGGCGGTGATCCGCAGCGGCGGGCAGGCCGTGGCCTTCGCCAACATCCTGTCCAGCGGCGCGGGCCGCCATCTTGCCGTCGACCTGATGCGATACCTGCCCGGCGAGGCATCCGGCCTCATGGAATACCTGTTCGTGCGCCTGATCGAGCACTACCGCGGCGCGGGCGGCGAGGAGTTCAGCCTTGGCATGGCGCCGCTCGCGGGGTTGTCGGAGCGCTCGATCGGGCGCACCTGGAACCGGTTCGGGCGGCTGATCTACCGCCACGGCGGGGCTTTTTACAATTTCGAGGGCCTGCGCGCGTTCAAGCAGAAGTTCCATCCCGAATGGCGGCCGCGCTACCTTGCCGTGCCGCCCAACCTGTCGCCGCTGGTAGCGATGCGCGATGTGGCGCTTCTCATCGCCGGATCGCCGCGCGGGCTGATCGCCAAGTGACGCGCGCGCGCCGGTTTCGCGCCGGCGGGCGGTCGGCTATGCTGCCACCATGCCCGCCCTCTGCCGCGACTGCCTGACGACGTTCGAGACCGGCCCGCGCTGCCCGGCCTGCCGGTCGCCGCGGATCGTGAGCCACGCCGAGCTTTTCACCCTTTCCATCGCCCACATGGACTGCGACGCCTTCTATGCCAGCGTCGAGAAGCGCGACGACCCAAGCCTGCGGGGACGGCCGGTCATCGTCGGCGGAAGCCGGCGGGGTGTGGTTTCGACCTGCTGCTATCTTGCGCGGATCAAGGGCGTTCGGTCGGCGATGCCGATGTTCCACGCGCTGAGGCTCTGCCCCGAAGCGGTGGTGATCAAGCCGCGCGGCGGCCACTACGCCGCGGTGTCGCGCCAGATCCGGGCGTTGATGGACGACCTCACGCCGGCGGTCGAACCGCTTTCGCTCGACGAGGCATTCCTTGACCTGTCCGGAACCGGACGGCTGCACCGGGCACCTCCGGCCGTGCTTCTCGCCCGGCTCCTGAAGCGGATGGAGGAGGAGCTTGGCCTGACCGGATCGGTCGGCCTGTCCCACAACAAGTTCCTCGCCAAGATCGCCTCGGACCTCGACAAGCCGAGGGGCTTTTCGGTGATCGGCCGGGCGGACACGGCGAAGTTCCTCAAGGGCAAGCCGGTGCGGCTGATCTGGGGCGTGGGCGCAGCGGGGCAGGCGCAGCTCGAGGCCGCGGGCATCCGCACCTTCGACGACCTCGCGCGGTGGGACCGCAAGGATCTGATCCACCGCTTCGGCCAGATCGGCGAGCGTCTGTGGCACCTCGCGCGGGGCGAGGACAACCGCCGCGTCAACCCGAACGAGCCGATGAAGTCGATCTCGGCCGAGACCACCTTCGATGAGGACATTTCCGACCGCGACCTCCTCGACGGCCATGTCTGGCGGCTGGCCGAGAAGGTCGCGGACCGGACCAAGGCCAAGAACCTTGCGGGGCGCACCGTGGCCCTGAAACTGAAGCGCGCGGACTTCACCACGATCACAAGGCGCCATGCGCTGCGCGAACCGACGCAGACCGCCGACCGGCTTTATCGCGAGGCGGCGGAGCTTCTGGCCCATCTCTGCGATGTGGGTCCGTTCCGGCTGATCGGGGTCGGGCTTTCGGACATCGTGCCCGCACGCGAGGCCGACCTGACTCCCGATCTTCTCGATCCCCAGGCTGCGCTGCGGGCGGGGGCGGAGCGGGCAACCGACGCGATCCGGGCCCGGTTCGGGCCGGACGCGATCGTGAAGGGGCGGTCGCTCAGGTGATCACTCGGCGGCGAGCGGGATCTCCCGCCGTCCGATCCTGGCGATTTCGGCCAGAACACCTTGGAGCTGGCGGCGAAAGCTCATGAAATTGCCGTTCGGACGGATCTCGCGCTCGTTCATGTAGAGCGCGCGGTCGATCTCCACCTGGACGGCGTGATGGCCGCGCGAGGGCTGACCATAGGTCTGGGTGATGTAGGCACCGGCGAAGGGCGTGTTGCGCACTGTCCTGAAACCGGCGCGGTTGAAGGCGGCTTCCACCCGTTCGATCACGTGACCGCCTGCAGCGGTGCCGAAGCGGTCACCGAGGACGATCTCGGGGCGGCGAAGTCCGCTGCCCGCGACACAGTCCATCGCCTCGTGCGGCATCGAATGGACGTCGATCAGCACCGCCTCCCCGAACTCCGCGCGCGCCTGGTCCATGAGCCCCCTGAGGCAGCCGTGATACGGCCGCCAGAAACCGTCGATGCGCGCGTCCGCCTCGGCACGGGTGATCTTGCCGCGATAGATCGCGCGCGACGACGCGACGACGCGTGGAATGACGCCGAGGCCGGATGCCACGCGCGGATTGTGGGCCGACAGCCGGGTATCTTCGATCAACGCCGGATCAAGCTCGTCCGCCGCGCGGTTGAGGTCGAGCCAGGCCCGCGGGGCCGTGGCGGCGAGAAGCGGCGCGCCGAGCGCGGGCACGCCATCAAGCAGCGTGTCGACGAAGGCATCCTCCGACGTGCGGATCGTGCGTTCGTCCAGCACCGAGGCCCGGAGGAATCCCGCCGGATAGTCGCGCCCCGAATGCGGCGAAGCGAAGACGACGCCCGTCAGGCGCCGTTGCGGCATCGTCAACTGATAGGGCGCGGGGCGCATAAGGGCTCCGTTGCAATCGCACGACCATAGCGCCAATATCGGCGGGGCCGAAACCCCTTGCAAGCCTCTGCGACTCCTTTTATAGACCCCGGGACCGATGCGGCTCCGACCGCGTCCCAATGTCTTTGGGGCGGCGGAATCGTTGACGGATCGGGCGGTTAGCTCAGCGGTAGAGCACTACGTTGACATCGTAGTGGCCACTGGTTCGATCCCAGTACCGCCCACCATCCGCCCCCGATTCGGGGGCATTTGTGTTTCATTGGCGCGACGCGCGCCGCGAATAGGAGAAGACCGATGAAGGTCAGGAACTCGCTCCGCTCGCTGAAGTTGCGCCATCGCGACTGTCAGATCGTGCGCCGCAAGGGTCGCGTCTATGTGATCAACAAGACGCAGCGCCGCTACAAGGCCCGCCAGGGCTGAGACTTCTGCACAGCAAGGTTCTCGGGGGCCGCCGGAAAACCGGCGGCCTTCCTGTTTGGATCAGAGGGAATCCACCAGGAGCCGGGCGACTGTCTGCTGGTTGAGGTAGCCCGTGACCGGCAGGCCGCGCGCCTGCTGGTAGCGGCGGAGCGCGCGGCGCGTGTCACCGTCGAACTTCCCGTCCGCCCGCCCCGGCTTCAGGCCGAGCGCCGCAAGCCGCTGCTCGACCAGCGAGCGCATCGTCGGGTTGAGGTTGAGCGCGGCTTCCTGCGCCTCGGCCTGCTTGCGGGCCGCTTCCTGGTCCGGCGTCTCGCTCAGCCCTGCGATCTTCTGGCGCGCCTCCTCGGCAAAGGCCCCCTTCGGATAGGCGGCAAGATAGTCCTGATAGGACTTGAGCGTGTCGGCCTGGACTGCCTTGTCCCAGGCGGCGCGATCCGCCGCGGCGGCCTGCTCGCGGCGCCCCTGCTCGAAGACGGCAAGCCGTTCCTGTGCCAGTTCGGCGAAAAGCCCGTCAGGGTAGCGCTTGAGATAGGCGCGCAGCCCCGGCTCGTCGCCCTTGGCGCCGGTCTGGTCCCAGTAGAGCCGGTCCTGGCGGTCCTGCTCGGCCTTGCGGGCGGCGGCCTCGGTCTCGAGTTCGGCCGCGCGCCGCGCCGCCTGCCCGCCAAGCGTCGCGACCTGTGCTGCGGTGAGAAAGCCGGTCGCTTCTTCGCCGTTCCGGCGCTGCCAGGTGCCGATCGCCTTGCGCGAGCCCGGACCGAAAAGCCCGTCGATACCCTTCGGGTCGATGTCGAGGATCGAGAGATCGCGCTGGATCTGCCGGCGCTGTTCACGGCTGAGGCCCAACCCCTCTTCCGCCGCGCCGGCCTGTGCGACGGGGTCGTCCAGCGTGGCCAGCGCGGCCCGGGCGTCGTTCGCATGCGCGCCCGCCGGGTAGCGTTTCAGGTAGGCCTCGTAGGCGGCGCGGGTGCCGATGTCTCCGGTTGCCCGCCAGAAGGCGGTCTCTCCGGTCTCCGCGGGGGGCGGTGCTTCGGGGGCGGTGACGCCGCTATCGAGCGGCAGGAAGGGCGCGAGGGCACCGCGGAAGCCGTCGACGCGCAGCCCTTCGGCGGCCCCGGCGATCTCGGCCAGCGTCTGGCCGCGGCGGTCGGGCAGTGTCGCCGCGAAGGCCGCGACCGCCGCGGCGTCGCCCTCGATCACCATGACGCCCTGCGGCACGGTCAAAGCGCCGATCCCGGCCACGAACCCCCGGCCAAGATCGACCCGCCGATCCTCGGTTCCCAGAAGCACGAGCGCCCCGCCCGGCCGTTCGGCGGCGATGGCCAGCACCGACGACAGCGGCAGCCCCGCGGCATCGGCCCGGCCAAGCGAGGGCGCGTCCGCATCGGTTCCGATCAGCCAGGTCTCGCCGCCGGCGTGGGCGAAATGCCCCGAAAGCAGGATCACGCTTCGCCCCGGGCTGGCCGTGTCGTCGTAGTGGCGGGCCAGAAGCGCCTGCATCTCGGCGCCGCCGAGATCGGCGCCCTTGCGTACCACGAAGCCCGTGCCCTCGAGCGGCTTGGCGGCGTCGAGCGCGTCATCTGCCGCGGAAATGTCGGCGGCGTTCCGGTAGTTCTCGTTGCCGATGATGAGCGCCGCATCCTGCGCCGCCGCGGGAAGCGCTGCGGCGATGGCGATGGCCGCGACGGCGATCCGGTCGGACATGCGGTATCTCCCCTTTTCGGGCGAGACCTAGTCGTATTTCCGCCGGTCCTCGATCACCTTGCCGTCGTTCGACAGCGACCCCCTGGGAACCAGCTCGATCCGGCCTCGCAGTTTCAGAATGTCCATGACGGACCTTTCATACAATGCCGCATCCCCCGATGCGGTTTCCACCTGAACCGTCATCGCATCCATCTCGCCCGCACGCGTGGCGACAAGCCGCCGAGCATGAGGACCGGAAACGCCGTGCGCCCGATGATCGCCACATGATCGCCCGGGGGCCATGCCAAGCGACAGGAAGCCCAGCGCCATTGCCCGGACCTCGGCCGCGGTCTGGGCCCAGGTCCAGCTTTGCCGGATGCCGAACTCCTTTTCCCGATAGGCCGGGAGGGCGCCCAGGGTGCGGGCGTTGCGCACCAGAAGCGCGGGTATCGATTTAAGTTCGCCCGTGGTCGCGGTCGTGGCCACCCAAACTCCTCCCTTGCGCCGGCGTTGCAGCGCCTTGCCGCCTGCCCGGCGATTCCGGTCCGCCGCCAGCCTCCCGCCGCCAGGGTTCAGGGTCAAAGATTTCCTCACTTTTGCGCAAAGGTTACGAATTGTAACAGGCCGCGCCTGCCCCTTCCGCCCCCCCCCGGTCGGGGGTGCTAGCGATAGGCGCGAGGGAGAACGGATGAACCGCGACGACACACGCGCCAAGCTGACCCAGGCCGGGCTGAACCTCATCCAGCAGGCGCTGTCGATCTTCGACCGGGATCTGAGGCTTGCGGTCTCCAACCGCCAGTACCGGGTCATGTTCGACTTGCCCGACACGCTGACCCGCCCCGGCACGTCCTTCAAGGACACGATCCGTTTCCTGGTGTTGCGCGGCGAATACGGCGAGGTCGACGATCCTGAGGCGGCGGTGCAACTGCGCGTCGATCAGGCGCGCGCCTTCGTTCCGCACTATCTGGAACGCCGCCGCCCCGACGGGCGCACCATCGCCGTCGAGGGCTCCCCGCTGACGCAGGGCGGCTGGGTGACCGTCTACACCGACATCAGCGGCATCAAGGCGCAGGAGGCGCTGCTGCGGGGCCGGTCGGAGGAACTGTCCGAGAAGATTGCCATACCACCGCTGAAGCTGGTTTTGGCACGTCTACCAAACTGGCAAGGCCTTCTTTCCGTTCGGCCAGGCGAACAGTGAGTTCCGGCACGCGGTCTGTTTCCGGGCCCGAATGAACGCTAGCCTGTCGCCAAATCCACCTTGCGAGGCCAC
>JBDHSQ010000060.1:0-20881 GCA_039808285.1 Paracoccaceae bacterium
GAAGCGGCACGCCCGACCAGGCGCAGGCAGCTCTGGTGAGGATTTCGCGCACTTCGTCGTAGAGAACGACCTTCTCCGCCGCTTGCCAGTCCCGTGCGTAGCGGTCCAACAGGTCCCGCGTCGTGTTTTCGAGAGCTTCGATCCGCTCCGACGCCATGAGTGACATAAACATCCGCTTCCGATGACGGTGGGCCTCGCCATCGAGCCCCTGGATGCCCTTTTCGCCGAGCAGGGTTCTCTGGATACGCTTCGGCATCGAGCCTGCGCGCACGAGCCCATCCTCGGAATAGAAGACCTCCGCAGCTGCGGCACCAGTCATGCAGATCGTCTTTTGAAAGAGGATGCGGGTCTCGAACAGGTCGCCCTCAAGATCGCGGCATGTGTCCGGAATGAACCCATATGGGTTGCGCAGCAGGGCAAGCGTGCTGTCGATGCACTTTGCGGATGGAATGCTGGACATCGATTATTTCCCCGTAACGTTTTCTTCTCGGTGGTTACGTTCGGGCTTGTTCTGCGCCGAGCGGAAGCTGTCCCAGAACAGCAGGACTGCACCGCAGAAAATCGCCACATCCGCAAGATTGAAGGACGGCCAGTGGTATGTTCCGTAATGGAAATCCAGAAAGTCTGGGACGGCCCGATAACGCAGCCGGTCGAGGCCATTGCCGAGCGCGCCGCCGATGATCAGACCGAGAGCGGCAGCCGTCAGCCTGTCCGGCGCGCGCCACAACCAGATCAGCAGCCATGCCACGATTACGGCAGCAAGTGCGATGAGACCCCACCATGGCACGATCCCGCCCAACATACCGAAGCTGACGCCATCGTTCAGAACCCGCACGAGATTGAGAAAGGGCAGAACCTCGACTCCGCGCTCAAGCGCCGGTGTGTTCAGGGCAAGCGCCTTGGTGCCCTGATCGAGACCAAAGGCTGCGATCGCGCAAAGCCCGCCCAGAAAGCGGCTATTCATGCCGGCGCCTTCAGATCGGCCCGCGCGTCGCGGATGATCGCCCATGACGAGTGCAGGAACAGCCCGGCGATACCGAAAGCGACGATGAGGTCTGGCCATGCGCTGCCCAGCCACGCCACAAGACCGGCGGCAACGACGACCGCCGCATTACCGATGGCGTCGTTGCGCGAGAAGAGCCAGACGGCCCGCATGTTCGCGTCGCCCTTGCGGAACCGCAGCAGTGGCAGAACGGAGATGGCGTTGACGACAAGGGCGATCATGCCAAGCAGGCCCATGAGGCCTGCATCCGGCGTCGTCTGTTCGAAGACCCGGACGATGGTCGTGCCGAGGACGCCAAGACCGAGGAGCCCGAGGAAGATGCCTTGGATCAGAGCCGACCGTGCCCGCCAAGCGAGGCTCCAGCCGATGGCCAGCAGGCCGAGGAAGGTGATCGCGCCATCGCCGATGAAATCGAGCGCATCGGCCTTCACGGCCTGCGATCCGGAAATGAAACCGCCGATCATTTCGAGGATCCCGTATCCCACGTTCAGGATCACGACGATCCAGAGGGCGCGGCGGTAGGCCGGGTCCTGATGGGCAGGATTCGGCGGAATGTCTTCATCGCCATCGATCCGGTCGAAGCCATAGCCTGTCACCGCGACTGCCTTTTCGATGTCCGGCAGGCGCGCTTCGGGGGCATTCAGTGTCATGATGTGAGTTGCGGCCGACACCTTCACATCGCCGGGCGCGACTCCGGCCGACTGTGCCGCCCGCTCGATCTGTGCGGCATCCTTGGCGCAGTCCATACCGGAAACCCGGTAACGGACGGGCGGGGCATCTGCCGTCAATCCGGCACTTTCGGTGTTGGCCATGGTCGCGCTATTCCTGCTAGGATGAATCAAAGAACAACATATCAGCGAGGAGTGATATGGCGCAATTCGTCGATGACCGCAAGAGCGCAACCATCGAGCGACGGGCGAAGCTGTTTCGCGGCTTCGCGGACCCGAGCCGCCTGGCCATCCTCGGTGCACTTTGTAACGAGCCATTGGCCGTTCACGAGCTCGTCGAGCGGACGAAACTATCGCAACCCAACGTCTCCAACCATCTGAGGTGCCTGCTGGAGTGCGGGCTTGTCGCCAGCGATCGCCATGGGCGTTTCATCCGCTACCGTATCAGCAGCCCGCGCATCACGGTCCTTCTGAACGATGTGGACGCACTTCTCGACGTGGTCGCAGAGGGTGTTGAGGCGTGTGACAATTATCGTGAGGCGTGAGTCAGAACGGACGGCCGGTCGACTCGGCGCAGATCGGTTGGAAAGATGTCGTCCGTGTGCAGGGTCCGACCGAAATCCTGCTGAGGTTCGACAAGCTGGCTTCGGAAGAGACACCATTCATGTATCACTGCCACATCCTCGAACACGAGGATGCGGGCATGATGGGGCAGTTTACGGTCACATAACAGGACCCCACCCGCTCGACACCGGGCGTCGTCAAGAGCTTACGTCTTCTTGCGGCGTTCTATCAGGTGCCGGTGTCGCCTTGTTGAAACGCATTACGGAGTATGTCTAGACCCGAACGGAGAACACCTCGCTAAGCTGCGGGTCCGCCGAAGCGGCCGTCCAGTCGCTCGGCAGCATTCGTCAAAAACGGCTCGAAGCAGACCTGCGGCGGCGCGGCAGGCCCGTCGCCTTGGCGCGCCAGGCCCGCGGGCGCTGAGGGCCCTGAGCAGCCGTTCGCCAGAGCGGACATCGCCGCAGTGCGGCTTCCCCATACCTGACCTTCGTGGCACCTGCAGCATCGTTCAGGGCTTCAAGGTCAGCAGTGCGGGACTTTTCTGCCGTTCGTAGGAGCCATACAGTCGGAGTAGGATCGTGGACAACAGCTGTTACTAAGGTCGTCTCTGACAAACAGGAATGAACCGCGCCGGGTTCACATTTCGACCCGTCAATATGCACGCATTGTGCGTGACTGGGTGACGTCCATCGGTCTGGAGGCCAGCGCCTACGGAACGCATTCGATGAGGCGAACGAAGGTGACCCAGATCTACAAGAAAACGGGCAACCTTCGGGCAGTCCAGCTGCTGTTGGGCCATACCAAAATGGACAGCACCGTCAGATACCTTGGCGTTGAACTAGAAGATGCGCTTATGATCTCTGAATCCATCGAGATCTAACAGGCTGCTGAAGAAGTCTGGCGACCAGGAGGGTTTCCCGATCTGCCGGACTTGATGGCTGTAGTTGCGATCGGTCGCGACGTCCCGCGCCGGACCTTCCCCGATCACGCGGCCAGCAGGCGCGGCAGTCGGGCGAGGTTGCAGGCGGCCATGGTCAGGGTGAAGCGGGCGCGGACACGCTCGACGCCGCGATAGACCGTCTGGGCCATGCCGCCGATGGTCTTGGCCCAACCGAAGGGTTCCTCGATCTTCTTGCGGCGCCTTTGGGAGAAGACGTAGCCGGCGTGGCGGGTGGTGCGTCCGTCGATGGCGGAGTGCCGTGCCTTCCGGGCGACATGCGGGGTGACGCAGGCCTGCCGGAGATCGGCGACGAAGTCCGCGCTGTCGTAGCCCTTGTCCGCGCCGAGGGTCAGGCGGCGGGTCGAGCCTGGCGCGTGACGGTGGATCATGGCGAGCGCGGCCCGACGCTCGGCATGGCCGTCGGCCTGGGTCAGGTCGGCTTGGACGATGAGGCCGCTGCGGTTCTCCATGAGGGTGTGCCCCATGAAGCAGAGGATTGCGCCGGCGCCAGGAGACTTCCTGTAGAGCCGCGCATCGGGGTCGGTGGTCGAGGCATGCGTGGCGTTCGCGCGCTTCTCGCCCCGGAAGTCGATCTCGGCATTGCGGTTACGGTGGGCGGGGCGGGTCATCGGGGTGGTCTCGGTGTCGGGCGGTGGCTGGTCAGGGACATCTGCGGTGCCAGTGGAGGGCGGATCGCCCGGGCCGCTGTCCTCATCTGGTGGCCCCTCCGCGGCCTTCGGCTGGAAGCTCTTCATCGAGGCCCAAGCCTTCACGAGCGTGCCGTCCACCGAGAAGTGCTCGTCCGACAGCAGCGGCGCCACCTCGCGGTGGGCCAGGATCGCCGCCAGGAACTTGCGGGCGATACCGGTGGTCAGCAGCCGGTCGCGGTTCTTGGAAAACACCGTCGGAACCCAGACCGGATCGTCGATGCCCAAGCCCACGAACCACCGAAACAGCAGGTTGTAGTGCATCTGCTCCATCAGCTGACGCTCGGAGCGGACCGAGAACAGGATCTGGAGCAGGCTCGCGCGCAGCAGTCGCTCCGGCGCGATGGAGGGGCGACCCTCGGCCGCATAGAGCCGGTCGAACTCGGCATCGAGGCTCGCCAGCGCGTCGTTGACGATCTCGCGCACCTTGCGCAGCGGGTGCCGGGCCGGGATGCGCTCCTCAAGGTCGACATAGCTGAACAGCGACCCCGTCGTCCCGTCCGTCCCGCGCATCCTCACCCCCGCAAACGCAGCGGTGAGGATGAATCATGTCCCGGAATCCACGTCGAGAGCCGAGTTCTTCAGCAGCCTGCTAAAGCCCGGCGGCCGCGCCGTCGGCGGTGCCGGTGATGGGCGAGACATCATGCGCTACACCGTTTCCCCCATCGTCGCCCGGCTGACCTGGCCGCTGCTGATGCGGACACTCTTCGGCCCTCAGTCGGTGCCGGAGAAGTTCGCCGGCTTCCCGAAAGCCATGGCCGTCCGGCCCTCCCAGATCCGCGCCAGCGCCGCCGAGGCGGCTCTGATGGTTCCGGGTGCCGTCGCGGCCGCGGACACGTACTCTGGGCTCAGGATGCCCGTCGCCATCCTCGCGGGCGCCGACGACCGTGTCGTCGATGCCGAGCTACAGTCAGCCAGGCTGCACGGTGACAGCGCGTAAAGCAGCTTCCACCGCGTCCCCGGCATGGGGCACATGATCCATCAGACCGCGACGGAAGCTGTCATGGCTGCGATCGCGAAAGTGGCGGCGCCCCAGGACCCGCATGCCTTGGCCGAGGCTGCCTGAGCCAGAAGCGCCGCCCTCGTGTGAATCGGCGTAGCCAAGACAGGCGTTGCCTGCTGGTCGGCTGGCTCTGCGCGGATCAACGAAGCGGGCGCGTCCCTTTGTGCCGCGCCCGTCTGACCGGCGCGCGGCCATCGGTCCCGGCCCGCCGTCAGCGCGCCGGGACCTTGCCCTTGCGGGGGTGGCGCATCAGCGAGGAAAAGGAAGGGTCCTGCCCGCCGAAGCTGATGTCGCATCGGGGCAGCCATGCCGGCAACGAGTGCGAATGGCATTGCCGACGGGTCGTCAGTCCGCGAGCGGATGGTTCGCGGTCTCCCGGCTCATCAGCATTGCAATGACTGCGACTATTGCCGCCGCGACCAGGTACCACGCCGGTGCGAGCTTGCTGCCGGTCGCGCCGATCAGCCAGGTGGCGACGAACGGCGCGGTTCCGCCGAAGAGCGCGTTCGCGGTGTTGAAGCTGAACGCGAAGCCGCTGTAGCGGACCTTGGTCGGGAAGATCTCCGACAGGAAGCAGGGAAGGGTGCCGTCGTTGACGGTCAGCAGCGCACCGAAAGCCACCTGGATCAAGACGATCTTCCAGAACGCGGCACCATCCAGCATCGCGAACAGTGGCACCGTCAGCCCGATAAACAGGACCGAAGCGGTGATCAGCGCAGTCTTTCGCCCGAACCGATCCGACAGCATGCCCATCAGGAAGATCAAGCCGATATAGACGGCGAGCGTGATGCTGGTGGCGATGAAAGACTGCTCCTCCCCGATGCCCATCTCGGTGATGAGGTAGGTCGGCATGTAGCTGAGGATCAGGTAGAAGCCGACGGCGTTGAGGCAGGTGACCCCGAACGCGATCATGATCTGGCGCCAGTAGTTCGTGAACAACTGTCGCACCGGGGTCGCCTCGATCTCATGGGACTGTTCCAGTTCGCGGAACTTCGGCGTGTCCTCGAGCTTCAGCCGGATATAGAGTCCGATCAGCCCCAGCGGCGCCGCCAGCAGGAACGGCAGCCGCCAGCCGAAGCTCTGCATCTGCGCATCGTCCAGAAGCGCGAACAGGCCGGCCGACATCAGCGAGCCCGCCAGCAATCCCGCTGCGGTGCTCGCCGGAACGATGCTGGTATAAAGGCCGCGGCGGTTGTCCGGCGAGTATTCGGCGATGAACGACGTAGCGCCCGCGTATTCGCCGGAGGCCGAGAAGTCCTGCACCATCCGGATGATCAGCAGCAGGATGGGCCCGAGAATGCCGATCTGCGCGTAGGAGGGCAGGAAGGCGATCAGCGTGGTCGCACCCGACATGATGAGGATCGACCAAGAGAGTGCGGTCCGCCGGCCGATCTTGTCGCCGATACCGCCCCAGACGATACCGCCGATCGGGCGCACGATAAACGAAATTGCGAACACCGCGAAGGTGGCGAGCAGCGCCGATTCCGGCGCGATCTCGGGAAAGAATGCTTTTGCGATCACGGTGGCGAAAAATCCGTAGGAAGCGTAGTCGAACCACTCGACGAAGTTGCCGATGAACTTGCTCCAAGGACTTTCCTGAGGACGCTCGCTCTGAGTCCGTCTCGGGCACGGGGATCGAGGCCGGAGTCTGTCCGGCGATCGGATTTGCCATGTGTTTCTCCCACGATTGGTTCTGTCCGCTCCCCAGCGGACATGAAAAAGAAGACGGCCCACCTGAGCGTGCGGCCGGGCGTCAGGAAAAGTCGGCGGCTGGCTTAGAAAGCGTCCCCGAGCGCGGCGGAAATGCCTTTGACGGCGACCTTCAGCAGCAGTTCGCCGTATTCAGCCGTCGCCCGCTTGGCCGATGACAGGCAACCCGACGCGGGGGTGAGTTCCGGCTTGACCGGGAAATGGTCGTAGGGGGGAAACTTGGCCGGCGGATGGTCCGGGACCAGGTCCATGTTCACCAGCTGCGGGTGCAGGTGCAGCATCAGGGACGTTTCCAGAACGCCGCCATGCTCGACCGCCCAGCCAGGGAAGTCGTCGGCATAGATCGCCCGGATCGTCGCCTCGTCGATGAAATCCCAGTAGGAGAGGATGATGCAGCGGAAGTCGTGGACCCCGCTCCAGCCGAGTTCGCGGATGACCAGGTCCACGCCTTCGGTGAGGAACATCGAGTTCTCGTAATGTCCGTTCACCAGCACCACGCGGCGCACCCCGTGCCGGGCCAGCTCGCGCAGGACGTCGCGGACCAGGCTGATCATGGTCTGGCCGTCCAGGCAGGTGTTGCCGGGCATGTGATTGCCGCCGCCGCTCTGCTGCTGGGACTTGTAGCCATAGGCGATCGCGGGGGCGACAAGGCCGCCGACGTTGCCGGCGACCCGTTCCGCGATGGCCGTGGGCAGCAGGACGTCCGGGTTCATGCTCATGTGCGGGCCGTGCTGCTCGAGCGCGCCCACGGGGACCAGAACCATGGCGCCGTCCCTGACCCTGCGGTCGTAGTCGGGCCATGCCAGGTCGGACATGCGAATTCTTTCCATTGCCAGTCTCCCCTCCTGATCGGATGTGCCGCAGCGGCGGGCGGATCGAGCCGGCCGCCGCCGCGGTGTTCGGTGCCTCAGGCGTAGCGGGCGCGGCGGCCCATGCCCGCAACCAGCGTCAGGAACAGGTAGCTGACGCCGGTGACCGCGATCGCCGGGAAGCCGGCGGTCGTGACCGCTGCGATGTCCTTGAAGGCGTAGGTCAGCGCGTAGAACGTGACCAGCCCGAGGACCATGGACGACAGGCCGGCCGCGTTCCAGTCGCCCAGACGGCTCTGGGTGGTGCCATCGGCGTTCTCGCCGGCAAACAGGTCCTCGTCGCTGACGCGCATCTTCCGCACGACGAAGTAGTCCAGCACGACGATGGTCCACAGCGGGATGAAGATGCCGCCGATGACGTGCAGGAAGGCGGTGAAGAAGTCGATGAACTGCGCAAAGGCGAGCGGCACGAAGCACATCACCAGCTGCAGAACGGCGATGTAGCGCAGGTACGACCGCGGCTTGGCGGTCTTGGTCGCGCCGACCAGGCCCATCGCCGCCCCGTAGAGAACGGTGACGTTGGTGCTGACCGTGGCGAAGAAGACGACCAGGAAGGCGACCGTGCCGAGGCCGAGCGAGGCGATGATCGAGCTCGGGTCCGAGGCGTTCGGGTCATAGACGCCGGTATCGAGGAAGACGCCGATCACGCCGATGGCGCCGATCAGCATGAACCAGCCCTGGCCCAGGTTGACGCCGAGCCAGCTGCCGACCGTGGCGCCGGTGGAGGTCCTGGCGAAGCGCCCGAAGTCCGCGATCATGGCCCAGCCCCAGCAGAAGCCGAACGCGAGGTCGAAGTAGAAGGCCTTGCTGTGCGTCGCCTCCGGCATCCTGACGGCCATGATCTTGGCCAGATCCCAGTGCTGCAGGACGACGATCGTTTCCCAGATGCCGAGAATGATCAGCAGGACAACGGCGATCCATTCCAGATACTTGATCGCCTCGGAGCCGCTGATGACCACCAGGCCCTGCACCGCCGCCGTGATCAGGATGCCCAGCACCATCGGCCATGCCGCGCCCGGCTGCCCGTAGGTCGGCCAGCCCCACATCTGCCCGAAGACATAGGTGAGCGAAATCGCGGCGATGAAGGTGTTGACGGCCGGCCAGCCGATCATGCCGAAGAACTCGCCGATGCCGGCAAGGCGGGCACCCTTGGCGCCCAGGCCGGGAATGGTGGCAGTGACGGTCGAGGCGCCGTGTTTCCAGGCGATCCATCCCACCATCGCCCAGGGAACCATCATGAGCGGCAGCCACAGCAGGCTGTACTGCATCACGAAGCCCATGCCCATGGCGGCGGCCATGCCGCCGAAGAACCACGATCCGGTGTTCACGCCGGATCCGAACCAGGTCACGGTAAGGTCGAAGAAGCCGTAGCTGCGGTCGCTTTGGGGTATCTTGGCTGTGCCATATTCCATTGTTCAGCCTCCCGCTGAAGAATTCGTCATGCCCTGAAGGGGCGGGGTGGCCGAGCAGCGCGACCCGGCGCGCTGTCCTCCCTCGGCTCACCCCGCCGGACGGGCGGCCGGCTCGGCCGGCCGTCCGGTTACTTCTTCACGATCAGGTGCTCGGGACCGTAGGGGAAGCCGGTGATGTTGCGGTTGCCCTCCTCGGTGATGACCAGGATGTCATGCTCGCGGTAGCCGCCGGCGCCGGCCATGCCTTCCGGGATGGTGATCATCGGCTCCATCGAGACGACCATGCCCGGCTCCAGCACCGTGTCGCAGTCCTCGCGCAGCTCCAGCCCGGCCTCGCGGCCGTAATAGTGGGAAAGCACGCCGAACGAGTGGCCGTAGCCGAAGCTGCGGTACTGCAGCAGGTTCTCGACCGCGTACATCTCGTTCAGTTCCTTGGCGATGTCGCTGCAGCGGTTGCCCGGCACCAGCAGCTCCTTGCCACGGTCGTGCACCGCACAGTTGATGTTCCACAGCCGGATGTGCTCGTCGCTCGCGGTCTCGGCGAACAGCGTGCGCTCCAGCGCGACGTAGTAGCCCGCCACCATCGGGAAGCAGTTGAGGCTGAGGATGTCGCCGCGCTCGATGCGCCGGCTGGTCACCGGGTTGTGCGCGCCGTCCGTGTTCAGGCCCGACTGGAACCAGGTCCAGGTGTCCATCAGCTCGGCATGCGGCCAGGATTTTGCGATCTCGCGCACCATGGTGGCGGTCGAGTGCAGGGCCACCTCGTATTCGGGCGTGCCGACCTTGGTCGCCTCGACGCAGGCCGCGCCGCCGACATCCGCGATGCGCGCCATCTCGGTGATGTGGGCGATCTCCTCGGCCGACTTGATCATCCGCAGGCGCATGGCCGGGGCGGCGATGTCCACGAACTCGACGCTCGGGAACTCGGCCTTCAGCAGGTTCAGCGTGTCGATGTTGACGGTGTCGAACTCGATCCCCAGCCGCTTCACGCCGCCGGTCAGCTGGCGGACGGCATGGAAGTAGTTGTCCTTCTGCCAGTCGGTGTAGGTGACGTTGTCGCCGAAGGTCCGCCGCCACGGCTGGCCGCCGTCGATGCCGGCGCTGATGCTGGTGGACTTGTCCTGATCGACGACCAGGCCGTAGCGCCGGCCGAAGTAGCAGAACATGAAGTCCGCGTAGTAGTTGATGTTGTGATACGACGTGAACAGCGCCGCATCGATGCCGTTATCCGCCATGTGCTTGCGGACGGCCTGCAGGCGCCGCATCATCTCCTGTGCCGAGAAGGTCGGCTTGACCTTCTCGCCGTTGCCCGTGAAGTCCACCAGTCTTTCGCGTTCCAGAACCTTGTCCAAAGCAGGTCTCCCTTTTCTCGCGCATCACGGCGCGGTGACTCCCGCCTCAGGTCTCCTCCTGTCGGGTCTTGTTGTCAAATGACGGCTTCTCATGTACGCATGAGATAATCTTAACCGGCGACCGACCATGGCACAGCCGCCGCTCAACGCACTGCGGGTCTTCGAGGCGGTTGCGCGCCACGGCAGCTTCCGCCGCGCCGCGGACGAACTTTGCGTGACGCAGTCTGCCGTCAGCCACCAGGTAAGGCATTTGGAGGAGTGGCTGGGCGGGCCGCTGTTCGACCGCGAGGGCAACCGCCCGCGCCTCCGCCCGCACGGCGCGGACCTCGGCCGGGCGCTGGCGTTGGCGCTTGCGGACATCGATGCGGCCTGCCGGGAAGCGCGCAGGGCCGTCGGTCCGCCTGCACTGACGGTTGCGGTCATCCCCTCCGTGGCAATCTGCTGGCTGATCCCACGCCTTGCGGATTTTCAGGCGCGGTCGCCGGGGACGGAACTGCGGATGCTTTATGCCATTCATGGCAAGGACAGCGACTTCCGCGATGCGGATGTGGCGGTGGTCTTCTCGGAGGGCGAGCCAGAGGTGCCGGGGACCACGGCCACACGGTTCCTCCCCGGCGCCAGCGCGCCCGTGTGCAGCCGCGCCTTTGCCGAGGCGCACGGACCCCTCGATTCGCCCCAGGCCATGCTCGCCGCGGGGCTCCTGCACGACACCGACCAGTCCGGCTGGCAGGCATGGCTGGCGGCCGCGGGCTGCGCGACCTGCGCAACCCTCGCCGGGCCGGTGTTTCAGGACTTCAACCTGCTGCGCGTCGCGGCCCTGGCAGGCCAAGGGGTTGCGATCTGCCCGCCCGCGATCATCCGCGACGACCTCGCATCCGGCCGGCTGGTGCAGCTTTCGCAGCGGACGGTGATGGACGGGCACGCCTACTACGTGCTGCGCAAGATCACCGGCGGAAGCGCCACCCAGGCCGCGTTCTGCGACTGGCTGATCGCGACGGCCGAGTGACGCACCGGCACCGAAGCTCATCCGGCGGCACCCACAGGTCTCGGGGTGAACAGGAGCAGTAGCGGACGCCCGAACGAGGAAAGGCAAGTGCCTGACGTTCGGTTATCCCCGCTCGCGCGATGTCACGGGTCTTGCTGCGCCTGTCGCCAGGCTTCCGGGGTCATGCCTTCAGATGCACGGAAGACGCGGATCAGGTGCGGCAGGTCGCAGAACCCGGTTTCGTTGGCGATCCGCGTCGCCGAACGCCGCGTGTTCCGGAGAAGGTGCTTCGCCTGCTCGATCCGGATGAATCGGTCGGCCTCGAGGGGGGTCATGCCAAGGGCCTCCCGGAAGTGCCGCTCGAGCTTGCGCCGGCCGACCCCGAGCCGCGCTACCAACAGGCCGATCGAGAGCGGCGTGTCGATCGACTGCTGCATGAGGAGCAGGGCCTTCCGCACCAAGACGTCGCCGGTGGCGAGCGCTATGGGGATGCCGGGCTGCGGCTCTTCCGCAGCCATTGCCGCATCGATGATCATGATGTGCAGACTCTTCGCCGCACGTGCCCGGCCGAGGTGCCGCTCGACGATGAAGGCGGCGAGATGCGCGGAGGAAACGCCGCCTGAGCAAGTCAGCCGGTCGCGGTCGATCACGAAGATCTGATTGCTGACCGGCTCCAGTCCCTCGAATCGGTCGAGGAAGTCGGCGTGGTGGAACCAGCTCACGCAAGCTCGGTAACCCCGCATCAAACCGGCACTGTGGAGAGCGAAGGTGCCGGTGCAGACACCAACCAGCGGCACCCTGACCATTGCCGCACGCCGGAGGAAGTGCACGGTGTCAGGGTGCAGGATCTCGATTCCGTCCACGAGTCCCCCGACGACAACGAGGTAGTCGAATCGGCCCGGGTCGCCGAGCCGTTCTTCGGGCTGGACAACAACCCCGCAGCTTGAAACAACCGGATGCATCGTCGGGGACAGCACCCGCCAGCCGCAATGGATCGGACGCGACCGGTCGCCCTCGTCGGCGGCGAGCCTGAGCACGTCCACGAAGTTCGCAAAAGCGCTGAGCGTGAAGTGCCGCGCCAGGATGAAGCCGACGTTCAGCTTTGCCATCGATGAACCATTTTGCCGCGAGGATACATCGAATCTGACGTTCAGATCCAGTCCAGAATCGGCCGCCTCGGGCATCAGCGGCCATGCATTTCGGGAGGGCCATATGACACATTTCTCCTTCGCCCAGGTGGTCAAGGGCGCGCTGACCGGCCAGAAGAACTGGACGCCGCAGTGGCCGGACGCGCAGCCGAAGGCTGCCTATGACGTCATCATCGTCGGTGCCGGCGGCCACGGCCTGGGCGCGGCCTACTATCTGGCAAAGGAACACGGGATCACCAATGTCGCGGTGATCGACAAGGGCTGGCTCGGCGGCGGCAACACCGGCCGCAACACCACCATCATCCGCTCGAACTACCTCTACGACGAAAGCGCGCGGCTCTTCGACCACGCCCTCGACCTCTGGGAGGATCTCTCGCAGGAGCTGAACTACAACGTCATGTACTCGAAGCGCGGCGTGATGATGCTCGCCCACAACGTCCATGACGTGCAGTCCTTCCGCCGCCATGTCCATTCCAACCGCCTCAACGGCGTCGACAACCAGTGGATGTCCGCGAAGGAGGCGAAGCTCTTCTGCCCGCCGCTCGACATCTCGCCGGGCGCCCGCTACCCGGTGATGGGCGCCGCCCTGCAGCGCCGCGCCGGCACCGCGCGCCACGATGCGGTCGCCTGGGGCTATGCCCGCGCGGCCGCCGCGCGCGGCGTCGACATCATCCAGAACTGCCCCGTGACCGCGATCCGCCGCGGGCCGGACGGCCGCGTCACGGGCGTCGAGACGGCCAAGGGCTTCATCGCCGCGAAGAAGGTCGCAGTCTCGGCCGCCGGCCACACCTCCGTCGTCATGGAGACCGCCGGGGTTCGGCTGCCGCTCGAGAGCTACCCGCTCCAGGCGCTGGTCTCCGAGCCGATCAAGCCGATCTTCCCCTGCGTCGTCATGTCGAACGCGGTGCACGCCTACATCAGCCAGTCCGACAAGGGCGAACTCGTCATCGGTTCGGGCACCGACCAGTACGTCAGCTACTCCCAGCGCGGGGGTCTGCCGCTGATCGAGCACACGCTCGCCGCGATCTGCGAGATCTTCCCGATCTTCCGCCGCATGCGGATGCTGCGAAAGTGGGGCGGCATCGTCGACGTGACGCCCGACCGCTCGGCCATCCTCGGCAAGACGCCGGTTCCGGGCCTCTACGTGAACTGCGGCTGGGGCACGGGCGGCTTCAAGGCCACGCCGGGCGCCGCCCATGTCCTCGCCTGGACGGTGGCCAAGGACGAGCCTCACCCGATCAACGCGCCCTTCACGCTGGAGCGCTTCACCACCGGCCGGCTCATCGACGAAGCCGCCGCGGCCGCCGTCGCGCACTGAGGAGGAACCGATGCTCCTGATCCATTGCCCCTACTGCGAGCAGGACCTTCCCGAGCTCGAATTCACCTACGCCGGCGAGGCCCACATCGCGCGCCCGGCCGACCCGATGAGCCTCACCGACGAGGAGTGGCGCGACTTCCTCTTTGTCCGCTCGAACCCCAAGGGCGTGCATTTCGAACGATGGCGCCATCTGAACGGCTGCGCGCGCTTCTTCAACGCCGCACGCGAGACCGTCTCCGACCGCTTCCTCGTCACCTACAAGGCCGGTGAGCCCCGCCCCGACCTGGCCAACCTGAAGGGATCCGCGCAATGACCGCCTACCGCCTTCCCAACCGCGGCCGCGTCGACCATCGCCGCCCGGTCCGCTTCACCTTCGACGGCAAGAGCTACGAGGGCCTGGCGGGCGACACGCTCGCATCGGCGCTGCTCGCGAACGGCGTTCACCTCATGGGCCGGTCGTTCAAGTATCACCGTCCGCGCGGCGTCGTCTCGGCGGGCTCGGACGAGCCGAATGCGCTGATGGGCACCCGCCGCGGCCCGGGCCGCTTCGAGCCGAATACCCGCGCGACCATCCAGGAGCTCCGCGAGGGGCTGGAGGCAACCAGCCAGAACCGCTGGCCGAGCCTCGCCTTCGACGTCGGCGCGATCAACGACAATCTCGGCACGCTCTTTTCGGCCGGCTTCTACTACAAGACCTTCATGTGGCCGCGCGCCTTCTGGGACCGCGTCTACGAGCCGGTCATCCGCAATGCCGCCGGCCTCGGTGTCTCGCCGACCGAAAACGACGCCGACCGCTACGCCTCGCGGTTCGCCCATGTCGACGTCCTGATCGTCGGGGCGGGTCCTGCCGGCCTCGCCGCGGCGCTGGTCGCCGGCCGCGCCGGCGCGTCGGTGCTCCTCGTGGACGAGAATTCCGAACCCGGCGGCACGCTCCTGGCCGAGCCCGGCGTCGTCATCGACGGCAGGCCGGCCTGGGACTGGCTCGCGCAGACCCTCGCCGAGCTCGCGCGCCTGCCGAACGTCACGGTGATGACCCGCACCACGGCGATCGGCTACTACCACCAGAACCTCGTCGGCCTTGCGCAGCGCCTGACCGACCACCTCGACAGCGTGCCGGCAGACGCCCCGCGCGAGCGGATGTGGAAGGTGCGTGCCAAGGAGGTCGTCCTCGCCCAGGGCGCACTGGAAAAGCCGCTGGTCTTCGACGGCAACGACCGGCCCGGCGTGCTCCTCGCCGGTGCCGCCCAGACCTACCTCAACCGCTTCGGCGTCAAGGTCGGCAACCGCCCGGTCGTCGTCACCGCCCATGACAGCGCCTGGCACGCCGCCTTCGACCTTGCCGAGGCCGGCGCGAAGCCGGTCGCCATCGTCGACGTCCGTCCTTCGGTGGACCGCGCCCTGGCCGAGCGCGCCTGCAACCTGGGCATCGAGACGCTGCTCGGCCACACGGCCAGCGGCACCGCCGGGCGGCTCCGGGTCAAGTCGCTGCGCGTCAATCGGACGAAAGGCGGCAAGGCCGGCGAGGCACGCACCATCCCCTGCGACGCGGTGCTGATGTGCGGCGGCTGGACGCCCTGCCTCCACCTCTTCAGCCACACCCAGGGCAAGCTGACCTGGGACGAGTCGCTCCAGGTCTACCTGCCGGGGGTCAAGACCGAAGCGGTGCAGATCGCCGGCGCCGGCCGTGGCCTCTGGGGCATCGCCAGCGCCCTCGAGGACGGCGCCGCCGCCGGCGCTGCGGCGGCCCGCGACGCCGGCCACGACGCGACCGCGCAGGCCCACGACGTCACGGCCGACCGCACCGGATCGGGCGTGACCTGCAAGGAGCTGCCGACGGACAGGAATCCCGGCACCGCCAAGGCCTTCATCGACTTCCAGAACGATGTGACCGCCAAGGACATTCGTCTCGCCGTCCGCGAGGGAATGCGGTCCATCGAGCATGTGAAGCGCTACACGACGAACGGCATGGCGACGGACCAGGGCAAGATGTCCAACGTCAACGGCCTGATGATCGCCGCCGATGCCCTGGGCAAGGCGCCGCCGCAGGTCGGTCTGACGACGTTCCGGCCGCCGTATACCCCCACCACCTTCGGCGCATTCGCCGGCTATCATCAGGATGCCACGTTCGAGGTCACCCGCAAGACGCCGATCGACCCCTGGGCCGAGGCGCACGGCGCGGTGTTCGAGCCGGTCGCGTTGTGGCGGCGCGCCTGGTACTTCCCGAAGGCTGGCGAGGACATGCACGCCGCGGTCTCGCGCGAGTGCCGTGCCGTTCGGGCCTCGGTCGGCATGTTCGACGCCTCGACGCTCGGCAAGATCGAGGTCACCGGCCCCGACGCCGTGACCTTCATGGAGCGGATGTACACCAACCCCTGGGCCAAGCTCGGCGTCGGGCGCTGCCGCTACGGGCTCCTGCTTGGCGAGGACGGCTTCATCCGCGATGACGGCGTCATCGGGCGCCTCGCCGAGGACCGTTTCCATGTCACCACCACGACGGGTGGCGCGGCGCGCGTCCTAAACATGATGGAGGACTACCTCCAGACGGAGTGGCCCGACCTGCGGGTCTGGCTGACCTCCACCACCGAGCAGTGGGCGGTCGTCGCGCTGCAGGGCCCCAATGCGCGCCGGCTGCTCGAACCCTTCGTCGAGGGGCTGGACATTTCCGAAGGCGCCTTCCCGCACATGGCGGCCGCCGAGTGCAGGGTCGCGGGCTTCCCCGCCCGGCTGTTCCGCGTCTCCTTCACCGGCGAACTCGGCTTCGAGATCAATGTTCCCGCCCGGCACGGCCGGGCCCTCTGGGAGAAGCTGTGGGAGGCGGGCCAGCAATACGACGTCTGCGCCTACGGGACCGAGGCGATGCACGTGCTGCGGGCCGAGAAGGGCTACATCATCGTCGGCCAGGACACCGACGGCACGTTGACCCCCGACGACGCCAACCTCAACTGGGCGGTCGGCAAGGCGAAGACGGACTTCGTCGGCAAGCGGTCGCTGATCCGGCCCGACATGGTGGCGAAGGGCCGCAAGCAGCTCGTCGGCCTGCTGACCGACGACCCGAAGGTCGTGCTGGAGGAGGGGGCGCAGATCGTCGCCGACCCGAACCAGCCGAAGCCGATGACCATGCTCGGCCACGTCACCTCCTCCTACTGGAGCGACGCGCTCGGCCGGTCGATCGCGATGGCTGTGGTGGCCGACGGGCGCGAGCGCGACGGGCAGACACTGCACATCCCGATGCCCGACAGGACGATCACGGCGAAGGTCTTCAAGAGCACGGTCTTCTACGATCCCGAAAACACCCGCATCAGCGCCTGACGATGGAGGACAGGATGAATATTATGTATCCCGCAGGTGTCGCTGGCGTGACGATCGCCGAGCTGCAGCCGACGACCCGGATCTCGCTCCGGCTTGCCGACCCCGCCGCGTCGGGCATTGGCCTCCCGGTGCAGGTCGGTAGCCGTAGCGTCGACGGCACCCGCACCGCGCTCTGCCTCGCCCCCGACGAGTGGCTCGTCGAGGTGCCGGAAGCAGGCCGCGACGGGCTGCTCGCGGCGCTCGCCGGAACCACGGTCCCGATGAGCGCCGTCGAGGTCTCCGACCGCGAGATCACCCTTGCGCTCGAAGGCCCTGGCGTTCTCGACCTGGTCGCCACCGGCTGCCCGCGCGACCTCGCGCGGATGCCGGTCGGGTCCGGCGCCCGCACCGTGTTCGACACCGCCCAGGTGGTGTTGACCCGCGAGGCGGAAGACCGCTTTCACCTGACGGTCTGGCGGTCGTTCTTGCCGCACGTCCGTGCCCTCCTCGACATCGCCCAGCGCGAACTCGCCGCCGGCCTCTGAAGGAACCCAATTATGCTCGACACGGATACGCCCCGCCTCTCCGACGACGCCATCGCCGCCGCCATCGGCCGCGAACTTGGCCGCCAGCAGCACCAGATCGAACTGATCGCCTCGGAGAACATCGTTTCCCGCGACGTCCTCATCGCCCAGGGCTCGGTGCTCACCAACAAGTATGCCGAGGGCTACCCGGGCAAACGCTACTATGGCGGCTGCGAGTTCGTGGATGAGGTCGAGACCCTCGCCATCGAGCGCGTCAAGACGCTGTTCGGCGCCGCCTACGCCAACGTCCAGCCGCACTCGGGCGCCCAGGCCAACCAGGCGGTGTTCCTGGCGCTGCTCCAGCCCGGCGACCGGATCATGGGCATGTCCCTGGCGCACGGCGGACACCTGACCCATGGCTCGCCGGTGACCATGTCCGGCAAGTGGTTCGATGTCGTCGATTACGAGGTCCGCGAGAGCGACCAGCTGATCGACATGGACGTCGTTCGTGCCCGCGCGCTCGAGACGAAGCCCAAGCTCATCATCGCAGGCGCCTCGGCCTACCCGCGCCAGATAGACTTCGCCGCCTTCCGCGCGGTCGCGGACGAGGTCGGCGCGATCCTGATGGTCGACATGGCGCATTATGCCGGCCTGATCGCCGCCGGCCTTTACCCGAACCCGGTGCCGCATGCCCATGTCGTCACCTCGACCACCCACAAGACGCTGCGCGGCCCGCGCGGCGGCATCATCCTGACGAACGACGAGGCGCTCGCGAAGAAGTTCAACTCCGCCGTCTTCCCGGGCAACCAGGGGGGCCCGCTGATGCACGTCATCGCCGCGAAGGCCGTCGCTTTCGGCGAGGCGCTGCAGCCCGAGTTCAAGGACTACGCCGCAGCTGTCATCGCCAACGCCCGCAAGCTCGCCGAGACGCTGCAGAAAGGCGGCCTCGACATCGTGTCCGATGGCACCGACAGTCACATGGTCCTCGTCGACCTGCGCCCCAAGGGAGTGACGGGCCGCGACGCCGAGCGCGCCCTGGAGCGCGCCGGCCTCACCTGCAACAAGAACGCCATCCCCTTCGACCCCGAGAAGCCGTTCGTCACGTCAGGCGTCCGCCTCGGCACCTCCGCCGGCACGACCCGCGGCTTCGGCGAGGCCGAGTTTGCCCGCGTGGGCGAACTTGTCCTCAGGGTTGTCGACGCGCTCGCGGGGAAGGGCGCCGATGGCGATGCGGCCGTCGAGGCAGAGGTGCTGGCAGAAGTGCGCAAGCTCACGGACGCCCACCCCATCTACCAGCGCTGAGGCCGACTTCATCGTTCCACGCAGGCCTCGCCCGCGTGGAACAGCGCCACCGCTATCCGCAGGCACAAGCGCTGGGATCGGGAGCTCGGCGCGGCCGACGGTCGTCGTCACCCGACCGTCCAGCGCGGCGGCTGACGCGGTTCTGAAGACCGCGGGCCGCGCAAGGGGGCAAGACGAGCAGCCGATTCGGCAACCAAGGGGCGGCGCCCGCCGCGAGGGGAGAAAAGACGATGATGGGAAGTGAACGATTTAACTGGGGACGGACGATCACCTACGGAGGCGCGTTCATCGCGTTCCTGATCGGGAGCGGCTTCGCGACTGGCCAGGAGGTCATACAGTACTTCAGCGGCTACGGCTACCTGGGCTTGCTCGGTGTCCTGATGGTCTTCCTCATGTTCCTGTATGTGGGCGTCGACTTTGTCCTCGCCGGCTACAACAACCGGTTCCACAAGGGCTCTGAAATCTTCCGGTACTATTGCGGCGATCTCATCGGATCCATGTACGACTATTTCGCCATTGCGTTCATCTTCATGTCCTTCGTGGTCATGATCGGCGGCGCCAGCGCGGCGGTGAACCAGCAGTACGGGCTGCCCGGTCCCGTGGGCGGGGTAGCAATGGGCGTGCTTGCCGGGTTGACCGTGATCTTCGGACTCGGCCGGCTGATCGAGATCATCGGAAAGATCGGGCCGCTGATCGTCATCGCCACCATCCTGCTCGGCGGCGCGGCGATGAGCCGTGCCGACAAGGCGGCGGCCTCCGACTGATCGTCCGGCCGGCCGGCGTTCCACCGCCGGCCGATTGTGCGCGTTACAGGAAAACTTCCACCGGCGCCCTCGCCGTAGATCTTGCGGAGTGCTGATGTCCGAAAGCTCCATCATCGTCACGTTGGTTTGCGACTCGCGTCCCGGCATCATTGCGGCCGTTACCACCGCGATCGCCGATCTGGGCGGGAACATCACCGAAACCCACCAGCATTGGGACCGGCCGACGGACCGCTTCTTCCTTCGCGTCGCCTTTCTTGGCCCCGAGTCGTTGAGCGCGCCAGCGGCCGAGCGGGCGCTCGCACCGTTGGTCGAGCGGTTCGGCATGGACCTGGGCGTGACCGACGCCGCGCGTCCACCCCGCATCATCGCGATGGTCTCGAAGTTCGACCATACGCTCCTGCACCTGCTCTACCAGATCCGCGTAGGCTGGCTCCACGCCGAGGTGGCCGCCCTCGTATCCAACCACGAGGACGCGCGCCGGATCGCCGAGGCTGAGGATGTCCGCTTCGTCCATCTGCCGGTGACGCACGAAACCAAACCCTTTCAAGAGGCAGCGCTCCTTGATCTTGTCGAGGAAACGTGCGCCGAGCTCGTTGTCCTCGCTCGATACATGCAGGTTCTCTCGGACGATCTCACACGCAAGCTCTCGGGCCGTGCGATCAATATCCACCACTCCTTCCTGCCGGCATTCAAAGGCGCGAATCCATACAAGCAGGCCTATCAGCGCGGCGTGAAACTGATTGGTGCGACCAGCCATTACGTCACCGCCGACCTCGACGAGGGCCCGATCATCGAGCAGGACGTCGCTCGCATCAGCCACGCCGACACCGCTGCGGATCTCGTCGCGATCGGTCGCGACACCGAGTCTCGGGTCCTCGCCGGTGCCGTCAAGCTCCACCTGGAGCGCCGCGTCCTGCTCTGCGGTAGCCGCACCGTGATCTTCAGGAAGTAGTAGACCCTGTGGATTGATCCGGTTCACCGCCCATGAGGCAGACTGGGCGGTTATAGAGGTAGGACGTCTGAATCATCGTAGCCGGCGAGGAGCAGATCCGCATCGTGATCCCTGTCAATGGAACCGCCTGGCGGCGCAAGACCGGCCCTACGCCATCATCCTTGCGCATGAAGACCGGGCCCGAGGCGCCATGAAAAAGCCCCGCCCGGCAAGATGCAGCGCTGTCGCTCATCGGCTAAGCCGATGCAAGGACTTGCCACCATCGCGCTCATCGTCGACATGCCGGAACTGGGCACCATGAGCGGCAAGGAGGCCGCCAGCCTCGCCGGGCTCGCGCCAGTCAGGAAAATGGAAGGGCAAGGCGAAGATCGG
>JBDHSQ010000061.1:0-20857 GCA_039808285.1 Paracoccaceae bacterium
GATGGAGGCGCACCGGACGGGGCGGGGGGTCTACGAGATCGTGCTGGAACGCGGGCTGATGGCGAAGGACCGGCTCGACGCCGTCCTGCGCCCCGAGACGCTGACAGTGCCGGTCGAATGGCCCGCGGCTGCGGACGGGGCCGGCGCGCCGCCGGGAACCGCATCCGGGCTGACCGCCGGGCAGGACCGCTAGGCAGACGACGGACCTCTCCCGGCACCAGGCGCATCGGGCGCCCGGGCCGCTCCGCATTGCGGTGCGGCCCCGGGGCGCAAACCGCCACCCCTCAACAAAACCGATGGTTGGTGAAGGAAAAGCGTTATTCGCCCCCGCCGCCCCGGTCGCCTAGGATCGCCCGCGTGCCTTGCCGGTCGGCCGGTATGCCGGAACCGCGAGGCGCAGGTCCGACGGTGCCGCGAGAGGGGTTGCCGGCCGGCCCGAGGACTTCGCACGCTGTGCCGACAGGGCACAGTCACTGCCGTTTCGTGCACTCCCGGAGCGAATGGTGGTCAGAGAACAAACCGGGAGTTGCACGGGAGGATAGAATGGAACTGAAAGGGATACTTCTGGCGACGGGACTGCTGCCGCTATCGGCAGGTGCCGCGGCCGCCGTCGACCTGACGGTGGTATCGTGGGGAGGGGCGTATTCCAATTCGCAGCAGAAGGCCTATCATGAACCCTACATGGCGGCCAATCCGGACGTGAAGATCATCAACGACGAAAGCGGGGCCGAGGCGGTTGCCAAGCTGCGCGCGATGAAGGAGGCCGGCAACATCACCTGGGATCTGATCGACGTGGAGGCCGCCGACGGTATCCGCATGTGTGACGAAGGCCTGGTCGAGAGGATCGACTTCGACGCGATGCTGGCGCCGGCACCCGACGGAACTTCGGCGCGCGCGGATTTCGGCGACACGATCGTGGCCGATTGCTTCATTCCCGAGATCGCATTCTCGACGACGATCGGCTACCGGACAGACAAGCTGCCGGCAGGGGTGGAGCCGCCCACCGGCGCCTGCGATCTTTTCGATCTCGAAAGATACCCCGGGCGACGCGCGCTCAACAAGCGGCCGATCGTCAATCTGGAATGGGCGCTTCTCTGCGACGGCGTGCCCTATGAGGAGGTCTATTCCACGCTCGAGACCGATGAGGGCCAGGCCCGCGCCTTCGCCAAGCTCGGCACGATCAAGAAGGACACGCTCTGGTGGTCGTCGGGCGCCGAGGCGATCCAGCTTCTCGCCGACGGCGAGGTCTTCATGGGCTCGGCCTACAATGGCCGGCTGTTCTCATCCATCGCCGAAGAGAATCAGCCGCTTGCGATCGCCTGGGATCACCAGGTGCTGGAACTCGACGGCTGGGTGGTGCCGGCGGGCCTGCCGGCGGACCGCGAAACGGCAGTGATGGACTATCTCCGTTTCGCCACCGATTCGCAGCGGCTGGCCGATCAGGCGAAATATATTCCCTATGCGCCGGCGCGGGCCTCTTCGATTCCGCTCGTGGGCAAGCACGCAGATCTCGGCGTCGAAATGGCGCCGCACATGCCGACCAATCCGGCCAACGGGGCGCACAAGTACATCAACAACTACGTCTGGTGGGCAGACCACCGCGACGATCTGGACGCGAAGTTCCAGGTCTGGCTGTCAAAGTGAGCATACGACCGGCGGCGCGGCGGGCGGGGCCGGTCTCGCCGCCGACTGTTCTCGGCGATCTTCCTTTCGCCTCGGAAAGGCCGGCGCCTCTTGGCATTTCCGCCGGGATCGGCAGTATGGGCTCTCCGCCCGGGGGTATCGCGCCATGAACCTCGCCCAGCCCGTCTTCGGCCTGAACCTGGATCCCGTCGACGCGATCCTGTCGCGTGGCGAGGATGCCGTGCTGGCGGTCATCACCGGCGTCGAGGGGCCGTCCTACCGCCCGGTCGGCGCGACGATGGCGGTGTTCAGCGACCGCCATCGCGTTGGCACGCTCTCCTCTGGCTGCATCGAGAACGACATCGCGCTCCATGCCCTCGCGGCGCTGGAAAAGGGGCGGCCTGTCGCGGTGCGATACGGCCGCGGCTCGCCCTACATCGACATCCGCCTGCCCTGCGGCGGCGGGCTCGACATCCTGCTCCTGCCGCGGCCGGATCGCGACACACTCGGCCGGCTGGCGGAACAGCGGCGCCAGCGCATCCCCTGCACGCTGCGCATCGTGCGCGAGAACGGTGCACTGTCGCTGGCAGAGGAGGGCGGAACCGGCTGGGACGGGGCGGTGTTCCAGGTCCGCTTCATCCCGGAGATCCGCTTCCTCGTCTTCGGCAAGGGCCCGGAGGCGGGAACCTTCGCCGCGCTGGTGCAGTCGGCCGGGTATCCCAACATCCTGCTGTCGCCCGACGACGAGACGCTGGCGCACGGCGCGGCGTCAGGCTGCGCGACGAGGGCCCTCACCGCGAAGCTGTTCCCCGCCGATCTCGCCGTCGACCCGCGCACCGCGATCGTCCTCTTCTTCCACGACCACGACTGGGAACCGCCGATCCTTGCCGACGCCCTGTCCAGCCCGGCCTTCTACATCGGCGCCCAGGGCAGCCGGATGGCGCGCGACGCCCGCAACCTGGAGCTGGAGGCGCTCGGCATCGACCCGGCAGCGCTGCGGCGGCTCCGCGGCCCGATCGGGCTGCTGCACTCGGCCCGCGATGCGCGCACGCTGGCGATCTCCGTGCTGGCCGAGGTGCTGTCGGTGGCGGGCGCGCCACGGCCCGAAGCATGACGGCCGCCGGACGGACGGGATGCCGCCCAGCCACATGAGGATCGAGGGAAACCGCTGACGATGGAACCGCGCTTCACCCTGCGCCAGATACGCTATTTCCTTGCCGCCGCCCGCGCCGGCAGCGTCAACCAGGCGGCCTTCGACGTGAACATCTCGGCCCCGTCGATCTCCGCGGCGATCGGCCAGATCGAGGAGCAGTACAACATCCAGCTCTTCGTCCGGCATCATTCGCACGGCCTCCTGATGACCGAGGACGGCAAGGCGTTCTTCGCGATGGCGAAGGCGTTCTACGAGAATGCCGAACAGCTCGAAAGCGATGCGCAGGGGATGGGCAAGACGATCTCGAGCATCGTCAACGCCGCCTGCTTCGTGACGCTGGCGCCGGTGATCATCCCGCTGATCGCCTCGCGGTTCGCCCAGACCCATCCCGAATCCCGACTTTCCTTCGTGGAAGGCCACCAGGCCTGGGTGCTCGGGGCGCTGCGCGACGGCATCGTCCAGATCGCCTTCACCTACAAGTTCGGCATGGGTCGCGACCTGGTGTTCGAGCCGCTGGGCGAGGTGGAACCCTACTGCATCCTGCCGAAGGACCATCGCCTGGCCGGCGCCGAGGCGATCGACCTGAAGGAGATTTCCGGCGATCCGATGATCCTGCTCGATCTGCCGAAGAGCGGCGAATACTACCTGTCGCTGTTCGACATCGCGCAGATCAATCCGCGGATCACCCACCGCACCACCTCGCCGGAAGTGGCGCGGGCGATGGTGGCGCATGGGCTCGGCTTCTCGATCCTGGCGATGCCGACGCGGCACACCTTCGCCATCGACGGCAGCGAGTTCGCGGTCCGGCCGCTGGCCGGAGACCTGCCGAACCTCTGTGTCGGGATGCTGGCCACGGCCGAGACCGCGTCGAGCCACACCTACGACTGCGTCCGGCGGGTGGCGAAGGCGGCACTGGCGCATCTGCTGCTGCCGGTCTGAGCCGGCTGCCCGGCGGCGCCCGGGAAGAAAAGCTGAAACGTGCAGACGGAATTTCCTGCGACCGCGGCCGGGCCCGGCCCGTGTAGCGTCGGCCTCGTGTCGCATCGGTCCGCGAAAACGGCGGCCCGGCAATGCGGGAGGTTCGGGATGCGGGACGGGGTGGCGGAGGCGGTGGGCAGGCTCGCGCGCTGGGCGGCGGGGCTCTCCTGGACGGACCTGCCGGAGGATGTCCGCCGGCACGCGGCGCTGATCCTTCTCGACGATTTCGCCGCGATGGTCGCGGCGCGGGCGGAGCCCGAGCTGGTCGCCCTCCGGCAGGGGCTCGTGCGCAGCGCCGGGCCGGCCGAGGCGACGGTGTTCGACGGCACCGGCGCCCGGCTCGACCGCTATTCGGCGGCGCTGTCGAACGGTGCGGGTGCAGACTGGTGCGAGCTGGACGGCGGCTATCGCCCGGCGGTGTGCCATGCCGCGCTCTACTGCCTGCCGGCGCTGATGGCGGAGGCCGAGGCCGGCGGCGCGACCCTTCGCGACCTGCTGGTGGCGCTCGTCGCCGGCTACGAGACGGTGGCCCGCTTCGCCCGCGCCTTCGTCTTCCCCCCGCTCGTCCTGCATCCGCATGGCGGGCTCGCCACGGTCGGTGCCGCCGCCGCCGTCGCCCGGCTGCGCGGCCTCGGGGCGGAGGCCTTCGGCCGCACGGTCTCGACGGCGGCGACGCTGGTCCTTCCCGGCCCGTTCCGCCATGCCGTCGAGGGGGCGCTGGTGCGCAATGTCTGGCCGGGGCTCTGCGCGCAGAACGGACTCAGGGCGGCGGACTGGAGCGGGATCGGCATCTCGGGCACGCCGGGCAGCGTCGCCGATGTCTTCGTCTCGATCCTCGGCGCCACGGCCGATGCGGCGAGGCTCGACTCAGGACTGAGCCGCGACTGGGCGATGCGCGACGGCTACCACAAGCTCCACGCCTGCTGCCAGTATGGCCATTCCACTGTCGAGGCGGTGCAGGCGGCGCTTGCCGGTGGCGGGCCACTCAGTCCCGGCCGTATCGTGGCGATTCGCGTCGCAGTGCATGAAAAGGGTCGGGCGCTGGACAATGCCGCGCCGACGACCACCCTGGCGGCGAAGTTCTCGATCCAGCACATCGCCGCGGCCACGGCCGCCTTCGGCCATGCCGGCGCTGCGGCCTTCGCCGCCGGAACGCTGGCCGACGACGGGATTGCCCAGTTGCGGCAACGCGTGGTGATCGTGCCGTTCGCGCCGCCCGGGGAGTGGCCGAATGACCGGCCCTCGCGGGTTGCGCTGAGGTTGAGCGACGGCCGCGTGCTGGAGGGGGAATGCCTGAGCGCCCGCGGCGGACCGGATCGCCCCTTCTCGCCGGCGGAAATCATCGCCAAGGCGGAGGGTATCCTGGGCGGCGTCTACCCCCGGGCGTCGGCGCCGCTGGTCGCGGCGGCCGGTCTGGATGAGGCCACGCTGGTGAGATCATGGCGCGCGGTCGTCGCCGATTTCGCTTGACCGTCGATGGCTCCGCGCCGGCCGAACAGTGGTGCAGGAAATCCATGTACGGCCCACGGAAAACACTAATACCGGCGGCGGTGGCCCGCGCCCTATGATCCATCTGGACGAACACGAGATGACGGGGAGCACCCATGCTGTCGACTGAACTCAAATCCGTTGGCGATGCATCCTGGCGCAAGGATGGCCTTTCCAAAGTGACCGGATCCGAGAAATACGCACCCGACGTGAGCGTCGACCGGATGTGGCACGGCCGGGTGCTGCGCAGCCCCCATGCCCATGCGAGGATCGTCAGCGTGGATACCAGCGCCGCCGAAGCGCTAGGCGCGGTCTGCCTGACCTACGACGATGTGCCGAAGATGCGCTACAACGAGCGGATCGTCAGCACGCCCCCCTGCCTCTACCGCGACCGCACCGTCGTCGCCGACAAGGCGCGCCATGTCGGCGAGGCGGTGCTCGCGGTGGCCGCCCCGACCGAGGAACTGGCGGAACGGGCGCTGCGCGCGGTCAGGGTCGAATATGCGCCCCTTCAGGTCATCACGACGATGGAACAGGCGCTGAAGGACGGCGCCGACCCGATCCATGACACCGTGCTGCTCGACGGCAAGGACGTGCCGATCCGCAACAACGTGGCGGTGCAGCGCACGATCGACGTCGGCGACGTCGAGAAGGGCTTCGCCGAGGCGGAGCTGGTGTTCGAGCGCACCTTCCGCACCAGCCGCATCTACCACGCCCAGATGGAGCCCAAGACGGTGACCTGCCGGCCCGAGATCGACGGCGGCATCACGGTCTGGTGCAGCACCCAGTCGATCCACAACACCCGCATCCTGCTCGGCCAGATCTACGGCCTGCCGCTCAACAAGGTGAATGTGGTCAAGGTCGCGCTCGGCGGGGCGTTCGGGTCGAGCATCCAGATGAACTCGGTGACGCCGATCTGCGTCGGGCTGGCGCTCAAGGCCGGCCGGCCGGTCAAGATCGCCTCCACCCGCGAGGAGGACATGCACGACCATGTCCGCTATCCCTCGCAGATCACCCTCAAGCTCGGCGTCCGGAAGGACGGCACGCTGGTCGCCGGCGAGATGCGGGCCGAGATCGACATCGGCGCCCACAACATCCAGGCCTATCCGTTCCTCGGCGGGCTCGGCGGCTTCTGGGCCTCGCTCTACAAGCTGCCGAACATGAAGTATTCCGGCCGGGCGATCTACAGCAACAAGACGCCGTCCTGCGCGATGCAGGGCTTCGGCGCGCCGCAGGCGCATTTCGCGGTCGAATGCCTGATGGACGAGATCGCGCACGCGCTCGGCCTCGATCCGGTCGACTACAAGCTCCGGCACTATGTCGGCCTCGGCGGCACCTTCTGGGGCCAGGGCCCGGCCTCCAAGTGCATCATCCGCAGCGACGGCGTGCCGGAACTGCTCAGGACCGGCGCCGAGAAGATCGGCTGGGACAAGCGCCCGAAGCCGGGGTCGCAGACCGGGCGGATGCGGCGCGGCATCGGCATGGCGCGCGGCTTCCACACCAGCGGCGTCGGCCATGCGAAGGCGTCGGGCGCCGAGATGATCGACTATTCCGGCGCCATCGTGAAGCTGAACGAGGACGGCACGCTCGACCTCATCCAGTCGCTGATGGACCACGGCGGCGGCACCAACCACGCGATCGCCAAGATCGTCGCCGACGAGATCGGGGTGCCCGGCCACATGGTCGGCATCTCTCCCTGCGACACGCGCACCTCGCTCTATGACGTCACCACCCATGCCACCCGCGGGGTCTATGCCGGCGGCGCCGCGGCGCTCAAGGCGGCGAAGTCGGTCAAGGCGCAGATCCTGCACTGGGCCGCGCGCGTGCTCGACGTGCTGCCCGAGTCGCTGGTGATCGAGCCCGACGACAATCTGGGCCAGGGCGTGGTCTACTGCCCGAACCTCGCCGAGCGGCGGATGACGGTGGGCGATGTGGCGCGCTACCTCCACATCAACAGCCTCGGCACCATCAGCGCGTCGGAAAGCATGCGCCAGGTGAACTGCCCGCCCGCCTATGTCTCCTACTTCGTCGAGGTCGAGGTCGATACCGAAACCGGCCAGATCCACACCCGGCGCGCCGCGCTGGGCAGCGACTGCGGCACCGTCGTCAATCCGGCACTGGCCAGCGGCCAGCTCGTCGGCGGCCTGTCGAAGGGCCAGGGTTACGCGCTGATCGAGGACAACCACTGGGACCCGGTGACGGGGGAACTGGCCAGCAAGGGCTTCTGGGTCGACGGCAAGACCCCCTCGATGGCGGAGGCGCCGCTTGCCGACGACATCATGACCCACTTCGCCCACACCTACGAACCCACCGGCCCGTTCGGCGCCAAGGGGGTCGGCGAGGCGGCGAAGAACCCGGCGATCGCGGCCTTCGCCAATGCCGTCCACAACGCGCTCGGCATCCGCTTCTACGAGGTGCCGATCACGCCGGAGAAGGTGCTCGCCGCGCTCGCCGGGCAGGAGGCGCAGCAGCGCGACACGTCGAAGGGCCGGGCGCGCACGGCGCCGGCGCCGGTTGCCGAATAGAAGGGCCAGATCATGTATATGAACACCAATACCCGCATCCTGGCGCCGGAGTTCGACTTCGCCCGGCCCGCCAGCCTCGCCGAGGCCTTCGCGCTTCTGCGCAAGCACGGCCGCGGCGCGCGGCTGCTGGCCGGGGGCACCGACCTTCTGGTGCAGATGAAGATGGAACGGCTCAGCCCCGAGCTTGTGGTCAGCCTTGCCGGCGTGAAGGAGCTGGACGGCATCACGATGGGCGACGGCCTGACGATCGGCGCGGGGACGACGATCCAGTCGGTCAGCCGGTCGCCGGCCGTGGGCGCGCGCTTCGCCGCGCTGCGCGAGGCGTGCAACGCCTTCAGCACGGTGTCGATCATGTATATGGGCACGCTCGGCGGCAATATCTGCAACGCCTCGCCCGCCGCCGACACTGCGCCGGCGCTTCTGGTCCATGACGCCTCCGTCATCATCGCCTCGGCCGGATCGGAGCGCCGGGTGCCGCTGGCGGAATTCTTCGCCGGCCCCGGCAAGACGGTGCTCAAGCCGGGCGAGATCGTCACCGAGGTGCGGCTGCCCGCGCCCGCCGCCGGCACCGGCAGCGCTTTCCGCAAGATCTCGCGCGTGGTCGCGGACATCTCGCAGGTCTGCGCGGCGGTCTCGCTGGTGCGCGACGGCGCGCGGATCACCGGCTGCCGGATCGCGCTCGGTTCGGTGGCGCCGACACCGGTCCGCGTGGCGCGGGCCGAGGCGGCGCTGACCGGCGCCGAGGGGACGGCCGATGCCTTCGCCAAGGCCGCCGAAATCGTCGCCGAGGACATCCGGCCGATCTCGGACGTGCGGGCGTCGGAAAGCTATCGCCGCCATGTCGCCCGGACCATCGTCCGCGATGCCCTGCAAACCGCCTGGCAGCGTGCCGGGGAAGGAGCCACGAAATGAAGAAGCAGATCGTCCGTTTCACGCTCAACGGCACGCCGCGGGAATTCGCGGTCGCGGCCAACGATCTCCTGCTCAACGTCATCCGCGAGCAGGAGAAGCTGACCGGCACCAAATACGGCTGCGGCATCGGCGAATGCGGCGCCTGCACCGTCCATGTCGACGGCAGGCCGGTGCTGTCCTGCCTCAAGCTCGCGGTCGAGGCCGAGGGCTGCGAGGTGGTGACGATCGAGGGCCTCGCGCAGGGGCGCGAGCTGGATCCGCTGCAACGGTCGTTCCTCGACAACAACGCGGTGCAGTGCGGCTACTGCACGCCGGGGATGATCATGATCGGGCGCACGCTGCTCGACGAGACCCCGAACCCCACCGAGGAGGAGGTGCGGAGCCACATGCGCGGCCAGCTCTGCCGCTGCACCGGCTACGCCAGCATCGCCAAGGCGGTGATGGGCGCGGGCGAATACGAAACGAAGGCGTTCCGCATGCCGGCGGAATAGGGCGCGCCGGAGATCACGCCAGACAGCCGGACCGGGCCCGGAAGCCGCTTTCCGGGGCAGCGGAAGACTTGTCTGGCAACACACGGCGCGCAGCAGAAGAAGGGCCACGGCGGCCAGGCCGGGTTCCGGCGGAAAGAGGGACGACGAGATGACGACGGGCGATTGCGACATCCACATCAAGGGCGGCGTGCTGGTCAGCAGCAGCGAGATGAAGCTCGCGGATGTCTTCATCCGCAACGGCCTCGTCGACAGCATCGAGGCGCCGGGCAGCGGCAGGACCGCGAGGAAGACGATCGACGCGACCGGCAGATATGTCCTGCCCGGCATCGTCGAGGCGCATCTTCACCCGGTCTATGCCGACCGGCTCGATACCCTGTCGCGGGCGGCGGTCCACGGCGGAATCACGACGCTCATCCCCTACATCGGCGCGGTGAAGGCCTGGGGGGTCGAGGGCAACCTTCTCGATGCGGTGAACTACTTCATGGAGGAAGGCGCGCGCGATTCCGTCATCGACTTCGGCCTGCATTGCAGCCTCGTCGCCTCCGACCTGGCGGAACTGGAAACCACCATCCCGCAGATCTGCGCCAAGGGCGTGCGGTCCTTCAAGGGCTTCATGGCCTACCGCAAGCGCGGGATGTTCCTCAGCGACGCCGATCTCATGCGCATCCTCAGCGTGCTGAAGGAGAACGGCGGGCTGTTCTGCGTCCATGCCGAGAACGGCGACCTCTGCGACTTCCTCGAGGACCGCTTCACCGCCGAGGGCAAGACCGGGCCGGAATACTACGCGCCCTCGCGCCCCGCGATCACCGAGGCCGAGGCCACCTTCCGCATCCTCAGCTTCGCCAAGGTGCTCGACTGCCCGATGTATGTCGTCCACGTCTCCACCAGGGAGGCGCTCGACGTCATCGCGATGTTCAAGGGCTGGGGCGGCGCGCCGATCTACACCGAGACCTGCACCCACTACCTGACGCTGACCAACGCGGAGATGCTGAAGCTCGGCTCGCTGGCCAAGGTCAGCCCGCCCCTGCGCGAGAAGGAGCATGTCGACGCGCTCTGGCAGGCGATCATCGACGGCAGGGTCGACGTCATCGGCGCCGACACCGGCGGCCACCTGATCGCCAAGAAGGAGCCGCGCTTCGGCGACGTGTTCAAGGCGCCGGCGGGCCTGCCGGGGCAGGAGACGATGTTCACCGTGACCTATGACGAGGGCGTCAACCGCCGTCAGGTCAGCCTCTGCCGCCTGGTCGAGATGATGTGCGAGAAGCCGGCGAAGATCTTCGGCATCTTCCCGCGCAAGGGCGTGCTCCAGCCCGGCGCCGACGGCGACGTGCTGATCTTCGACCCGATGAAGCAGCACACGATCACGGCGGCGAACCAGCACGTCAACACCGACTACACGATGTACGAGAACCGCACCGTGCTGGGCGCGCCGGAAATCGTCATCCAGCGCGGCGAGATCCTGCTTCAGGACGGCGAGCTGAAGGCGAGGAAGGGCCGCGCGCAATTCCTCAAGGCCGATCCGGCCTGACCCCCCGCATCATCGGAACACCCCAAGACAGGAGATTGGAATGACCACCAGAACGCTCACGGTCGCGGCGCTACAGGAAAAGGCGATGCCGCGGGCCTCGATCAAGGAGAAGATGGAACAGCGGACGCTGCCGCTGATCGAGGAGGCATCGAAGAAGGGCGCGCAGATCATCCTGGCGACCGAGCTTTGCACCACCGACTACGACCGCTGCTACGGCCAGAAGGACAACGACCTCTTCAAGGAGGCCGAGACGATCCCCGGCTACAGCACCAACGAGGTCGCCAAGCTGACGAAGAAATACGGCAACTACGTCATCTTCCCGCTGTTCGAGAAGGCGCATCCGGGCATCTACTACAACTCCTCGGCGACGATCGGGCCGGAGGGGACCATCGTCGGCACCTACCGCAAGACCCAGGTGGCCGGCGTGCAGGCGCTGGAGAAGATGTATTTCCGCGCCGGGCAGGACTTCAAGGTGCACGAGACCACCTTCGAGCCCTATGCCAAGTTCGGCACGATCATCTGCCACGACCGCCGCTACCCGGAGACGGCGCGCATCCTCGCCATGCTCGGCGCCGAGGTGATGTTCTGCCCCACCGCCGCGCCGGGCTATGCCCACGGCGTGCACTGGGGCAACCTCAACATCATGCGCGCGGTCGACAACGGCATGTTCTGCGTCTACTCGAACCGGATCGGCAAGGAAGGCGTGAACGACTACTTCGGCGAAAGCATGATCGTCGACCCGATGGGCGAGGTGCTCGCCACCGGCGGCCGGCAGGAGAACGCCGTGATCATGGCCGACCTCGACCTCGCCAAGGTCGACGAGGCGCGGATCAAGGTGCCGACGCTGCGCGACATGCGCGGCGACTTCTGGATGAAATACTACAACCCCACCTACGACGCGCTCGTCGGCTGAGAGGCCGCGGGCGGCCCCGCGGCATGACCGCCGCGGGGCCCTCCGATCCCGACCGGACAGGACCATGACCCACTATTCCGCCTTCAGCCTCTTCCGCGAGGCGCTCCGCGGCAACACCGGCTGGACCCGCGCCTGGCGGGACGCCACGCCGAAGCCGGCCTATGATGTCGTCATCGTCGGCGGCGGCGGCCACGGGCTTGCGACCGCCTACTACCTGGCGAAGAACCACGGGCTGACCAATGTCGCGGTGATCGAGAAGGGCTGGATCGGCGGCGGCAACACCGGGCGCAACACCACGATCATCCGGTCGAACTACATGATCGACGGCAATACCGCCTTCTACGAGCATTCGATGAAGCTCTGGGAGGGGATGAGCCGCGACCTCAACTTCAACGTCATGTATTCGCCGCGCGGGCAGCTCAACCTCGGCCATTCGCCGGCGCAGATGGATGCGCTGGCGCGGCGCGGCAACATCATGCGGATGAACGGCATCGACGCCGAACTCTTGTCGCGCGAGGAAGTGCGACAGCGGGTGCCGATCCTCGACTATTCCGACCATGCCCGCTTCCCGATCCACGGCGGGCTCTGGCAGCAGCGCGCCGGAACCGCGCGCCACGACGCGGTGGCCTGGGGCTATGCCCGCGGCGCCGACGCGCAGGGCGTCGACATCGTCCAGAACTGCGAGGTCACCGGCTACCTGCGGGAACATGACCGCATCGTCGGGGTGGAGACCACGCGCGGCCCGATCCGGGCGAAGAAGGTGGGGCTGGCCGTCGCCGGGCACACCGGCCAGCTTGCGGCGAAGGCGGGGCTCCGGCTGCCGATCGAGACCCATGTCCTCCAGGCTTTCGTGACCGAGGCGATCAAGCCGGTGATCGACTGCGTCGTCGCCTTCGGCGCGGTGCATTTCTACGTCTCGCAGTCCGACAAGGGCGGGCTGGTGATGGGCGGCGACCTCGACGGGCACAATTCCTACGGCCAGCGCGGCGACCTGCCGATCGTCGAGGAGACGATGGCGGCGGCCAAGGCGCTGGTGCCGCTGGTGTCGCGCCTGCGGCTCCTGCGGCACTGGGCAGGGGTGATGGACATGACGATGGACGGCAGCCCGATCATCTGCAGGGCGCCGGTCGACGGGCTCTACATCAACGGCGGCTGGTGCTACGGCGGCTTCAAGGCGACGCCCGCCTCGGGCTGGTGCTTCGCCCACACCATCGCCCATGACGCGCCGCATCCCCTGAACGCCCGCTTCACCCTCGACCGCTTCCGCCGCGGCCACCAGCTCGACGAGAAGGGCATGGGGCCGACCCCCTGGGCGCATTGAAAGGACGCAACGATGCTGAGACTGGCCTGCCCCTATTGCGGCGAAAGGGATTACGTCGAGTTCCTCTATGGCGGCGATGCCTCCGGCCCGATGCCGGAGCTTGCGGATGACGACATCGACCGCTGGACCGACTTCGTCTTCTTCCGCGACAACCCGAAGGGCGAGCACGCCGAGTTCTGGCAGCACCTGCACGGCTGCCGGCAATGGCTGCGGGTGGTGCGCGATACCGTCACGCACCGGGTGGCGTCGGTCCGGCCGGCCCGCGACGAAGTGCCGGCGGAGGACGAGAAGCGGGTGGAAGTGGCATGACCGGGCAGGTGCGACGGCTGGCGGCGGGGGGGCGGATCGACCGGTCGCGGCCGGTTTCCTTCCGCTTCGACGGGCGGACCTACACCGGCCACGCCGGCGACACGCTCGCCTCGGCGCTGCTGGCGAACGGGGTGACGCTGGTCGGGCGCAGCTTCAAGTATCACCGCCCGCGGGGCATCTACTCGGCCGGGGTCGAGGAGCCGAACGCGCTCGTCACGCTGCGCGGCGAGGGGCGGCACGAGCCGAACGTCCCGGCGACCAGGGTGGAGCTTTTCGACGGGCTCGAGGCGCAGAGCCAGAACCGCTGGCCGTCCCTGCGCCACGACGCGATGAGCGTCGTCGGCCGGTTTCCCAAGCTCTTCGCGGCGGGTTTCTACTACAAGACCTTCATGGGCCCGACCCGGCGGGCCTGGATGGTCTACGAGCATTTCATCCGCAAGGCCGCCGGCATGGGCGACCCGACCTCCGCCCCCGATCCCGACCGCTACGAGAAGGCCCATGCCTTCTGCAATCTCCTCGTGGTCGGCGCCGGCCCGGCCGGGCTGGCGGCGGCGATCGCGGCGGGGCGGAGCGGGCTCCGCGTCATCCTGGTCGAGGACGATGCCGAGCCTGGCGGCTCGCTCCTTGCCCGGCGCGACCGGCCGGCGACGGACTGGCTGCAATCGGCGCTGGCGGAACTGGCCTCGCTGCCCACGGTGCGGGTGATGACGCGGACCTCCGCCTTCGGTGCCTATGACGGCATGACCTTCGGCCTGCTCGAAAGGGTGGCCGACCATGTCGCGGTGCCGCCGCCGTTCCAGCCGCGGCAGCGCTACTGGCGGGTCAGGGCCGAACGGGCGATCCTCGCCACCGGCATGATCGAACGCCCCATCGTCTTCGCCGACAACGACCTGCCGGGCGTCATGCTCGCCTCGGCGGCGCAAAGCTACGCCAACCGTTTCGCGGTGCTGCCGGGCCGCCGCGTCGTCGTCTTCACCAACAATGACAGTGCCTATTCCGCGGCAGAGGACCTGCGGGCGGCGGGTGCGGAGGTGAGCGTCGTCGATGTCCGCCCCGGCCTGCCGGAGGCGCTGCGGCTGCGCATGTCGCGCGCCGGGATCGCGCTGCATCCCGCCAGCGCAGTCGGGCGCGCCAACGGAACCCGCGCCATCGCCAGCGTCGACATCGTGCCCTTCGATGCGGCCCGGCCCGCACCCGCGCGCGTCCGCACGCGGCTGCGCTGCGACCTGCTCGCCGTCTCCGGCGGCTGGACCCCGACGCTGCACCTGCTTGCGCAACGGGGCTGCAAGCCGGTCTATGACGCGGACCAGGCGATGCTCGTCGCCGGGGCGCTGCCGGAAGGCTTTGCGGTCGCCGGCGGCGCGGCGGGGCGGGCGACGCTCGCCGCCTGCATCGAAAGCGGCATGGCGGCGGCTCTCGCCGCTGCGGAAGCCTGCGGCGGGGCGCCCGCCGCGCAGGGCCGCGCACCGGCCGGACGCCTGCCGGATGAAAGGGCGGACGCCGCCATCACCCCGGTCTGGACGATCCCGGCCCCGCTCGGCCGCCGCGGGGGCAAGATGTTCGTCGATCTCCAGCACGACGTCGGCGCCGACGACATCGCGCTGGCGTATCGGGAGGGCTATGCCTCGGTCGAGCACCTGAAGCGCTACACCACGCTCGGCATGGCCAACGACCAGGGCAAGACCTCCAACCTCAACGCGCTCGGCATTCTTGCCGGACTCAGCGGCCGGACCATCGCCGAGGTCGGCACCACCACCTTCCGGCCGCCGTTCCGCCCGGTGGCGGTGGGCGCGCTGGCCGGGCCGGAGACCGGGCTGCATTTCCGCCCGATCCGGCGCAGCCCGATGCACGACTGGCATCAGGAGCATGGCGCCGAACTCACCACAACCGGGCTTTGGCTGCGGCCCTGGTATTTCCCGCAACCGGGCGAGTCGCGGCGGGACGCCTGCGCCCGCGAAACGGCGGCGGTGCGCCGCACGGTCGGGCTGACCGATGTCTCCTCGCTCGGCAAGATCGACGTGCAGGGGCCGGACGCGGCCGAGTTCCTGAACCGCGTCTATGTCAACGGCTTCTCGAAGCTGCCGGTCGGCAGGGCGCGCTATGGCGTGATGCTGCGGCCCGACGGCATCGTGCTCGACGATGGCACGACCTCGCGGATTTCGGAACACCACTACTTCATGACCACGACCACGGCGAACGCCGGAAAGGTCATGGCGCAACTGGAGTTCCTGCTCCAGGCCGCATGGCCCGATCTCAGGGTGCAGGTCACATCGGTCACCAGCCAGTGGGCGGGGATGGCGGTCAGCGGCCCCATGAGCCGCGATCTGCTGGGCCGCGTGGTCACCGGCATCGACCTGTCGGACGGCGGGCTGCCCTTCATGGGCGTGGCGCATGGCCACGCCGGCGACATTCCGGTCCGCGTCCTCAGGGTCAGCTTCTCGGGCGAACGCGCCTACGAGGTCTATGCGCCGGCAGGTTATGGAATGGCGCTCTGGCAGATGTTCTGCGACCGGGGCGCCGACCTCGGCCTCACGGTCTACGGCGTCGAGGCGCTCGGCGCCCTCAGGATCGAGAAGGGCCATGTCGCCGGGTCCGAACTCGAAGGGCGCACCACGCTGGCCGATCTCGGGCTGGCGCGGATGGCGAGCGGCGTGAAACCGTTTCTCGGTGGCGCGCTGGCGAAACGCCAAGGATTGGCCGATCCGGAACGCCCGCAGCTTGTCGGCCTGGAACTGGCGGATGGCGCAGGCACGTTGCGCGCGGGGGCGATCCTCTGCGATCCGACGGCGCGCTACCGCAAACGCTTCGCCGACGGGTCGCCGGTCCTGTCGGAGCAGGCGCCGGCTCCCGCGGCGGCCGTGTTCACCGCCGCCAACGGCAGCGGCCACATGGGCCACGGCATCGGTTTCGTCTCGTCGGTCACCTGGTCACCCGAACTGCAACGCAACATCGCGCTCGGCTTCATTTCGGGCGGGGCGTCGCGGATCGGCAGCGAGGTCGATGCCGCATTCCCGCTCTATGGCGAACTCACGAAGGTGCGGGTGACCGCGCCGCATTTCGTTGATCCGGAGGGAGAACGGTTGCATGGCTGAATTGCGTTCGGCACTGGCGGCGGCCTATGCCATCGGACCGATCGGCGTGAAACGGGAGCCGCCCGCGGTGGTTCTCCGGGAACACGCGCCGCAACACCTGATCCAGCTTTCCGGCTGGCCCGACAGCTTCGGCTCGATCTGCGAGCGGATCACCTCGCACCTCGGAGTGCGGGTTCCGGTCGACTGTCTCACCGCCAGCGCGCACGAGGATGTCACGGTCTTCCGGGTCGGGCCGACAAGGCTGTGGTTCGTCTGCGATGCCGCCTGCGGCGGCCGCCTGCGCGATTTCTTTGATTCTTTCGATGTGAGGGACGGGGTCGTCACCGAGATCGACCACAGCCGGACCGTGATCCGCGTCTGCGGCCCCGAGGCGCAGACCCTGCTCAATCGCGGGCTGCCGATCGACCTCGAGGATGGCGTCTTCCCGGAGCATGTGTTCGTGCAAAGCGTCGTCCATCATGTCCCGGTTCTCGTCCATCGGCTGCCGTCGCGGGCCGATCCGGCCTTCGACCTTTACGTTCCGCGCGAATATGCGGTGACGTTCTGGGAATGGCTGATCGAGGCGGCCGCCCCGCTGGGCGGTCGCGTCGACAGGGGCGAAGCGTGATGGCGCGCAATGCCGAAACACTTGCGGGCGCTGTCGCCGCCTGGTCGAGCGCGCTGCGTCTCGTGGACGTTCCGGCGCCGGTCGTTGATGTGGCGCGCAACTGCGTCCTCGATCTCGTGGGCGTGGGTCTGGCAGGCGCGCGAGATCCGCTCTGTGCGCGTGTCGCCGCCTATGCCACGGCAAGTCACGCACCCGGCGAGGCCACGTTGCTGGGGCGGCCGGAACGGCTGAATCCGGTTGGCGCGGCGCTGGTCAACGGCACCGCGGCCCATGTCCTCGATTTCGACGACACCAGCTACACCGGGATCATGCATGGCTCTGCGGTGGTCTTCCCCGCCGCGCTTGCCGCCGTTCAGCACTCCGGGGGTGACGGTCGGCGCCTGCTCGAGGCCTTCATCGCCGGTTCGGAGGTTGCCTACGGCATCGCCCTCTTGTGCGGCACCGGGCCCTATTTCAAGGGCTGGTGGAGCACGGCGACGTTCGGCATCTTCGGCGCCGCCGCGGCCGCAGCGCGCGGGCTGGGGCTGGATGCGGCGGGGACGCGGATGGCGCTCTCCATCGCCGGGGTTCAGGCGAGCGGCCTGAAGGCGGCCTTCGGTACAGATGCCAAACCCTACATGGCCGGCCGCGCCGCTGCCGCCGGGGTCGAAGCGGCGCTGTTGGCGGCAGCCGGCGTCACCGGCCCTGCCGACGTGCTGGAGAACAGCCGCGGGTTTCTCAGGCTGCTTGACGGCGAACAGGGTGACATGCAGGCGCTCGACCGGCTCGGCGTCGTCTGGCGGCTGACCGATCCCGGCATATTCTTCAAGCAGTTCCCCGTCTGCTCCGGGGCGCACGCGGGGGCGGAACTGACGCTGCACCTGCTCGAACGTCACGCGCTTCTTGCCGCGGACATCGGCGAGGTGATCTGCGAGGTGACGCCGACCGTCGCGATCAGCCTCGTTCACGACCGGCCGCAGACGCCGCAGGAGGCGCAGTTCTCCATGCCCTTCGCCGTCGGTTCCATTCTCGCCTTCGGAAGTCTGGGAATCAACTGCCTGGCGCCACATGTGCTGACCGATCCGGCATTGCGCGGGGCGATGGCGAAGGTGAGGATGATCCGCGACGACTCGCTGCACGACGATCAGGCCCCGGAGGGCGCGCGCGTCACCATCGTCACCCGCGACGGACAGAGGTTCTCGGACTATCTCGGCCAGCCCACGGGCATGCCGGGCAATCCGATGAGCGCGGATGCCCTGAGGGGCAAGTTCCTGCGGTGCTGCGCCGCGGGCGGGCTTGCCCCTGACGCGACCGAGCGGCTGTATCGGCACATCGGCAGCATCGAGACAGCGGCGACGCCGCTTCCCACGGCGGCGGCACAGGCAGCGCCCGAAGCGGCGGTGCCCGCCTGATCACGACAGAGGAGGTGGCAGAATGGCAAATCACGGGGACAGGAAGATTCCGGTCATCATCATCACCGGCTTCCTCGGCAGCGGCAAGACGACGATCCTCAACCACATCGTCCGGCAGCCGGAGATGAAGGCGACCGCCGTCATCATCAACGAGTTCGGCGAGATCGGCATCGACCACATGCTGGTGGAGACCAGCGAGGAGCAGATGATCGAGATCAACAACGGCTGCATCTGCTGCACCATCCGCGGCGATCTCGCCGACAAGCTCGGCTCGCTGGCGATGTGGCTCGACACCGGGCGGGTGCCCCCGGTCGAGCGGGTGATCGTCGAAACCACCGGGCTTGCCGACCCGGCACCGATCATGCACACGCTGATGACCGACGAGACCCTGCTCGACCGCTACCGGCTCGGCAGCGTGATCACCGTCGTCGATGCGGTCGCCGGCAGCGCTTCGCTCGCGCGGTTCTCCGAGGCGGTGAAGCAGGTGGCGATCGCCGACCGGCTGATCCTGACGAAGGGCGATCTGGTGGCCCGCCATTCGGATCCGGCTGCCGAGGCGGCGTTGCGCGTGCGGCTGACCGAACTCAACCCGCGGGCGATGCTGCACGAAGCGGTCAACGGCCGGATCGACGTCGCGCTCTTGCAGGACGCGGCCGTTGACGACGCGCAGGCGGCATTCCGCGACTTTTCGGGATGGCTGTCGGCGGCGGAAGGCGGCGAAGAGCATGACTGCCACGATCACCATCACGCCGCCCACGCGCATCAGCGCGCGCAGGACGAGGACGGCATCACAAGTTTCGTCATCCGGATCGGCCAGGCCGTCGATGGCAGGCGCTTCAACGATTTCCTCCAGGCGCTGGTGATCGAGTTCGGCGAGAAGCTTCTGCGGCTCAAGGGTATCCTGAACGTCCGGGCCCGGCCCGACGCCCCGGCGGTGATCCACGGTGTGCAGCACGTCCTCTTCCCCGTCTCGTGGCTTGACCGCTGGCCCGATGCGGCGCGCGACTCCAGGCTGGTCTTCATCACCCAGGGTCTCGACCGGCGGACGATCCAGCAGCGGTTCGACGCCGCGTTCGCCTGACCGGCGCGGGCAGTCAGGCTTTCAGGGGGGCGGCCCAAGGAAATCTCTAATACCGGATACGCCCGGGCGGCCGATACACTCGGGGAACGGATTTCGGACCGGCAGCAACGACTGGGAGGCAGACATGTATGCGGACTTCGACCTTCTGGTCCCGGAGAAGCTGGATCAGGCGCTGGCGATGATCGCCGGTGCGAGATCGGCACGGGATGCCGCACCGCTGGGCGGCGGCACCAATCTCGTCGTCGAGATGCGGGCGAAGGGCGAGGGTCCGGCGACGCTGGTCAGCATCGGGCGGCTGGCCGGCCTGCGGGGAATCACCATCGGCGACCATCGGGTCACCATCGGCGCCGCGACCACGGTTTCAGACATCCTTCGCCATCCCGGCATGGCTGACGCCGCCCCGGCGCTGGTCGAATCGGCAAGGGTCTTTGCCGGCCAGATGGTGCGGAACACCGCGACGGTCGCGGGCAACATCTGTTGCGGTTCGCCCGCGGCCGACCTGGTGCCGCCGCTGATGGCGCTTGGCGCCACGGTTACGCTGCAAACCGGCAAGAGCAGCCGGGACGTGGCTCTCGATGCGTATTTCACCGGCTACAAGGCCTCGGTGCGGCAGCCCGACGAACTGATCACCGCGATTTCCTGGCCTCGGCCCGATGCGGCGTCGACGAGCCGTTTCTACAAACTGGCCCGCCGAAAGGGAGACGCAATCACGGTGGTGGGGGTGTCCGTCCTTGTCGCGATGAAGTCGGGCGTCTGCACCGAGGTTCGCGTCGCACTTGGCGCCGTCGGCCCCTGCGTGTTCCGTGCGCGCACGGCCGAGGCGCTGTTGCGCGGCCAGGCCCCGACGGCGGAACGCGTCGCCAGGGCGGCCGTGCTGGCGGCAGCCGAGGCCACGCCGATCGACGACATCCGCGCCACCGGGGCCTACCGCAAGGAGCAGGTCGAGGTCCTCGTCGGGCGCCTGCTCAACCAGACAATCGAATCCCTTTCCTGAGGAGGTGCGGGTCCATGTCCAGCCGGCGGACGATGACGTTGACAGTGAACGACACGGCGCGCAGCGTCGAGGTCGCCTCGAACGAGACCCTGCTCGAGACGCTCCGGCGGCTCGGCGCCGTCGAGGTCAAGTGCGGCTGCGAGAAGGGCGATTGCGGCGCCTGCGCGGTGCTGCTCGACGGCATGGCGGTGGACAGTTGCCTGACCCTCACCGGCACCGTCGGTGACCGCGCCGTGACCACCGTCAAGGGTTTCGGCGGCCCGGACGATCCGCACCCGTTGCAGACCGCCTTCGTCGACCGCGGCGCGGCCCAGTGCGGCTATTGCACCCCGGGCATGATCATCGCCGCGCAGTCGATGCTGACCAACGACACCGCCACGCCCGACGAGGCCGACATCCGCCTCGCGCTCAGCGGCAACCTCTGCCGCTGCACCGGCTACACGAAAATCTA
>JBDHSQ010000062.1:0-20675 GCA_039808285.1 Paracoccaceae bacterium
AGACTGCGCCCCAGACTACGCCCGAGACTGCGCCGGCCGCCGCATCGGCGCCGGCGCCGGCATCCGCAATGAAATCCCCGGTGGTCACGAGACCCGTGGCACAGGCGAAGCCAAGGGCGGCCGCACCCGCCCGCAAGGGGCCCGTCCGGCTTGTCCGCAATGAACCCGTCGCGCCTCGGGCCACGCTCTGCCTCGAACGGATCGACGCCGCGCAGCGCTACCTACTCAGCGACGGGCGCCGCGTGACGCAATGCACCGAAGAGGCGCCGGCCGAGCCTGTGGGCTATCTGAACGGGCTCGGGGTGCCGGGGCTTCGGGTGGCGCCGGGCGCGCCCTCGGGGGCCGAGACGCGGCGGGCGCTCCGGGCCGACCGCGGCGCCTATCGCGTCGTCTGGCAGAGCGGCGAGACCGCCGTCGCTCCGGCGGCAGCCGCGCCTGAGCCCGCAGCCGAAACCGCAGCCGAAACCGCAGCCGGACCGGGGGGATACGTCCAGGTCGGCGTCTTCGCCGAACCCGCGAACGCCGCAGCGGCCATTGTCCGGCTCAGGGCACTGGGCCTGCCGGTGGCAAGCTCGACGGGCCGGATGGGCGGCCATGCCGTCAAGGCGATCCTGGCGGGCCCCTTCGCGTCGCCCGCCGATCTGGGCGCAGCGCTGGCCACCACACGGCGCGCAGGGTATGCCGACGCCTACATCCGCGGCTGACGGCCGCTCAGCCCCCGCAGATTCCCTGCAAGGCGACCCAGTCGGTATCGTCGAGCACGGGGCGCTCCGGCGCGCGGTCGCGGAAGGGATCGGCCTCGATCAGGGGAAGCACGCCCTCTCCGCTTGCGTCGCGGGACCAGGCATAGGGGGACGACCGCACGCCCGCCGCCGCGAACCGGTCGAGAAGGGCCTTGTCGGGCAGGGCAGGCGCGGGTTGGCGCAGCGCCACTTCGCCGAAACCGGCGACGGCCCGCTGCGCCAGGTCGCCGGTCGTGAGCAAGCCCAGCGTTGCCCTTAGCCCGGCATGGCGAAGGAGCGTCACCAGCGGATCGGTCTCGGCCGCACCAAGATCTGCTGCCAGAACCTCGCCCGCCGCGACCTCGGGCGTATCGGACGTCTCCACCAGCCTGCGCGACAGCACGATGATCCCGCCCGGAAGCGGGACAGATCGGTCAACGCCCCCGGGCACGACGAAGATCTCGCCCTCGGGGCCGAGAAGCCGGGAATGGAGGCGCGCCAGCGCGTCCTGTCCTTCCGCCGCGGCGCAGGGGATGCCCGTGAGCCGGGTCAGATCGACCAGCGCCATCCGCCCGATCTCCTGCCGCTTGGCGAAGGGAAGCGAGGCCGCCGTGTGCCGCACGAGCGCCCCGGGCATCCAGAAGACGAGGGCGGCCAGCACCGCGGCGAGCCCCGCGCCGAGAAGGATCGAGCGCAGCCTGCCGGGATGGGGCCGCCGCGCCTCGATCAGGCGGTGGACCTTGGCGATGGCGGCGGCCATCGCCTCGTCGTCGATCTCCAGTTCCTCGTCGGCATCCCGGGCGGGGGCGTAGCGGGCCGGAGCGGCCGGCCCCGGCAGACGGAAGACCGCGGGCAGCGACCAGTGGGTCAGCGCGCGCCCGCTCTTCGCCTCGGCGATCACCAGCGTCGCGTCGCCGAAGGACACGATGACCTCGCGCCGCTGCCCCTCGGGGCCATCGCGCCACAGGCCGGTGCATTCCAGTCGCTCGTATTCGTGAAGCGCCGTCATCGGCGGTCGGGCCTGCTCTCTGCCTCTCGTGCCCCGACGATACCGGATGCGGCCACGCCAAACAATGCGGCCGAAGACTCCGGCCAAAGGACGCGGGCCACGCCGCGCGTCAGATCAGCTTGGCCACGGCGCGCAGCTCGAACTTCTGGATCTTGCCGGTCGAGGTCTTGGGCAGGTCGCAGAAGACGACGTGTTTCGGCGTCTTGAAGCCGGCGAGCCGGGCACGGGCGAAGGCGATCAGTTCGGCTTCCGTGGTGGTCTGGCCGTCCTTCAACTCGACGAAGGCGCAAGGAACCTCGCCCCATTTCTCGTCCGGCTTGGCCACCACGGCGCAGAGCGACACCGCCGGGTGATGCATCAGGGCGCCTTCCACCTCGACCGAGGAGACGTTCTCGCCGCCCGAGATGATGATGTCCTTGGCCCGGTCGGTGATCTTGATGTAGCCGTCCTCGTGCAGGAAGGCGATGTCGCCGGAGCGGAACCAGCCGCCGCGGAACGCTTCGGCAGTGGCCGCGGGGTTGCGGTAGTAGCCCTTCATCACCGCGTTGCCGCGCACGAGGATCTCCCCCGGCGTGCGGCCGTCGCGCGGCACCGGGGTGCCGTCGTCCCGGCGCACGGTGATGTCCTCCATCATCGGCATGGCGACGCCGGTGCGCGCCTTGACCGCGGCGCGCTCGCCCTCCGGCAGGTCGTCCCACTCCGCCCGCCAGAGGCATTCGGTGACATGGCCGAAGGTCTCGGTCAGGCCGTAGACCTGGGTGACGTTGAAGCCCAGGGGCTCGATCGCCGCCAGCGTCGCCGCCGGGGGCGGTGCGCCGGCGGTGAAGATCTCGACCACATGGTCGAACCGGCGCCTGTCCTCCGGCCTCGCGTTGATGATGGCGTTGAGCACGATCGGCGCGCCGCCGAAATGGGTGACGCCCTCGTCGGCGATGGCGGCGTAGATGTTGCGCGCGGTGATGTCGCGGCAGCAGACGAGCGTGCCGCCGAGGAGCGGGATCATCCAGGTGTGGCACCAGCCGTTGCAGTGGAAGAGCGGCACGATGGTCAGGTAGACCGGGTGCAGGACCATCCGCCAGCTCACCACCGTGCCCATCGTCATCAGGCAGGCGCCGCGGTGGTGGTAGACCACGCCCTTCGGCCGCCCGGTGGTGCCGGAGGTGTAGTTGAGCGCGATCGATTCCCATTCGTCCTCCGGCATGACCCAGCGGGCCTCAGGGTCGCCCTCTGCCAGGAGCGCCTCGTAGTCGAGATAATGCCCCGAGGCGGCGATCCCGGCTTCCGGGTCCGCCACCTCGACAATCTGCGGCGCGGGGCCCTCCATCGCCTTGATCGCGGCCTCGGCCAGCGGCACGAAGGCCGCGTCCACCAGCACCATCTTCGCCCCGCCGTGGCCGAAGATGTAGCCGACCGTATCGGGATCGAGCCTTGTGTTGATCGTGTTGAGGACCGCGCCCGCGGCCGGCACGCCGAAATGCGCCTCGGCCTGTGCCGGCACGTTGGGCAGGATCGTCGCCACCACCTCGCCCGGCGCGATCCCCCGGCGGGCGAGCGCGGAGGCCAGCCGGCTGACGCGGGCATGGTATTCGGCATAGCTCCGCCGCGTCCGGCCGTAGACCACCGCGGTGCGCCCGGCGAAGATGTCCGCAGCCCGCGCGAGATGCGACAGCGGCGTGAGCGGCACGAAGTTCGCGCGGTTCTTCTCCAGTCCGGTCTCGTCCGGCAGCCAGCCCATGATCTCCTCCCCCGCGAAAGGTCGTTATTGGACGTGCATTGTTACCGATGAACCGCTCTATGGGAATGAGCAAGCGACACCCGGTGAGACGATGACGACCATTGCCGACCCCGTCCATGAACCCCGGACCCTCGCCGCAGCGGGCTTCATCCTCGTCTATGCGATGGTGATCGGCTTCACCGACAACTTCGTGCGCGTGATCGCCGAGGACGGCGGGCTCTGGCAGTTCCATGCGACGCGGATGGTCATGGCCGTCGCGCTCCTTGCCGTGGCGGCACCGTTTCTCGGCCTCGACCTGCGGCCGCGCCGTCCGGGCGCCGTGGCCTTCCGGAGCGCACTCCACGGCACCGCGATGATGATCTACTTCGGCTGCCTCGCCTTCCTGCCGGTGGCGACGGTCGCGGCCGGCCTCTTCACCGCGCCGATCTTCACGCTCCTGATCTCGCGCCTCGCCTTCGGCCAGCGGATCGGGCCGTTCCGCATCCTCGCCGTCGCGATCGGATTTCTCGGCGTCCTGATGGTGCTGAAGCCGGGGCAGGGCGGCGCCTTCGGACCCGCGACCTTCCTTCCCGTGGCGGCGGGCGCGCTCTATGCGCTGGGCAACATCGCGACGAAGACGTGGTGCGCGGGCGAGCGCGCCGAGGTCATGCTCGCGGGTTTCTTCATCGCGCTCGGAACCTTCGGCATCCTCGGGATGGGCGTGCTCGCCTTCTGGCAGCCCGCCGCGCCCGACGGGCAGGAAGGCTTCGTCCTGCGCGGCATGGCCTGGCCCACGGGCCGCTTCCTCTTCTGGACCTTCGTGCAGGCGGCGGGCTCGCTCATCGGCGTCGGCATGATGATCCGCGCCTACCAGGTGGCCGATGCGGGCCGGGTGGCGATCCTCGAATACGTGATCCTTCCCGCCTCCGCCTTCTGGACCTGGGCGCTCTGGGGCGAGACGCTGGGGCCCCTCGCGGTCGCCGGCATCCTCCTGATCTTTGCAGCGGGGCTCATCATCGCCCTGCGCGGGCGCCCGCCGGGGCCGCGATGATCCTGTCGCGGGCGCGCCGCTACATCTTCATCCACATCCCCAAGACCGGCGGCACCGCGCTGACGCTCGCGCTCGAGGCGCGGGCGGCCCGCGGCGACGTGATCCTCGCCGACACGCCGAAAGGCCGGGCGCGGCGGCGGCGGATCACCGGCGTGGAAGCCGCAGGGCGGCTCTGGAAGCACTCGTCGCTCGCCGAGATCCGCGGCCTCGCCACCGACCAGGAGATCGCCACCTTCTTCACCTTCACCCTCGTCCGCAACCCCTGGGACCGGATGGTGAGCTACTACCACTGGCTGCGCGCCCAGAGCTTCGCCCATCCGGCGGTGGCGCTGGCACGGGCGACCGATTTCGCGGGCTTCCTCGCCGCGCCGCAGACACAGGCCGCGCTCGCCGCCAATCCCTATTCCCGCTACGTCACCACCGCCGCGGGGGAGGAACGCTGCGACCTCTTCCTCCGGCTCGAGCATCTCCACGAGGAGGCGGGCGCGCTCGAAGCCCGTCTCGGCTTCCGCCTGCCGCCCTTGCCGCTCGCCAACGCCTCCGCCCGCCCCCGCGACTGGCGCCCCTTCTACGGCGCGCGGGAGGCCGGGACGGTGGCCCGCCTCTGCGCCGCCGACATCGCCCGCTTCGGCTACCGCTTCGATCCCCTCTAGGTTTCTTCGTTGCCGAAATACGCCGGGGGTCCGGGGGCGGCGCCCCCGGCCCGGTCTCAGGCCGCCCTGGCGCCCGCCCCGAACCTTCCGTAGAAGCTCTGCCCCTTCGCCGCCATCTCGCGCAGGAGGTCCGGTGCCTCGAAACGCGCGCCCTTCGCCGCGAGCCGCTCGCAGATCTCCACCGCCTTGCCCGCGCCGATGATGTCGAGCCAGGAGAAGGGCCCGCCCGACCAGGGCGCGAAGCCCCAGCCGAGGATGGCGCCGACGTCGCCCTCGCGGATGTCGGTCAGCACGCCTTCCTCGAGCGCCCGCACCGCCTCCAGCGCCTGCACCATGATCAGCCGCTGCTGCACCTCCGACAGGTCGGGCTGCGCCTCCGCCCCCGGCCAGAGCGCGGCAAGCCCGTCCCAGAGCCCGAGCCGCCCGCCCCTGTCGTCATAGGCATAGAAGCCGGCATTGGCCTTGCGCCCGAGCCGCCCGCGGTCGGCCATCGCGAAGAGGACGGCATCGACCGCCCCGTCGGGATAGGCCGCGCCCATCGCCGCCTTCGTCGCCTTGGCGATCTTCACCCCGAGGTCGATCGAGGTCTCGTCGACGAGTTGCAGCGGCCCGACCGGGAAGCCGAGGAGCTTGGCCGCATTCTCGATGAGCGCCGGCTCCACCCCTTCGGCCACCATGCGCAGCCCCTCGTTGATGTAGGGGATGATGCAGCGGTTGGCGTAGAAGAACCGCGCGTCGTTGACGACGATCGGCGTCTTCCTGATCTGGCGCACGAAGTCGAGCGCCCTGGCCACGGCGACGTCGCCGGTCTCGCGGCCGCGGATGATCTCGACCAGCATCATCCTGTCGACCGGCGAGAAGAAGTGGATGCCGATGAACCGGTCCGGCCGGACGCTCGCCCTCGCCAGGTCGGTGATCGGCAGGGTGGAGGTGTTGGTGGCGAAGACGGCCCCTTCCGGGATCACCGCCTCGGCCTGCGCCGTGACCCCGGCCTTGACACCCGCGTCCTCGAACACCGCCTCGATGACGAGATCGCAGCCGGCAAGCGCGCCATAGTCGGTCGTGGCGGTGATCCGGCCGAGCACCTCTTCCTTCTTCTCCGCCGTCACCTTGCCGCGCTTCATCCCCTTGTCGAGGAGGCTCTCGGAATGGGACTTGCCCCTGTCGGCCGCCTCCTGCGTGGCGTCGATCAGCACCACCTCGATCCCGGCACTCGCCGCGACATGGGCGATGCCTGCGCCCATCATCCCGGCGCCAAGCACACCCAGCTTCCGCACCGTCTGGTCGGGAACCTGCGGGCGGTTCGCCCCCTTCTCCAGCGCCTCCTTGTTGAGGAAGAGCGAGCGGATCATCGCCGAGGAGGAGGGGTCCATCAGCACCGAGGTGAACCAGCGCGCCTCGATCCGGAGCGCGGTGTCGAACGGGACCAGCGCGCCCTCGTAGACCGCCGAGAGGAGCGCCTTTGCCGCCGGGTAGACGCCCTGTGTCTTGCCCAGCACCATCGCATTGGCGCCGACGAAGGTCATGAAGCCGGCCGGGTGGTAGGGCGCGCCGCCGGGCATCTTCCAGCCCTTCTGGTCCCAGGGCTTGACGGTCTCGGCCTCGGTGGCGGAAAGCACCCATTCCTTCGCCCGCGCCAGAAGCGCCCCGGGCGCCACCACCTCGTCGACGAGCCCCGCCGCTTTCGCCGCCTTCGGCTCCAGCATCCTGCCTTCCAGCAGCACCGGCGCCGCCGCCATCGCGCCGACCATGCGCGAATAGCGCGTGGTGCCGCCGCCGCCGGGGAAGAGGCCGACGAGAATTTCCGGCAGGCCGATCTTCGCCTTCGGGGTGTCGGCCATGAAGCGGCGGTGGCAGGCCAGCGCGATCTCGGTGCCGATCCCGGCCGAGGTGCCGGGAATCGCGCAGGCCACGGGCTTGGCCCCCTTCAGCGTCTTCGGGTCCATCCCGGCGCGCTCGAGCTTGCGCAGGATTGCGTGGCCCGACATGGTGAAGTCGAAGAGCGCCTGCGCCGGGTTGTCGCCCGCCGCCTGCCGGATCGAGGCCAGCACGTTGAGGTCCATGCCGCCGGCGAAATCCTTCTTGCCGGAGGTCACGACGATGCCCTTCACCGTCGGGTCGGCCAGCGCCCGGTCCACCATCCCGCTGACCTCGGCGAAGCCCTCGCGGCTCATCACGTTCATCGACCGGCCGGGCACGTCCCAGGTGATCGTGGCGATGCCGTCGGCATCCACGGCATAGGTGAAATCGGTCATGTGCTGCTTTCTCCCTTCGGATAGGGGGTGCCGTCGAGATGGACATAGCCCCGGGGCGTCGCCAGCAGGTCGAGGCCCGGGTAGTGGCAGACATTCGCGGGGTCGCGGCTGCCGACGATCAGGTAGGTGGCGGGCGCGTCGCCGTGGTTCTTGAGGCAATGCGCGACCGGCACGCCGGCCTTCCAGCAGCAGGCGTCGCCCGGGCCGATGACGGTCTCGACCCCGTCCTCGACCACGGTCAGACTGCCTGCGAGCAGGTAGAGGAACTCGTCCTCGTGCTCCTCCCAGTGCATCTGCGAGCTTTGGCCGCCGGGCAGCAGCGTCTCGAGCGCGGCGCCGAACTGCGCCAGCCCGCCCGCCTCGGTGATGTGGCGGTAGCGCAGGTTGCCGCGGCCGAGGTTGTAGGGGGCGGGATAGCCGGAGATGCCCTCGACCTCCGGCACGCTGCCCTTGCGGAAGATCGCCACGGCTCACATCCTCCCGTTGATCGCGGCCGCGCCCGGACCGGGCGCGAGACGAGACGTGGCGGCATCCCCGCAATCCCCGGCATCCCCGGCATCGGCGGAACAGGCGAAATCGCTCATCTCGGGTCTCCCTTGGCGGATCGGTGCCCGGGCCGTCCCGGGCCCTGCGGGCGAATGGCCGGGGGGCAGGGGGCTGGCAGGTCAGCCATGAATTCCCGCCCCCGCCGGGTGAAACGGAAGCCGGTCCGGGGTCTGCCCGGCGACCGGAAAGGTGAAGGGCAGCGCATCGTTCACGATCGCATAGCGCGCCTCGCAGAATCGCCAGTGCGCTCCGTCGAAGACGAGCGTCTGGCTCGCGGCATAGGGGGGCGCGATGCGCTCGGCGTTGCGGATGATATGGGTGTAGTGGGTGCCGGTGATCCGGTGGCGGGTGACATAGGCCGCTTTGCGCGCGAGGCGGATGTAGTCGGTCACGCCCTGCCGGCGGAACCCGCCCGAGACACATTCGAGCGTGGCGCGCAGCGCCACGGTGTCCGCCAGGTCGAACCGCTTGGTCTCGGTGTGGATCGTATAGGGCGCGGTGACGGCCGAGAGATATCGCTCGACGTCGCCCCGCAGAACCGCATCCGAGACGAAATCGAGCATCGCCTGGTAGATGTCGAGCGGGTCGACCATTCCCTGAAGCCGTGGCGGATAAAGCGTCATCAGAGTGCCCTCCCGTCCCGGCGCGTCCGGCTGACAATGCCGTTGTCGCGCGCATAGAGCCTGTCGATGTCGGAATAATGCACCCGGTCGGAGACCGCGCGGGTGCCGACGACAAGGTAGCTGCACGGCGCGCAGGAGCGGTTGCGGACCTGATGGCCGTTGGCGACGCCGGCCTTCCAGCAGGCGGCATCGCCCGGATGAAGGACATGGGCGCCGTCGTCCTCGATCACCGTGGCCTCGCCCGACAGCATGTAGAGGAATTCGTCCTCGTTCTCGTGCCAGTGCCGGTCGGACGAGACCGCGCCCGGCGCCAGCGTCTCGACGAAGGCGCCGAACCGGGTGAGGCCGCGGGTGTCGGAGAGAAGCTCGGCGCGGTAGCGCCCCAGGCGCGCCGCGTGTTCCGGCGTCGACTCCTCGATCCGGGCGGTATCCCTGCGGAGGATCATCGCGGACCCTCCCAGGGCGTGCCGTCCCTGTAGCTGAAGCGGGCCTTGCCCTCGCTCAGCTCAAGGACCAGATCGACATCCGAATAGGTCGCGACCTCGCGGCGCGACCGCGTGCCGACGACGAGGAACCGCGCCATCCGGTCGGTGCGGTTGACGAAGTGATGCCCGTTGCCGTCGCCGGCGGGGAAGGCGGCGCAATCGCCCGGGCGCATCACCGTCGCGCCCTCGTCCTGGACCAGCGTGCATTCGCCTTCCGTCACCATCACGAACTCGTCCTCGTTCAGGTGCCAGTGGCGCAGGCTGGACTGCGCGCCCGGCTCGAGCATCACGAGGTTCGCCCCGAACTGCGTCAGCCCGCCCGCGTCGCCGAGGCGGAGCGACGAACGGCCCTTCATGTCCGAGGCGTAGGGCTCGGGATAGATCGAGCCGGTCTTCACCGGGCATCTCGACTGGTCGATGACGCCCATCACACCCTCTCGATGATCGTGGCCGCGCCCATGCCCGAGGCGATGCAGAGCGTGGCCAGCCCGGTGCCCTTGCCGCTGCGCTCGAGCTCGTCGAGGAGGGTGCCGATGATGATGGCGCCGGTGGCGCCGAGCGGATGGCCCATCGCGATCGCGCCGCCGTTGACGTTCACCCTCTCGGGCGCGACGCCGAAGGCCTGCATGAAGCGCAGCACGACCGCGGCGAAGGCCTCGTTCACCTCGAAGAGGTCGATGTCGGAAATCGACATGCCCGCATCCCTCAGGATCTTCTCGGTCACCGGCACGGGGCCGGTGAGCATGATCGTGGGGTCGGTGCCGATCTTCGCCGTGGCGCGGATGCGGGCGCGGGGCGTCAGCCCGTGCCGCTCGCCGAAGGCCCTGTCGCCGACCAGGACCGCCGCCGCCCCGTCGACGATTCCGCTCGAGTTGCCGGCATGATGGATGTGCTCGATCCGCTCGAGGTGAGGGTATTTCATCAGCGCGACCTTGTCGAAGCCCGGCATCACCTCGCCCATGTCCTTGAACGACGGCTTCAGCGCGCCCAGCGTCTGCATGTCGGTGCCGGGGCGCATGTATTCGTCATGGTCGAGGATCGGCAGCCCGTTCCGGTCGCGGATCGTGATGATCGACCGGGAGAAACGCTTTTCCTCCCAAGCCTTTGCCGCGCGTTTCTGAGATTCCGCTGCAAGCGCGTCGGCATCGTCGCGGCGGAAGCCGTATTCGGTGGCGATGATGTCGGCAGAGATGCCCTGCGGCACGAAATAGGTCTTCATCGCCAGCGTCGGGTCGACGGCGATCGCGGCGCCGTCCGAACCCATTGCGACGCGGCCCATCATCTCCACGCCGCCGGCGATATAGCCCCCCCCAGCGCCGGCCTTCACCTGGTTCGCCGCGAGGTTCACCGCCTCCATCCCCGAGGCGCAGAAGCGGTTGATGGCGAGGCCGGGGATGCGCTCGTCGAGGTCGGACAGGAGCACCGCCGAGCGGGCAAGGCAGCCGCCCTGTTCGCCCACCTGGGTGACGTTGCCCCAGATCACGTCCTCGACGGCATGACCGGCGAGATGGTTGCGCTCCTTCACCGCGTTCAGCACCTTTGCCGACAGCGCGACGGAGGTCACCTCGTGCAGGCTGCCGTCGGGCCGGCCCTTCCCGCGCGGAGAGCGGACGGCATCGTAGATATAGGCCTCGGTCATGGTCGTCTCCGGTTCATTCGGCGATCTGCACGCAACTCGTCTTGGTGGTGACCACACGGGTCTTGAGCTGCTCTTCCATCTTGACGCGCGCCGCCTCGCAAAGCGCTTCGGTCGCGAATTCCTGTTTTTCGACATGCACCTCGTGGCGCACGTTCTCGAGCGTGACGGTGTAGATGATGGCGATCAGCATCCATTTCATCGGGGCGGTTCCTCTGTGCAGGCCCGGCCGGACGGCGTGCCGGGCATCGGGTCATGGCGGCGGTCGGAGCCGGGCGGCGCCGGGATGCTTCCCGGCCGGCCGGCGGAAGCGGGGGTTTCACACCCCCGCACCCCCGTGGGGTATTTCCCCAACGAAGAAGAAGGATTTGTTAACCAGAATCGGGCGAGTCTGACGCCACGGTACAGGCTGGCGAGCCGATGGCCGGCAACGGAGAAGCCGCCCCGGTCGTCGCGAGAAGCACCCCGAGTTCGAGGGCCGGCGCGACGGCCGGGGTGCGCGGTCTCCGCTTTCTTCGTTGCCCAGATACCCATTCCGCCCCTTCCTCCACTCACGCCTTGCGGTCTTCGAGACCCGCCTTGAAGAGCCGCAGCCGGTGGGCGAGGTTGTCGCGATCCGTGACGCTGCCGAAATGCTCGAAAAGAAAGGTCAGCGCCTCGTCCTGGCTCAATCCGGTCTCTCCGGCGAAGCGGGCGAGCGAGCGGTAGGCGTCGTTCGTCAGCGCGACGGGGAAGCGGCGGGTCAGGCGCAGGCGTTTCGGCATCGCTCCTCCGGTCTGGCGCGGTTCCCCTCCCCCCGCGGGGAGGGGGACTTCGCAAATTCTAGAACGCCTCGGCGGCGAGCGCCATCACCGGATCGGCGCCTGACCGGATGCGGGCGAGATGCGTGGCCGTCATCGGCAACTGGCGCGCCATGTAGTAGCGCCCGGTGGCGAGCTTCGTGTCGTAGAATGCAGCGTCCGGGGCGCCGGCGTCGAGCGCGGCGATCGCGGCCTTCGCCATCCGCGCCCACATCAGACCGAGGCAGACATGGCCGAAGAGGTGCATGAAGTCATAGGATCCGGCAAGCGCCGCATTGGGATTCTTTATGCCGTTCTGCATGAAGAACAGGCCCGCCGCCTGAAGATCCTTGGACGCCGCCTTGAGGGGATCGAGGAAGCCCGCCTTCAGCGCCTCGTGACCCTCGTTTTCCCTGATGAAGCCTTTCACCATCTCGAAGAAGGCCATGACGTGCCTGCCGCCATCGGCGGCGAGCTTGCGGCCCACGAGATCGAGCGCCTGCACGCCGTTCGCGCCCTCGTAGATCATCGTGATCCGGGCGTCGCGCGTGAACTGGGACATGCCCTGCTCCTCGATATAGCCGTGGCCGCCGAAGACCTGCTGCGCCGCCACCGCCGTCTCGAAGCCCCTGTCGGTGAGGAAGCCCTTGATGACCGGGGTCAGGAGCGAGATCATCCCGTCCGCGTCCCTGTCGCCGGCGCGATGCGCGCGGTCGATCAGCGTGGCGCCCCAGAAGGTGAAGGCGCGGGCGCCCTCGAGGAAGCTCTTCTGGTCCATCAGGTTGCGGCGGATGTCGGGATGGACGATCAGCGGGTCGGCCGGGCCTTCGGGGTTCGCCGGGCCCGTCACCGCGCGGCCCTGGAGCCGGTCCTTCGCATAGGCGACGGCGTTCTGGTAGGCGGCCTCGGCCACCGCGTAGCCTTGCAGGCCCACGCCGAGCCGCGCCTCGTTCATCATCGTGAACATGTTGCGCATGCCCTTGTGCAGCTCGCCCAGGAGATAGCCGGTCGCGCCGTCGTAGTTCATGACGCAGGTGGCGTTGCCGTGAATGCCCATCTTTTCCTCGATCTTGCCGACCGAGACCGCGTTGCGGGCGCCGAGGCTGCCGTCCGGCGCGACCATGAACTTCGGCACGATGAAGAGCGAGATGCCCCTGGTTCCCTCGCCGCCGCCCGGCGCCTTGGCGAGCACCAGGTGGACGACGTTCTCGGCGAGATCATGGTCGCCCGCCGAGATGAAGATCTTCTGGCCGGTGATCCCGTAGCTGCCGTCCGCGCGGGGTTCCGCCCTGGTGCGCAGGAGCCCCAGGTCGGTTCCGCAATGCGGCTCCGTCAGGTTCATCGTCCCGGTCCAGTCGAGCGCGATCATCTTCGGCAGATAGGTCGCCTTCTGCTCTTCGGTCCCGTGGGCGAGGATCGCCCCGATCGCGCCGTGGGTCAGGCCCTGATACATGTTGAACGCCATGTTGGCCGAGACGAAGATCTCGCCCACCGCGGTGCCGACGATGTAGGGCAGGTTCTGGCCGCCGTAGGCCTCCGGAAGGTCGAGCCCGTTCCAGCCGCCGTCCTTCATGGCCTGGAATGCCTGCCTGAAGCCCTCGGGCGTGCGGACCACGCCGTTCTCCAGCCGGCAGCCCTCGCGGTCGCCGGTCGCGTTCAGGGGCGCGAGCACGTCGCGGGCGATCTTGCCCGCCTCGTCGAGGATGGCCGAGGTGAAGGCGGGCTCGAGGTCGGCGTAGCCCGGCACGTCGCTTTTCGAAACTTCGAGCACCTCGTCCAGGACGAACTGCATGTCGCGGAGCGGCGCGGCATAGCTGGGCATGGCGGGTCTCCTCCCTTGGGCGTCTTTCAGGCTGCGTTGGTCTTCTGCCCGGCGAGCATCGTGCGGCCGAGGGCGATCTGGTCGCCAAGCTCGGCGATCGCCGCGTCGAGGTCGTCGCGCTGGCGCCGCATCTCGGCCAGCCGCTGTTCGGCCAGTTCGAGCGTCCGCGTGATCTGCGTGCGCTGCTGGTCGCCGAGTCCGTAGAGATCGAGAAGCTGGCGGATGTCCTCGAGGCTGAAGCCGAAGCGCTTGCCGCGCAGGATCAGCTTGAGCCGGCCGCGGTCGCGGCGAGTGAACAGGCGTTTCTGGCCGTCGCGGATCGGGAAAAGAAGCTCCTTCGCCTCGTAGAACCGCAGCGTGCGGGGCGTCACGTCGAAAGCGTCGCACATCTCGCGGATGGTCATCAGGTCTTCGCTCATGAATGGGCCTTCCATGAATTGCCGTAGCGTCATGGTCAGGCAGATCGGCTGTCCGGAGCCACCTTACAAGGGAAGTTGACGTGCACGTCACTGTAACGTGGCGTCACGGAAAAGGTAACGTAATGTCCGTGCCGGCATGGGGCGGGGCGGCGAAATTTCGTTGCGCCGCCGGAACACGCCAGCGGGGGCTTCGGCGGGTGTGCAACCGGTCTCAGCCCTTCAGCGACTCGGCCGTCCGGTCGCGCAGCGCCCTGAGGTCGGCGATCGTCGCGTCGAGGTCGGCGCGCTGGCGTTCCAGCGCGCCGAGCTGGCGGTTGGCCAGCCCGATCCAGACCTGATTCTGTTCGCGTGTGCCTCTGGCGTTGTAAAGCAGCAGCCATTGGCGGATTTCCTCGAGCGAGAAGCCGAAGCGGCGGCCGCGCAGGATCAGCGTCATCCGCGCCAGTTCGCGCGGGCCGTAGAAGCGGTTGCGGCCCTCCTTCATCGGGGCGAGGAGTTCGATGTATTCGTAATAGCGAAGCGTTCGCGGCGTCACCTCGAAGCGCGCGCACATCTCCTTGAAGCTCAGGCGTTCTTCGGCCATGCCGTCCTCCCGCGGCCGACTGTAGCGGCGGCATGGACATCCTTCAACGCGGTTGCGCCGCCGGGGCAGGCGGATTCGGCCCTTGCGGCGGCCGCCGCGAGGGCGAATAAATCGGTCGGGCAGGGACCGGGGGCAATCGCATGGACGAGAAGAAACGCAGGGCCGCGCGGCAGTTCATCGAAGCCATTCCGCATTCGCGCGCGCTCGGCATGGTGCTCGACACGATCGGCGACGGCGTGGCGGTGATCTCCATGCCCTGGGACGCGCGTCTTGTCGGCGATCCGCAGACCGGCGTGATTCACGGCGGCGCCGTCTCGGCGCTGATGGACACCTGCGCGGGTGCCGCGGTGATGAGCCATCCGACCGGTGCCGCGGGCACGGCGACGCTCGATCTCAGGATCGACTACATGCGCCCGGCGCGGCCGGGAGACCGGATCACGGCGCGGGCCGAGTGCTACCAGACCACCCGCTCGGTCGCCTTCGTGCGCGCGACCGCGCATGACGGCGACAGCGAACGCCCGGTCGCCACCGCGACCGGCGCCTTCACGCTCGAACGCCCCGCCGGAGAGCGGGCATGAGCCGCCGGCCCGCGCCCGAGCCCGTGCAGGTGGTGAAGGAGCGTCGCGATGCGGCGCTGAAGGCGCTGGTGCACGGCGTGCCCTACATCCAGTTCCTCGGCATCGAGTTCGACCGCAGGGGCGACGAGCTGACCGCTGTCCTGCCCTTCGATGAAAAGCTGATCGGCAATCCGCTTTTGCCCGCGCTGCATGGGGGCGTGACGGCGGCCTTTCTCGAGGTGACCGCGATCATCGGCCTCGCATGGTCCTTCGTCTGGGAGGACATGGAGAGCGGCCGGCTCGATCCGCGCAGCCTCGATCCCGAGCATCTGCCGCGGCTGCCGAAGACGATCGACTTCACCGTCGACTACCTGCGGTCGGGCCTGCCGCGAGACGCCTATGCGCGGGCGCGGGTCAACCGGTCGGGCCGACGCTACGCCAGCGTGCATGTCGAGGCCTGGCAGGACAACCGCGCCCGGCTCTTCGCGCAGGCGACGGGGCATTTCCTGACGCCGGAGCGGGGGCTGGCGCCACTCGCCAGCCGGGATGCCGGCCCGCATGCCAGCCCTGATGCCGGCCCTGATGCGTGAGATCACCCACGCGCGGGTTCTGAAGATCGCGCTGCCCATCGTGCTGTCGAACGCCACGGTGCCGCTTCTCGGCGCCGTCGATACCGGCGTCGTCGGCCAGATGGGGCAGGCGGCGCCGATCGGCGCGGTCGGGCTCGGTGCGGTGGTGCTCGCCTCGGTCTACTGGGTGTTCGGCTTCCTCAGGATGGGCACCTCGGGCCTCGTTGCCCAGGCCCACGGCGCGCGCGACCCGGCCGAGACCGGGGCGATCCTGATGCGGGCGCTGATGACCGGGGCGGCGGCCGGCGCGGTCTTCGTGCTCTCGCAGGGGCTGCTCTTCCGCGCCGCCTTCTGGCTCGCCCCCGCCTCGGCCGAGGTGGAGGGGCTGGCGCGGCTCTACCTCGCCATCCGCATCTGGGGCGCGCCGGCGACGATCGCGCTCTATGCCGTGACCGGCTGGCTGATCGCGGTGGAGCGGACGCGGGCCGTGCTGGTGCTGCAACTGTGGATGAACGGGCTCAACATCGGGCTCGACCTTCTCTTCGTGCTCGGCTTCGGCTGGGGCGTCGCCGGCGTGGCGGTGGCAACGCTGATCGCCGAATGGAGCGGGCTCGCGCTCGGCCTCTGGCTCTGCCGGCCGGCCTTCGCCGGCGGCCAGTGGCGCGACTGGGCGCGGGTCTTCGACCGGGCGCGCCTTTCCCGGATGATGCGGGTGAACGGCGACATCATGGTGCGCTCGGTGCTCCTCCAGGGCGCCTTCACCACCTTCGTCTTCCTCGGCGCGCGGTTCGGCGACGTCACGCTCGCCGCCAACCAGGTGCTGATGCAGTTCCTCGAGATCACCGCCTACGGTCTCGACGGCTTCGCCTTCGCCGCGGAATCGCTCGTCGGCCAGGCGGTCGGCGCGCGCTCGGCCTTCTCGGTGCGCCGCGCCTCGGTGGTGGCGAGCCAGTGGGGCCTTGCCGGGGCGCTGGCGCTGGGGCTCTTCTTCTGGCTCGCCGGGCCCGCGCTCATCGACCTGATGGCGGCCGCGCCCGAGGTCCGGGCGGCGGCGCGGGCCTACCTGCCCTGGGTGGCGCTGGCGCCGGTGATCGGCATCGCGAGCTGGATGTTCGACGGCATCTTCATCGGCGCCACGCTGAGCCGCGAGATGCGCAACGCGATGATGGTTTCGGTGGCGGTCTATGCCGGTGCGCTCGCGGTCCTGCCGGCGGCCTGGGGCAACCACGGGCTCTGGGCCGCGCTTCTGGTGCTGAACCTCGCGCGGGGGACGACGATGGCGCTCTGCTACCCGCGGGCCGAGGCGGCGGCGGGCCCGGGGGCGGGGCAGGGGGCGAGATAGGGGGCGCTGCCCCATGCTGACCTCGCGGCCAGTCACCCCCGGGGTAGTTGCGGCAACGAAGAAATCGCGAAGAGCGCCAGCACCGCCTCCGGCGGCCGGCCGAGCGCGGCCCTGCCGCCGTGCAGGACGAGCGGGCGTTCGATCAGCACCGGATGCGCGGCCATCGCCGCGATCAGCGCCGCCTCGCCGGCGCCGGCGAGCCCGAGGTCGCGGAAGAGCGCCTCGCCCCGGCGGACGAGGCCGGTGGCGGGACATCCGAGCGCGGCCAGCGCGGCGCGGATCTCCTCCCCGGACGGCGGGTCGTCGAGGTAGAGCCGGACCTCCGGCGCGATGCCATGCGCATGGAGGAGCGCGAGCGTCTCGCGCGATTTCGAGCAGCGCGGATTGTGCCAGATCACCGTCACAGCCATTCCTCCCGCCCGCTGCCGACCGCCTCGGCCACATTGGCGAAGCCCTCGCGGGCGAGACGCGCGTCGAGGCCGCGGGCAATGTCGGTGACGAGCGACAGCCCCCGGTAAACCATCGCGGTGTAGAGCTGCACCGCCGAGGCGCCGGCGCGGATCTTCTCCCAGGCGTCATCGGCCGAGGCGATGCCGCCGACACCGATCAGCGGCAGGCGGCCGTCTGTGAGAAGGGAAAGCCGCGCCAGGACGCGGGTCGAGCGGGCGAAGAGGGGTGTGCCCGAAAGGCCACCCGCCTCGGCCCGGTGGCGGCTTTTCAGCCCCTCGCGCGAAAGCGTGGTGTTGGTGGCGATCACCCCGTCAATGCCCGAGGCCGATGCCACCTCGGCCACGTCCTCCAGCTCGGCCTCCGTGAGGTCGGGGGCGATCTTGAGGAAGACCGGGACCGGGCGGGCAAGCGCGTCGCGCGTGGCGATGACGCCGGCGAGGAGCGCGGCGAGCGCGGCCTTTCCCTGGAGGTCGCGCAGACGTTCGGTGTTCGGCGAGGAGACGTTGACGGTGGCGAAGTCGACATGCGGCCCGGCGGTGGCGAGCACACGGGCGAAATCGGCGGCGCGGTCGGCCGACGCCTTGTTGGCGCCGAGGTTGATCCCGACCGGCACCCGTCGGCCGGCCCGTGCAAGCCGGGCGGCGATCGCCGCGGCGCCGTCGTTGTTGAAGCCGAAGCGGTTGATGACGGCGCGGTCCTCGGGCAGGCGGAAGAGCCGCGGCCGGGGGTTGCCGGGCTGCGGCAGCGGCGTGGCCGCGCCGATCTCGACGAAGCCGAAGCCCGCGCGGGTGAGCGGCCCCACCGCCTCGGCGTTCTTGTCGTAGCCGGCGGCGAGCCCGACCGGGTTCGGCAGATTGAGGCCGGCGAGGCGGGTGCGCAGGCGCGGCGTGGTGACCGCGCCGGGCAAGGGCACGAGTCCCCAAGACAATGCCCGGAGCGAGAGGCCGTGGGCTGTCTCCGGATCGAGGAGGTGCAACGCCGCGAGGCCGGCGTGTTCGACGAGCCTCACAGCAGCCCCTCGGGGAAGATGTGGCCCGTGGCCCCGAGCGGCAGCGACTTGTCCCAGACCACGTCCGCGAGGCGGAGCCTGCGGTAGAGATGGGGAAAGAGCGCGCCGCCGCGCGAGGGCTCCCACCTGAGCGCAGGGCCGAGGGCGTGGGCGGTGCAGGCGACCAGAACGAGGTCGCTTTCCTCGGCGAAGTGCCGCGCCGCCGTCTCGGCCACCTGGGCCGCGGTCGAGAAGTGGATGAACCCGTCGGCGAGATCGATGGGCGCGCCAGCGGTTTCGCCGGCGGCGCGGAGGACGTCCCATTCGGGGCGGCGGAAGATCTTGTAGATCAGCATGGGGCCGTCATGCCTCGCGGCCAGCCTCCGGTCAATGGCGGAGAGACGGCGCGCGCGCGGGTCGGCACCCGGTGGCGGGCAGGGGGCGGGATTGGCTTTGACAGGCGCCCCCTTCGGCCGCAGTCTGAGGACACCGACGTCCGACAGGGAGATCCAGACCATGTCCATGCCAATCCGTCGCCTTGCCGCGACGCTCCTTTGCGCGACCGCGCTTTCCGCCGCGGCGCTGCCCGCGCTGGCCGAGACCGTGAAGCTGACGATTCTCGGGGTCGGCGACGCCTATGCCTTTGCCGAGGAGGAGGGGCGCGGCGGCTTCGCACGGCTGAACGCGGTGGCGCGGGCCGAACGCGCCGCCAACCCGAACACGCTTTACGTCTTCGATGGCGACATGCTGTCGCCCTCGCTCCTGTCGGGCTTCGACAAGGGGCAGAACACCATCGACCTGACCAATATCGTGCCCTTCGACATCGCCGTGCCGGGCAACCACGAGTTCGACTTCGGGCCGGAGAACTTCATCGAGAAGATGAAGGCGTCGAAATATCCCTGGGCCGCGATCAACATCACCAATGCCGACGGCTCGCCCGTCGAGGGGCTGGGCGGTGTCATGGTCAAGGAGGTGGGCGGGCTCAGGGTCGCGCTGATCCCGGTGGCGCAGGACACCACGCCCGAGGTGGCCAGTTCCGGCGACCTGAAGTTCCTGCCCACCGTCGATACCGCCGTGGCCGCGGCGGAGAAGGCGCGCGAGGACGGTGCCGACATCGTCGTCGGCGTGGTGCAGACAGACATGTCGAACGACCGCAAGCTGATCGCGTCCCATGCCTTCGACGTGATCCTGTCGGGCGACGACCATTCCTATGCCACGGCCTATGACGGCGTGACGGCCTATGTGGAAACCTCGATGGACGCGCGCTTCCTCTCGCCCGTCGACCTGACGGTCGAGATCGGCCAGGACAACGACGGCAAGCGTACGATCGACTGGGTGCCTGCGTTCCGTTTCATCGACACGGCGACGGTCACGCCCGACGCCGAAACCCAGGCGAAGGTGGACGAGTTCCAGAAGAAACTCGACGAGAGCCTGAACGTCGAGATCGGCACGACCGAGGTGCCGCTCGACAGCCGCCGCAACGTGGTGCGCGCCGAGGAATCGGCGATGGGCAACGTGATCGCCGACGCGATGCGCGCCGCCACCGGGGCGGACATCGGCTTCACCAACGGCGGCGGCATCCGCGCCGACCGCACCTATGACGCCGGCACCGTCTTGACGCGCCGCGACATCCTGACGGAGCTTCCCTTCGGCAACGTGACCGTCGAGACGGAGCTTCCGGGCAGCCAGATCCTTGCCGCGCTGGAGAACGGTGTGAGCCAGGTCGAGAAGGGGGCGGGCCGCTTTCCGCAGGTCTCGGGGCTGAGCTTCGCCTTCGATGCCTCGGCCCCGGCCGGGTCGCGCGTGTCCGAGGTGATGGTGGGTGACCAGCCGCTCGACCTGAACAAGGTCTATACGGTCGCGACCAACGACTACATGCTGGCGGGCGGCGACGGCTACGCGGCACTCGGCGGCGGCAAGGTCATCATCAATGCCGGGAACGGCAGCCTCATGGCCAACGACGTGATCGACTACATCGCCGCGACCGGCAAGGTCACGACCGGGGTCGAGGGCCGGATCAGGAAGCTCGGCGGCAACTGACCTGCCCGGAGCGGAAGGGCGGACGATCCCGCCCTTTTCCGCCGCCGCGAGGGGCCCGGGCCACGAGCCTCTTGCATTTCGGACCGGAAGAGGGCATCTATCCTGCGCGACGTTACCACTTTCGACCACTGTCTCCGTTATCGGCCAGTTTATCGAATGCGACTGACTGCGCCGGGCCGCTGCGTTGTGTGGGCGGCAGATCACCAAGGAGATCTCACGATGGCCACCGGCTCCGTGAAATGGTTCAACGCCACCAAGGGCTTCGGCTTCATCGCGCCCGACGGCGGCAAGAAGGACGTGTTCGTCCACATCTCGGCGCTTGAGCGCGCGGGCATCCGCGACCTGAAGGACGGCCAGAAGGTCACCTTCGACATCGAAGCCGGCCGCGACGGGCGGGAATCGGCGACGAACCTCGCGCTCGCCTGAGACCGG
>JBDHSQ010000063.1:0-20433 GCA_039808285.1 Paracoccaceae bacterium
AGGCCGGTGTAGTCCGCCGCCTGTTCCGCCGCGCCGCCGTGGATCGCGTTGATGTTGAGCGTGGATTGCCGCGCCCCTTCCGGGATCACCGGCATGGCGGTGCGCCGGGTGGAGAGGAGCGGGAAGAGCGTCGCCTCCATCTCGGCCAGCACCGCGCCCATGTGGCGCACCGCGCAGTCGCCGAGGAACGGCATCGAGCCGTGCGCGATGCGCCCCTTCGTCTCGATCTCGGCCCACCAGACGCCGCGGTGGCCAAGGCAGATGCGGTCCTTGTGCAGCGGTTCGGGGATGATCACGTGCTGGACCCGGTCGGGCGAGAACCAGCCCCGCTCCGCCAGCCAGGCCACGCCGCCGAAGCCGCCCGATTCCTCGTCGGCCGTGGCGCTGATCTCGATCGCGCCGCGGTGGCCGGGGCAGGCGGCGATGAAGGCCTCTGCGGCGATGACGCTGGCGGCAAGCCCGCCCTTCATGTCGCAGGCGCCGCGGCCGTAGATGCGGTCGCCCTCCACTTCTGCGCCGAAGGGATCGCGGGTCCAGCCGTGGCCGACCTCGACGACGTCGTGGTGGGAGTTGAAGTGCACGCAGTCGCCCGGCCCCGCGCCCTCGTGCCGGGCGACGAGGTTCCAGCGCGGATGCGCGGCGGAGTCGCCAAGCGCCCCCTCGGCGCGGACCAGATCGACGGTGAAGCCGTTTCGGCCGAGCCGTTCGGCGAGGTATTCGCAGATCTCGAGGTAGTTGAGCCCCGGCGGATTCAGCGTGGGAATGCGGATCAGATCCTGCGTCAGCGCCACGAGGTCGTCGCGGCGGGCGGCGATCTCGGCGGCGAGGCGGGCGTCGAGGGCTTCGGTCATGGGAAGAGGCTAGGCCCGTGGGGCGGCTTTCTCAACGGCAATCCGTTCCGCCGATCGCGGGGGCCTTGCTCCGCCATCCCGGCCGCACCTGCGGGGCTGGCCGTGGCCGGGGGGCCGCGATATGGTCGGGGGCCGGGGCCTTCCCGTGGGCCGCCTGCAAGGAGCGCAGATGATCGCCTTTCTCCGCCTCGCCGTCTTCGGCATCCTCGGTCTTTCGGCCGTCTATCTGGCGCTGTGGATCTATGCCCGTTCCGTCCGGCGCGAGAAACTGGAGAAGGACTGGGCGGTCGACCATCCCGACGGGGGTGACCCGGATGCGCGGGAGGCCTATATCGAGACCGGGGTGGAGACCTACGGGCGCAGCCTCCGGCGCCGGCTGATCCTGTTCGTCTTCCTCCTGCCCGCCGCTGTCGTCGCGGCGGTTCTCTACCTGACCAACTATCAGTGAGGCGGACATGCGTTACGTGAAATGGACGGTGCTGGCGATCCTCGCGGCGATCGTGACCGGCTTTCTGCACTACACGCTGCCGCAGCACGACGTGGTGCGGATCGTCGGCACCTATCAGGAGCGGCAGGATCTGAGCGACTGGACGCGGATCTTCTGGGCGACGCCCGACGACCAGGCGACCGGGCTGATCAACCGCGACGTCCAGTTCATCCAGGCGGTGAAGGCCAGCGGCCGGGAGATCGTCTACCGCAACGAGGATACCGGCTGGTCCTGGCCGCCCTATTTCAAGTTCGACACCGCGAACCTGCTGGCGCGTGCCCAGGATCTGATTTCGACCTCGGACAATCCGAAATGGGCGGTGGTCACCCATTACGGCTGGCGCAACATCTATTTCTCGTCCTTCCCGAACGCGATCGCGATCAAGCCGGTGGCGGGACCGGATGTGCGGGTCATCCCCTGGTTCAACATCGTCTTCTTCGTGCTGCTCGCGGCCCTTCTCTTCATGGTCCGCCGCATGTGGCTCCAGTTCCGCGAGCGCGCCCTCGACCCGGCGCTGGAGGACATGGGCGAGGCGTGGGAAGGAGTCGAGGAGCGGGCCGGGCAGGCGGCAGACGAGGCGCGCGGCGTCTGGGGCCGGTCCAGGGCCTGGCTCATGAGCCTGAAGGGCAAGCCCCGGGCATGAGGCGCGGCGCGGGTCACACCGCGAGCGAAAGGCCCCCGTAACGGCTGATCTCCGCCTCGATCTCGGCAATCAGGCTGTCGAGTGCCGGATTCCTGGCCTTGCGCGCGCGACGCACGACATAGGCGAGGGCGGGGGGATCGGGCAGCCTGTCGCGGATCACCTCCATTTCGGGGCGAAGGTGGCGGTCGCTCAGAAGCGCCACGCCGAGGCCCGCGCCGACGGCGGCGACGATGCCCGCGGCACTGGCGCATTCGAAGACGGTTTCCAGAACCGCGCCGCCGTCCTGGCCGATGTCGAGCGCCCAGCGGCGGTAGAAGCACTGGTCGTCGAAGGACAGGAACGGGATCGTCCCGTCGCCGGGCAGGGCCAGGCCGGGCGACTTCACCCAGTGCAGCCCCTCGCGAAAGAGCACCGCATCGGCCGGGCGCACCTCGTGGGCGAAGACCTGCACGATGGCCGCGTCAATCTCGCCCCGCTCGAGCATCGCGCGGAGCACGAGGCTCATCCGGACCCTGGTGCGGACGGTGACCTGGGGGTGCAGGCGGCGGAACCGGCCGAGGATGCGGGCCAGGTCCGAGCACGTCGTGTCCTCGGTCAGGCCCAGAAGGATGCGCCCCGCCAGATCGGTCCTGGTCAGGCTGAGCAGCGCCTCGTCATGCAGGCCGAGAATCCTTCCGGCGTAGTCGAGCAGTTCCTCGCCCGCCGCGGTGAACACCGGCGCGCCGGACCTGCGGCTGAGAAGGTCGCAGCCGAGGCTGGTTTCCAGACGCTTGACCTTGTGGCTGACGGCCGATTGCGTCAGCCCCAACGCCCCAGCCGCGCGGGTGAGGCCGCCATGCTGGCGGATCGCGCGCAGCATCCTCAGGGCGTCGATGTCAAGGCGGCGGGTCGGCAGATCGGGCATGGCGGACCCCGGTGTGGAACGCCGCAAGGATGCATAACACGGCCGCATTTCGCAATCTGGAATGTTTCACGAAGCATTATTTTCATGATCTCATCGATATTTGTCATGTGCGTCCTCTCGCGCGGCCGGATATGCCGGACCGGACGTTCCCGCCACGCGAGCCCGCCATGACCGACCTCTTCCTGTCCTCCGCCGCGCCGCGCCGAAACCCTTTCCTCTGGCCGGTCATGGCCACGATGCTGGTGATCGGCTGGAGTTCCGGCTTCGTCGGCATCCGCTTCGCCAATGAGGAGGCGAGCGTCTTCCTGCTTCTCTTCTGGCGCACGCTCCTGTCGGGGCTGATCCTTCTGCCCTTCGCGCTGGCCTTCGGGCCGCGCCTGCGGCCGCGCGCGGTGCTGTCGCAGATGGGCTTCGGGGTGATGGCGGTGTTCCTCTACCTCGGCGGTTTCGCGCTGGCGATCGAACAGCGCGTGCCGACGGGGCTGGTGGCGCTGATCTCGGACCTGCTGCCGCTCGCCATCGCGGCGCTGTCGCAGCCGGTTCTGGGCGAACGGCTGAGCGCGCGGCAGTGGGCGGGCACGGCGATCGCGGTGACGGGCGTTCTGGTCGTGTCCTTCGACAGCCTCGGCTTCGGGTCGGCGCCGCTCTGGGCCTATGGGCTGACGGTGGCCTCGATGCTGGTCTTTGCGCTCGCCTCGGTGCTTCACAAGGGGCGCAAGGGGCTGCACATGCCGGTGCACCAGAGCCTCTGCATCCACACCCTGACCGGCGCGGCGCTGTTCGGGCTTTGCGCATTCCTCGCGGGCGATGGCCTCGCCCCGCCGATGACGCGAGATTTCGCCGTCGGCATGGCCTGGCTGGTGCTGATCGCGACCTTCGCCACCTACTCGCTCTACTACACCGCCTTGCGGATGTTCCCCGCAGCCAAGGTCAGCGCCGCGATCTACCTCAGCCCGCCGGTGACGATGCTCTGGGCCTGGGCGCTCTTTGCCGAGCCGCTGAGGCCGGCCATGTTCGCGGGCCTTGCCGTGACGCTGGCGGGCGTCTGGCTGACCTCGCGGGGGTGACGGCGCGCGCGGGGGTGATCCGGCCGCACGAGTCTCACCGCCGTTCCAGCCGCCGTCGCACGGTCTCCGGCCGGCCCGGCAGCGCGAGCCTCGCGTCGTTCCTCTGGCGGCGCGAGATGACCTTGCCCTTCGACACCACGGCGAGCCGTTCGGCCCTGAGCCGCAGCGCCTCGACCGGGTTGCCGGCGTCGAGGACGACGAGCGAGGCGGTGCAGCCCTTCGCCAGCCCGTAGCCTTCCAGCCCCATGATCCGCGCGTTGTCCTCCGTCACCATGCGAAAGCAGCGCGCCATCTCCTCGGGATGGGTCATCTGGGCGACGTGGAGCCCCATGAAGGCCACGTCGAGCATGTCGGCGGTGCCGAGAGAATACCACGGGTCCATGACGCAGTCCTGCCCCCAGCCGACGGTGATGCCGTGGGCCTGCATCTCCTTCACCCGGGTCAGGCCGCGGCGCTTGGGGAAGCTGTCGTGGCGGCCCTGGATGGTGATGTTGATCAAGGGGTTGGGGATCGCCGCCAGCCCCGCCTCAGCGATCAGCGGCAGGAGCTTGGAGACATAGTAGTTGTCCATCGAATGCATCGAGGTCAGGTGGCTTCCGGCGGCGCGGGCCCCGAGCCCGTGGCGCGTCACCTCGGCCGCCAGCGTCTCGACATGCCGGCTCATCGGGTCGTCGCTCTCGTCGCAGTGGATGTCGACCCTCAGCCCGCGGTCGGCGGCGATCCGGCAGAGATCGCGGAGCGAGTCGGCGCCATCGGCCATCGTGCGCTCGAAATGCGGGATGCCGCCGACGACATCGAGGCCGAGGTCGAGCGCGCGGATCAGGTTCTCCCGCCCGGTCCGCGCGCGGTAGAGCCCGTCCTGCGGGAAGGCCACGAGTTGCAGGTCGATGTAGCCGGCAACGCGGGCCTTCACCTCCAGCATCGCCTCGACGGTGCGCAGGTGGTCGGGCGTGGTGTCGACATGGCTGCGGATGGCGAGAAGCCCCATCGAGGCCGCCCAGTCGCAATAGGTCAGCGCGCGGGCGACCATCTCCTCCACCGTGGCGATCTCGCGCAGCTCGCCCCAGAGCGCGATGCCCTCGAGAAGCGTGCCGGAGGCGTTGACCCGCGGCAGGCCGTAGGAAAGCGTCGCGTCGAGGTGGAAATGCGGATCGACGAAGGGGGGCGAGACGAGGTCGCCGGTGGCGTCGATCACCTCGCGCGCCGCACCCTCCACCCGGCCGGTGGCGACGATCCGGTCGCCGGTGATGGCGATGTCCGCCACGCGGCCGTCGGGCAGGGTGCCGCCCCTGACGAGAAGGTCGAACATCACCGTTCCCCCTTGTTGAACGGAACCATCAGCGCCGCCGGCACTTCGGCCCGGCGCGACATCAGCACGAGCGCGAGGATCGACAGCACATAGGGCACCATCAGGAACACCTGATAGGGCACATAGGCCCCCATCGGCGTTTGCTGGAGCCGGACCTGGAGCGCGTCGAAGGCGGCGAAGAGAACCGCGCCGAGCGCCGCCTTGCCCGGCCGCCAGGCGCCGAAGACGACGAGCGCGATGCAGATCCAGCCGCGCCCGTTCACCATCTCGAAGAAGAAGGAGGAGAAGGCCGACATGGTCAGGAACGCGCCCCCCACCGCCATCAGGCCGGAGCCGACGACGACCGCGCCCATGCGGATCGCGGTGACGGAAAGCCCCTGCGCCTCGACCGAGGCGGGGTTCTCCCCCGCGGCGCGCAGCGCAAGGCCCAGGGGCGTGCGGTAGAGCACCACCGAGACCACCGCGATGAGGACGAAGGCGAGGTAGGTGAGCGGCGTCTGGGCGAAGAACGCCGGGCCGACCAGCGGAATCTGCGACAGGCCGGGAATCTCGACCGGCTGGAACGGCACGATCTTCGGCGGCGAGGTGACCTCGGGCAGCGAGAGGCGATAGGCGAAGGCGGCCGTCGCGGTGGCAAGAAGCGTGACGCCAAGCCCGACGACATGCTGGGAAAGCCCGAAGGGCACGGTGAGCGTCGCGTGCAGAAGCCCGAAGACCATGCCGGCCAGCATGGCGACGAGCACCCCGGCCCAGAGCCCGAAGCCGAGCCAGACGGTCATCCAGCCGGCAAAGGCGCCGATCACCATGATCCCCTCGATGCCGAGGTTCAGCACGCCCGCGCGTTCGCAGATGAGTTCCCCCAGCGTGGCGAAGATCAGCGGCGAGGCGATGCGGACGGTGGCGGCCCAGAAGCTGGCGGTCAGGATTATGTCGAGGATGTCCATCAGCGCCACCTGATCCGCGCGCGGGTCAGCCGCAGCGCCAGCACCATCGCCAGGAGCGCCGTGGCCGTCAGGATGTCGGCGATGTAGGTCGGCACGCCGGCCGCCCGGCTCATGCTGTCGGCGCCGACGAAGACGCCGGCGACGAAGACCGCGGAGACGACGACGCCCAGGGGGTTCAGCAGCGCCAGCATGGCGACGATGATGCCGGTGTAGCCGAAGCCGGGGGAGAGGTCCAAGGTCAGGTTGCCCTTGAGGCCGGCCACCTCGGAGAACCCCGCGAGGGCCGCGAGCCCGCCGGAGAGGAGCGCGGTCCTGACCAGCACCCTGCCGACCGGGATGCCGGCAAAGCGCGCGGCCTCGGCATTGAGGCCGACGGCGCGGATTTCATAGCCCAGGGTGGTGCGGGTCTGGATCACCCAGACGGCGACGGCCGAAAGGATCGCCAGCGCGAAGCCCCAGTGCAGGCGCAGCCCTTCCACGATCCGCGGCAGCCGCGCGGCCTTCTCGAGCGCGGGCGACTTCGGCCAGCCCATGCCCATCGGATCCTTCAGCGGCCCTTCGAGAAGCCAGGAGACGAGGAGCAGCATGATGAAGTTGAAGAGAAGCGTCGTCACCACCTCGTCGACGCCCGCCCTGGTCTTGAGAAGCACCGGGCCGAGGAGGACGAGCGCCCCCGCCACCGCGGCGGCAAGGGCGATCACCGGGATCAGGAGCGCGGAGGGCAGCGGCAGCGCACCGGTGCCGAGCAGCACGGTGACGACGGCGCCGGCGTAAAGCTGCGCCTCGGCGCCGATGTTCCAGAGCTTCGCGCGGAAGGCGACGGCGACGGCAAGCCCGGTGAAGATCAGCGGCGTGGCGCGGTTCAGCGTCTCCAGCAGCGCGAACCGCGATCCGACCGCGCCCTTCACGATCAGCCCGAGCGTGGCGAAGGGATCGGCCCCCGCGACCAGCGCCAGCGCGGAGGCGACCACGACCGTGAGGCCCAGCGCCGCCGCCGGCAGGCCGAAGGTGCGGGCGGAGGAGGGGTTGGCGATCGGCTCAAGCCGCATCCCGCCCCCCGTCGAACCCGTGGCCGGCCATCCAGGCGCCCAGCTCGGCCGGGCTCATCGTGCCGCGCGGGAAGGCGGGCGACAGGCGCCCCTCGTAGATGACATGGATCACGTCCGAAAGCGCCATCACCTCGTCGAGATCCTCGGAGATCAGCAGCACCGCCGCGCCCTCGTCGCGCGCCGCGATCAGCCGGTTGTGCACGAAGGTCACCGCGCCGATGTCGAGCCCGCGGACCGGCTGGTTGGCGAGGATGATCTGCGGCCGCGCCTCGAGCACCCGGCCGAGGATCAGCTTCTGCATGTTGCCGCCCGACAGGAGCCGGATGCGGGCCTGCGGGCCGGGGCAGCGCACGTCGTAGGTCTCGATCACCTTCCGCGCGAAACCCTCGGCGGCGGCCCAGTCCATCCAGCCCCTCCGGCTGTAGGGCGCGCCGGCGTAGCTTTCCAGCACCGCGTTCTCGGTCAGCGAGAAATCGGCGATCGTGCCGGTGCGGTGGCGGTCCTCGGGGATGCGGGCGATGCCGGCGGCAAGGGCGGCGCGGGCCGACCAGCCGGCCGGCACCTCGCCGTGCAGCTCCATCCCGCCGCGCTCGGGTGCCTCGAGCCCGCCGATCAGCGCGGCAAGCGCCGCCTGGCCGTTGCCGGAGACGCCGGCGAGCCCGGTGATCCGGCCCGCACGCAGGGTCAGGTTGACGCCCTTCAGGCCCGGCGCGTTGCCGCGCCGCGGCGTCTCGACGTTGGAAAGCGTCAGGAGCGCGGGGCCCGGCGCGCGTTCGGCAAGCCGCGGCGCGGTGATCTCGGCGCCGACCATCATCTCCGCCAGCCGGTGCCGGTCGGTCGCCTCGGTCGCCACCTCGCCCACCAGCCTGCCGTGGCGCAGCACCAGTACGCGCGAGGAAATCGCCATCACCTCGCCGAGCTTGTGCGAGATGAAGATGATCGACAGCCCCTGCGCCACCGCCTTGCGGAGCGTCTCGAAAAGCGCCGCCGTCTCCTGCGGGGTCAGCACCGCGGTCGGCTCGTCGAGGATCAGGATGCGCGCGTCGCGGTAGAGCGCCTTGAGGATCTCGACCCGCTGGCGCTCGCCGACCGAGAGCGCGCCGACCCGCGCCGCGGGATCGACGGCGAGGCCGAAGTCCCGCGCCAGCCGCGCCACCTTCGCCCGGGCCCCGCGCGCATCGAGCCGGGGCGAGAGCAGCGGCCGCGTGCCGAGCAGGATGTTCTCCAGCACCGTCATGTTGTCAGCCAGCGTGAAGTGCTGGTGCACCATGCCCACGCCCGCATCCAGCGCCGCGCGCGGATGGCCCGGCGGCAGCGCCCGGCCGAAGACCTCGACGGTGCCCGCGTCGGCGGTGTAATGGCCGAAGAGGATGTTCATCAGCGTGGTCTTGCCGGCGCCGTTCTCGCCCAGAAGCGCGATCACCTCGCCCTTCCGCAGCTCGAAGCCGATCGCGTCGTTGGCCAGAAGCGGCCCGAACCGCTTGGTGATGCCGGACAGGCGGAGGACGACCTCCGCCCCCGCCTCCGGTGCCATCAGGAGGACTTCGGCTCGCCGTCGTCGATCGCGACGGTGAAGGAGCCGTCGCGGATCGCCGCCTCGCGTTCGCCGACCAGCGTCATCGCCGCCTCGGGCACCTTGCCCTCGAAGGTGCCGAGCGGCGCGAGCGAGCAGCCGCCTGACTTCATGTGCGAATAGACGCCGTAGTTGTCGGCCTTGAACGTGCCCGCCGCGACATTGGCCAAGGCCGCGTCCAGCGTCGGCTCGAAATGCCACAGCGCCGAGGCGACCACCGTGTCGGGATAGTCCGCCTGCGTGTCGATCACGTTGCCGATCGCCAGCACGCCGCGTTCCTTGGCGGCGTCGGAGACGCCGAAGCGTTCGGCGTAAAGCAGGTCGGCGCCGCCGTCGATCATGGCGAAGGCGGTCTCCTTCGCCTTCGGCGGGTCGAACCACGAGCCGATGAACGAGACCTGGAACCTGATGTCGGGGTTCATCTCGCGCGCGCCGGCCATGAAGGCGTTCATCAGCCGGTTGACCTCGGGGATCGGGAAGCCGCCGACCATGCCGATGTTGCCCTTGGTCATGGCGCCGGCGATGATGCCGGAAAGGTAGCTCGCGTCCTGGATGTAGTTGTCGAAGACGGCGAGGTTCGGATGCGCCTGGTCGGCCGGGAAGGAGGAGCCGAGCAGGAAGGCCACGTCGGGATATTCGTCGACGACCTCGCGCGCCTCTTCCTCGACCCCGAAAATCTCTCCCACGATCAGCCTGTAGCCCTGTTCGGCATATTCGCGCATCACGCGCGGATAGTCGGTGTTGGCGGTGTTCTCGGTATAGACATACTGGGCGGTGCCGGCGGCCACCGCCGTCTCGGCCGCCTTGTGGATGCGGCTCACCCACTGCTGTTCGACCGGCACGGTATAGACCCCGGCGACCTTCACCGGGTCGGCGGCAAGGGCGCGCCGCGGCAGCATCAGCCCGGCCGCGGCGGCGCCCGCCGTCGTGGCGATGAGATGGCGCCGGCTGATCCCGGCCCTGGGCAGTCTCGTCATGTCAGCTCCCCCGTTGGTCTCTGCGCTCCTGGCGCCTGGAATTTTATCAAGTGGTAAAGAACCGCGAGATTCGCGCAAGGCAATTCTGGCGCGGAACCTTCCGCGCGGAAAGGCCGGTGCTCAGACGCCGACATGGGCGGCGAAAACGGCCGCGTCGGGGGCGAGCCCTTTTGCCGCCACCGTCTCGGCCACCCGGCCGCCGGCGACGAAGGCGATCCGGTCGCCGACCGACAGCGCCGCATCGACCCGCTGCTCGACGAGGACCGTCGCCACGCCGGTGGCCTTCAGCGCCACCACCGTGTCGCGGATCAACGCGATCATCGACGGCTGCAACCCCTCGGTCGGCTCGTCGAGCAAAAGCACCTTGGGCTCGAGGCAGAGCGCGCGGGCGATGGCGAGCATCTGCTGCTCGCCGCCCGAAAGCGTGCGCGAGACCTGGCCCATGCGCTCCCTGAGCCGGGGGAAGAGGTCGAGCACGGCGTCGCGCACCCGCGCGCCGCGGCGCCGCGCCATCAGCCCGACCTCGAGGTTCTCGGCCACCGTGAGGTCGCCGAAGAGCCGCCGCCCCTGCGGCACGTAGCCGATGCCGTGGCGCGGCACCTCGTGCGCCGGCAGCCCGTCGATCCGCGTGCCGTCGAGCGTGATCCGCCCCGCCGTCACCGTCACCTGTCCCATGACCGCCTTCAGCATCGTCGACTTGCCGGCGCCGTTGCGCCCCATGACGCAGAGCACCTCGCCGGGCGCGACCGACAGCGTCAGCCCGCGCAGCACCCGCACCGCGTCATAGCCCGCGTCGATGGCGTCGAGCACCAGCATCTATCCCCCCAGATAGGCGGCCTGCACCGCCGGGTTGGCGCGGATCTCCGCTGGCGTGCCGGTGGCCAGCACCTCGCCGAAGTTCAGCACCGTGATCCGGTCGGCCAGCCCCATCACCACGTCCATGTTGTGCTCGATCAGCAGCACCGTGGTCTGCGGCACCACCGACCGGACGATGTCCTTGAAGGTGGCGATCTCGCCCTCCGCCAGCCCCTGCGTCGGCTCGTCGAGGATCAGGAGGAGCGGCGCGAGCGCCAGTCCCATCGCGATTTCCAGCACCCGCTGGTGGCCATAGCTGAGCGTGCCCGCGATCTGGCCCGCGCGATCGGCCAGCCCCACGCGGTCGAGCGCGGCCATCGCCTGCGCCGCCAGCGGATGCCCGCCCCGGCCCTGCACGGCGAGCGCCACGTTGTCGAAGACCGTCAGCGCCGCATAGATCTGGGTGATCTGGAAGGTGTAGGCGATGCCGGCGCGGACGCGGGCGTGGGCCGGCAGGCGGGTGATGTCGCGGCCCCTCAGCCGGATCGTGCCGGACTGTGCCGGGATGCGCCCCGACAGGAGGCTGACGAAGGTGGTCTTGCCCGCCCCGTTCGGCCCGATCAGCGCATGGATCTCGCCCTCGTCGAGCGCGAAATCCACCCCGTTCACCGCCTTCAGCCCGCCGAAATGGCGGGTCAGGCCGCGCGCCTCCAGAAGCGTCACGGCAGCCATCGCAGCCACCGTGCCCGGAGCGTGCCGAGGATGCCCTTCGGCGCGAAGAGGACGAGAACGACCAGCGCCGCGCCGGTGACAAACTGGTGCGCGTCGGTCAGCGCGCTTGCCCAGTCGATCAGGTAGAACATCAGGAGCGCGCCGAGGAACGGGCCCGCCACGGTGCCCGCGCCGCCGAGAAGCACGTAGAGCAGCGGCAGGATCGAATACTGCACCGAGACGAGCCCGGCGCCGACATAGCCGAACATCAGCGCATAGCAGGCGCCGGAGAGCCCGGCGTAGAGCCCCGAGACGGCGAGTGCCGCGAGCTTCACCGTGAACGGGTTGAAGCCGAGCATCCGGCTGCGCTCCTCGTTCTCGCGCATCGCCACCATCACCCGGCCGAAGGGCGAGCGGACGAGCGCGAGATTGGCCAGCAGCGCCACCGCGAAGAGCGCCAGCGCGACGAGGTAGCGGGGGGCGTCGGACGCGAGATCGAGCCCGGCGATCGTCCGCGCCGCCTGCGGGATGACGATCCCCTCGTCGCCCCGCGTCCAGGCGCCGAAGTAGAGCACGGTCAGGTAGCCGGCCTGCGCGAACATCAGCGTGACGATCATGAAGGCGACGCCCGCCGTGCGCAGCGCCAGAAGCCCGACCGCCAGCGCCATGCCGCCGCCGGCGAGCACGCCCGCCGCCAGCGCCACCGCCGCGCCCGCCCCGCCGTGGTAGACCAGAAGCCCCGCGCTGTAGAGCCCCGCGCCGAACAGGAGCGCGTGGCCGAGGCTCAATAGCCCGGTGTAGCCGAAGGCGATGTTGTAGCCCATCGCGTAGATCGCCAGCACCATGATCCGGGCGATGTTGCTGTGGTGGTAGGGCGGGGCCGCGAAATGCAGCGCCAGAAGGGCCGCCAGCACGGCGAGGTGCAGCAGGAGCGCGCGGTCGAGCCTCATGCCGCGCGCGTCCCGAACAGGCCCTGCGGGCGGAACACCAGCACCAGCGCCACCGCGAGCGTCGCCACGATCTTCGCCAGCGTCGGCGCGAAGAAGGTGGAGATGACGCCGTCGGAGAGGCCGATCAGCAGCGCCGCCAGAAGCGTGCCGCGCAGGGAGCCGAGCCCGCCGATGATCACGACGATGAAGGAAAGGAGCAGCGGATCGCCCCCCATCAGGTAATGCGCCTGCTGGATCGGCACGATCAGCACGGCGGCGACGGCGGCAAGCCCCGCGCCCATCGCGAAGACCCCGGCATAGACCCGGTCGACGTTGATGCCGAAGGCGCGCGCGGTGTCGCGGTCGATCTGGGTGGCGCGCATCACCAGCCCCGCCCGCGTGTGCCTGAGGATCAGCCAGACGGCGACCAGCAGGAGGACCGCGGCGCCGACGACCGCGAGCTTGTAGCCGGAATAGCCGAACCACGGAAGCTGGATGCGGAAGGCGAAGGGCGGCGGGACGGGGCGCGCATCCGGGCCGAAGAGGCTGAGTGCGGCCTGTTGCAGGATGTAGAGCAGGCCGATGGTGGCGACGATCGTCGCCTCGGGCTCGTAGTGCAGCCGCTTCAGCACCAGCATGTCGGCCAGCGCGGCGATGGCGCCGACGATGAGCGGGCAGAGCACCAGCGCCACCGCGAAGGCGACGGCGGGCGGCCCCGGCACCCATTGCGAGGTGAACCATGCCAGCACCGCGCCCAGCATGAAGAACTCGCCATGCGCGACGTTGACCACGCGCATGATGCCGAAGACGAGGCTCAGCCCCGACGCGGTGAGCGCGAGCACCGCGGCGGTGACGAGGCCCTCCATCAGGGCGAGCAGAAGATAGGGTCCGAAGTCCACGGGCGGGAACCGGGCGGGTTTGCACCCGCCCGCTCGGGCTCAGAAGCTCGTCGTCGTGTAGTCGACCTCGTCGGGATAGAAGCCGTCCTCCATCGCCGTCCGGTGGACGCGGACGAGCCTGCCGCCCTCCACCTTGCTGATCGACTGGAGCCCGAAGACCTGATGGGTCTTGCCGTTGAAGACCTTCGGGCCCTGCGGATGGTCGTTGCCTTCGGCGAACTCGGTCATCGCCTCCATCGCCTCGACGAATTTCTGCCGGTCGGCCGGGCCCTGATAGCCGGCCGCGGCCATCGCGTCGCGGATGGTGAAGAGCGTCTCCCAGACCGAGAACATGTGGGCATAGGTCGAGATGTCGGCCGGATCGGTGGCCGAGGCGCCGTTGTCGTCCACCCCCACGGCGGCGCGGTAGAAGGTTTCGGATTCGCCCGCGTCGGCCTGCCTGTAGCGCGGGAAGCCTTCCCAGAAATGCGTGCCGTCGAGGAACTCGAGCCCCGGCGAGGCGATGTCGACCGCCTCGAGGCTGTCGATGAAGCCGAAAATCTGCGGCCGGTCGCCGCTGCCGTAGAACTCGCCCAGCTCCTTGACGAAGGTCAGCACCGCCGGGCCCACCATGACGTGATAGAGCACTTCCGTTTCCGCCGGGATCTGCGGGAAGTAGCGGGTGAAGGTGGTCTCGGTCGGCGGGATGGCGATCTGGGCCACGACCTCGCCGCCCTGCGCCGTGACGGCCGCGCTGAAATAGTCGCGGTGGTCATGGCCGAAGGCGTAGTCGGGGAAGATCATCGTGACCTTCCTGCCGAGATTCTGCGTGACCCAGGGCGCCATCGACTGCACCTGGCTCTTCACGTCGGTGATGCCGGGCTGGAGCGTCCAGCGGTTGAGCCCGCCCGAGGCGAGCTGGTGGCCTTCCGAGCAGATGACATAGGGCACCTTCAGCTCTCCCGCCCGCGGCGCGGAACCCGCCACGACATGCGAGAAGAGCGTGCCGAAGATCAGGTCGCACCCCGCCTGGGCGGTCAGCTTCTCCACCACCTCGGCACCGCGCTTGGGATCGGTGCCGTCGTCCTCGAAGACGATCTCCACCGGCCGGCCGTTGATGCCGCCGGCCTCGTTCAGCACCTTCAGCGCCGCCGTCGCGGTGCGCTCGTACCAGCGGCCGTAGGAGGCGCCGATGCCGGTGCGGTGCACCTGGAAGCCGAGCTTGATCGGCGCCGAGGATTGCGCCTGCACGAAGCGCGGCGCGACGCCGGCCGCCAGAAGGGTGCCGCCCGCGGCCATTCCCTTCAGAAGCGTGCGGCGCGAGGGGGTGATCAGCCTGTCCGTCATCGAAGGTCTCCGCTGTTGAACCGGCGCGGTTCTTCCGGCCTGCCGTCGTGCCGCCCTGCCGCGCGCGTGGGGTTTGCCCCGGTCACGGAACAACGAAGCGGGGCGCAATGCAATTGCTTTCTCACGCGCCGACCGGCGCGGACAGGAGCCAGAGCCCGAAGACGGTATAGGCGACCATCAGCAGCGTCATCGGCAGATGGCTGCGCAGCCCCTGCGCGGCGCCGGCCGCCGGGCCAAGGCGGACGCCGAGCAGAACGGCGAGCACATGCGCTGCGGTGATCACCCCGAACTGCGCCGTCCAGATCGCCAGGACACCGCCGCGGGTGTTGAGGAAGCCGAAGGAGACCCAGTGCTCCGGCAGGCCGAGCAGCGCGGCACCGGTGCCGAACGGGTCGTTGAGCGCCGCGAGCGCGTATTGCCCGTCGGTCAGCAGCGCGACGAGGTAGTGCGCGACGTGATAGCCCGCCGCGATCGGCAGGAAGGACAGCATCAACGGCCCGGCGAGCGTGCCGAACCGCGCCCCCCGCGGCAGCCCGGCGCGGACGGCGCCGAGGACCAGCGCCGCCGTCCCGCCCCAGAAGGCGACGAGGCCCGCGCTGTTGGCGCCGACGACGGCCGACCGGCCGGGAAACTCCAGCGGGTTGAGGCCGAGCCGCGCCAGCCACCAGAAGGTCTCGTGCAGCCCGTCGAAGCTGACCGAGGCGAGCAGGAGCGTGACGAAGGCGATGGCGGAGGGCGAGAGCGCGCCCATCCGCAGCACCTGCGCGCCGGGCCATCCGGCCATCACGGTGACGCGGGCGCCGGTGTAGTCGGCCCAGAAGGGGGCGATGCGGGCGATCAAGGCGAAATAGGCGGTCAGGAACTCGCCTCTCGCCAGCCAGTCCTCGCCCTCGGCCACGGCAAGGGCGAGGATCAGCAGGTAATAGGCCGCCACCACGCGGGCGAGCACCAGCGGGTCGGCGGGTGAAAGCGAGACGATCTCGAACCAGGCGAAGGCGAGAAGCCCGGCGACGGCGGGCAGGTGGCCGAGGCGCGACAGGCCGACCGATCCGCGCCAGCCGGTCAGCCGGCGGAACGTGCGCACGGGGCCGGTCCAGGGTTCGATGTCGCGCCAGAGGTTGCCGAAGACGACGCTGGCCAGCGTGAGGCCCACCCAGAGCGCCGTCCAGACCGCGAGCGGCAGGAGGTTCTCCAGCGGGTCGCGGGTGCCGAGGACACCGACGGCGACCAGCGCCCAGAGAAGCGCGGCGCCGATCCAGCTTGTCGCCGCCCGCGGCAGGAGCGCCGGCCGGTCGAGGAGGCGGTGCGCGGCGAAGGGCGGCAGGCGCCGGGACACCAGCGCCAGCACCGCCGTCAGCGCCACGGCGAGGCCGGCCCCGGCGAGATACCAGCCGGTCGGCAGCGTCAGGATCACCGCGCGTTCGGAGGCATGGGCATGGGCCGCGCCCGGAACCGCCGGAAGCAGGGGCCGGAGCAGGCGCAGCGGCGCATACCGCCGCCGTTGCGCCGGTGCCGGTTCGACCGCGCGCCCTGTCGGGACGGAAACCCGACGCAAGACCGACGCGAAACCGACGGGAAGCCGACTCCCCCCGCCGGGCGTTCCGCCGCCTCGGGGATCGGGATCGCCACCCGTCTGCGGGGCCTCGTCCGCGACCGGTCCCCGGGCCTGTTCCGCCCGGCCGGTCACCGGCCGGTCACTCCGCCGCGGCGATGGCGAGGTCGACCGGGCCGAGCCCGTCGATCTCGCCGTGCAGCCGGTCGCCGGGGGTCACCGGGCCCACGCCCGCGGGCGTGCCGGTGTAGATCAGGTCGCCCGGCGCGAGGTGATAGAGCGTCGAGAGATGGGCGATGATCTCGGCGACCGACCAGACCATTTCCGACAGGTGCGAGCGCTGCACCGGCTCGCCGTTGAGGTCGAGCGTGATCGCCTGCGGCCCGGGAAGGCCGAACTCCCCGGCGCGGGTGAGGGGGCCGATCACGGCGGCGTTCTCGAAATCCTTGCCGGTATCCCAGGGCCGGCGCTTGTCCTTTGCCGCGCCCTGAAGATCGCGCCGGGTCATGTCGAGCCCGGCCGCGTAGCCGAAGACGAGGCCCATCGCCTGCGCCTCGGGCACACGGAATCCCGCGGCACCCAGCGCCACGACGAATTCCATCTCGTGATGGAAATCCCTGGTGCCCGGCGGATAGGGGACGGTCGCGCCCGACAGCACCAGATGCGCGGAGGACTTGGTGAAGTAGAAGGGTGCCTCGCGGTCGACCTCCGCCCCCATTTCCTTCGCGTGGTCGGCATAGTTGCGGCCGACGCAGAAGATGCGGCTGACGGGATAGAACCCCGCGCCGTCGCGCAGCGGGACGAGAACGGGGGCGGACGGGGGGAAGAGGATGGAGGTCATTCGCCGTAGGGAATCCAGATGTTTTTCACCTGTGTCGCCCGTAGCAGGAATTCGCGGCCCTGACCATCGGCCCCGCGCCAGTCGCGGTTGGCGAAGGTCCAGGTCGCCTTGAGGTTGCCGGCACTTTCCGCTTCCACCATCGCCCGGCCCCCGGGCCCGCCGCAATACCACATCGCCGCCACGTCGTCGTGCTGGGCAAGCACCTTCGCCAGCTCGTCCCTGGCCCCCGTGACGATGTTCACCACCCCGCCGGGAAGGTCCGAGGCGTCGAAGACCTGATAGAGGTCGGTCACGGCCAGCGGCATCGACGGCGCCGGGATCGCCACCACCCGGTTGCCCATCGCGATGGCGGGAAGGACAAGGCTCAGGAACCCCAGAAGCGGCGCGTCGTTCGGGCAGGCCAGGCCGATCACCCCGAAGGGCTCGGGCATGGCGAGCGTGACATGCGCCGATTTGGTCGAATGCACGGCCCCGTCGAACTTGTCGGCCTGTGCGGCGTAGTGGAAGGAGCGGCGGATCGCCAGCGCGACCTCCTCTGCGGGCCGCGCGACGCCCGCCGACATGAGCCGCCGGGCGAACTCCGCTTCGCGCGCCGCAAGGTTCTCGGCCAGGTAGTAGAGCACCTGCGCGCGGTTGTGGCCGGTGGCCTTGCCCCAGCCCGACGCCCTGTGCGCCGCCTCCACCGCGTTCCTGACGTCCTTGCGGTTGCCGAGGCCGGCAAGGCCGATCTCGCGCCCCTTCGCCATGACGGCGTAGGAATATCCTGAATCGGGCCGCGTCTGCGCCCCGCCGATATAGAGCTTCGCCGTGCGGTCGATCGGCGTCGTCCCCCTCTTCGCGGGAGCGTCCGGATGCGCGTCCGGACCGGGGCCTCGATTCGGGCCTGGATTCGGACCCGAATCGAGCCGCCCCGGCGCGGCCTCGGGCCGTTCCCGCGGGGCCGGAGCGGAGAGATATTCGCGCATCCCCTCGCGCCCGCCTTCGCGCCCGAACCCGCTTTCGCGGTAACCCCCGAAGCCCGCGCCTGCGTCGAAGACGTTGGTGGCGTTGATCCAGACCACGCCCGCCCTGACCTTCGCCGCCACGTCGAGCGCGAGGCTGATGTTCTCCGACCAGATCGAAGCCGCGAGCCCGTAGCGCGTGCTGTTCGCCAGTTCCACAGCCTCCTCCGGCGTGCGGAAACTGGTCAGCGTGGCGACGGGGCCGAAAATTTCGACCTCGGAGACGATGTTGGCGGGGGCGACGTTGGTCAGGAAGCCGGGCGCGTAGAAGCATCCCTGCGCGGGAAGCGGGGCAGTGGACCGGTGCAGGATGGCGCCCTGCGCCTCGCCCCGGGCCACCAGATCGCGGATGCGCTGAAGCTGCGTGGCATCGACGATGGCGCCGACGTCGACGGATTTGTCGAGAGGATCGCCCACGCGCAACTTCGCCATCCGCGCGGTAAGCCGTTTCTGGAACGCCGCAGCGACGGATTCGGCCACGAGGATGCGCGATCCCGCGCAACAGACCTGGCCCTGGTTGAACCAGATCGCGTCCACCACGCCTTCCACCGCGGCGTCGAGGTCGGCGTCGGCGAAGACGACGAAGGGCGACTTGCCGCCAAGCTCCAGCGTCAGCTTCTTGCCCGTGCCCGCCGTCGCCTTGCGGATCGTCCGGCCGACCTCGGTCGAGCCGGTGAAGGCGATCTTGTCGACCTCGGCCGCAACCAGCGCCGCGCCGGTCGCGCCGTCGCCGGTAACGATGTTGACGACGCCCGCCGGCAGGCCGATCTCGGCGCAGATCCCGGCGAAGGCGAGGGCCGAAAGCGGGGTCTGCTCGGCCGGTTTCAGCACAACGGTGTTGCCGGCGGCCAGCGCCGGCGCGATCTTCCAGGCGAGCATCAGCAGCGGGAAGTTCCACGGGATGATCTGGCCGCAGACGCCGGCCGGTCGGTGGCCGGGAAACTCCGTCTCCACCAGTTCGGCCCAGCCCGCATGGTGGTAGAAATGGCGCGCGGCAAGCGGCACGTCGATGTCACGGGATTCGCGGATCGGCTTGCCGTTGTCGAGCGTCTCGAGCACGGCGAGGAAGCGTTCGCGCTTCTGGATGTGGCGGGCCAGGGCATAGAGCCATTTGGCCCGTTCGTGGCCGGCAAGGCGCGCCCAGCCGGGCAGGGCGGTGCGGGCGGCCTTCACCGCCGCGGCGATGTCGGCGTCACTGCCGTGGCCGACGCGCGCCAGCACCGCGCCGGTGGCAGGGTTGGCGGTGGCGAAGGACTTGCCCGGTCCGGTGAAGGCGCCGTCGATGTAATGGCCGAAGGTGCCGCGCGCCTTCAGCCATTCCATCACCTCGCCCGCCGCCTCCGGCGCGGGGCCGTAGTCCATCGTTTCCGCGATTTCGCTCACTGTCGGCATCGGCATCGCCTTCTTGCGTCTTCCGGAGGGCGGGGTCGGATTGCCCCTGCGCGCTTGACGCTGCACGGGGGGCGACCGGCCCGCGGGGTGGGCGGGAAGCGCCTGGCCCGGGGGGGCGGTTCGGGCGCCTCCCGCGCTGGCGCACGGGTGAAGGAAGTCTCCTCACGCCGGCGCATGGCGTGAAGACGCCGCGTAGCGCCCCGTCACATGGTGTTCCAGTTGCCGCTCGATGTCGGCCAGCATCGAGGAGGCGCCGAGGCGGAAGAGATCCGGGCGAAGCCAGTCGTTGTCCATCTCCTCCTTCATCAGGATCTGCCAGGCGATCGCGTCCTTCGCGGTCTTCATCCCCCCCGCAGGCTTGAAGCCGATGCGGAAACCGGTGCGCTCGCCGTAGTCCCTCAGCGCGCGGACCATGACGAGCGACACCGGCAGCGTCGCGTTGACGCCTTCCTTGCCGGTCGAGGTCTTGATGAAATCGGCCCCCGCCTGCATCGCCACCATGCCGGCCTTGTAGACGTTCCGGAGCGTCTTCAGGTCGCCCGTCGCAAGGATCGCCTTCATGTGTGCCCCACCGCAGGCCTCGCGCATCGCCGCCGTCTCGTCGTAGAGTGCCCGCCAGTTCGCATCCAGCACATGGGCGCGGGTGATGACGATGTCGATCTCGTCGGCGCCCTGATCGACGGCATAGCGGATTTCGGCAAGCCTGAGGTCGAGCGGCATCAGCCCGGCGGGAAAGCCGGTGGTGACCGAGGCCACGGGGATGCCGGTGCCGCGCAGCGCCCGGACGGCGGCGGCGACCATCGTCGGATAGACGCAGACCGCGCCCGTCGTCAGCCGGTCGAGCCCGAGCCCCGCCATGATATGGTCGGCGAGCGGCCGCGCCGCCTTGGCGCAAAGCCGGCGCACCCTGTCTTCGGTGTCGTCGCCGGCGAGCGTCGTCAGGTCGATGCAGCGGATCGCGTTCACCAGCCAGGCCGCCTGCCATTCCTTCTTCACCGTCCGTCGCGTCGTCAGCGTCGCCGCGCGGCGTTCGGCGGCCGGCGTGTTGACGGCGACCTGCTCGAACCAGTCGGTCTGAAGCGGAACGCCCCGGTTGCGTCCGGCGTTGGAAAGCCCTGTCGCTCCGGTGGTGGTCATCGCTCATCCCGTCTGCGGCGCGGCCCGATCATCGCCCGATCATCGC
>JBDHSQ010000064.1:0-20198 GCA_039808285.1 Paracoccaceae bacterium
TCGTCCCAGCAGGCGAGCGCGGTGCCGGCATACATCAGCGTCGGGCCGCCGCCCATCTGGATCGCCATCGCGAGGACATCGCCCAGTTCCTCGCGCGTGGCGCCCGCCTTCATCAGCGCCTCGACGTGGAAGTTGATGCAGGGCGCGCAGCGCTGCACCAGCGCCATGCCGAGGGCGACGTATTCCTTCTCCTTCACCGACAGCGGGCCGTTGTCCTTCACCGCCTTCGACAGGGTGGAAAAGCCCTGCGTCGCGGCGGGGATGGTCTTGTAAAGCTCGCGCAGCTCGGCGCGGGTTTCGCTGATGTCGTGGCTGTAGCTCATGTCAAACTCCGTCTGGACTGGTCCGGGGATGCCACCGAAGCGGCGCCCCTACCTTGACCTCGGTCAAGATATTCGCAACCCTGAATGTGATGCCCGTCAGAGGGATCAGAGGCTGCGGCGGGCGCGCCAGCGGGCCCAGTCCGCCTCGGACCCCGCGAAGGCGTTGAGATCGACCGCACCGGACACGCCGTGGACGACGCCGGTGCCGGTGTATTGCCAGAAGCTCCAGTCCTGGCCGGGAAAGGTCTTGCGCGGATGGCCGGCGACGGAGCGGAGCCAGAATTCCTCGCGCCCGAGCCGTCCGAGGTCGTTGTCGGCGAAGAAGTCGACGGTCGTGTAGATCACCGGGCGCTGGCCATAGTGGCGGGCAACGATGTCCTGGAAGGTCGCGATTTCGGCCCGGAGGCCAGCGGGGTCGGGCCGCGCCCGGCAGGTGCGGGAGGCATGGTTCCACTCGATGTCGAGCACCGGGGGCAGCGCGCCCGCCTCGCGCGGGACATGGGCGAGGAACCAGGCGGCCTGTTCCGCCGCCGGTCGGCAGAGGTAGAAGAAATGATAGGCGCCGCGCGGCAGCCCGGCGCGGGCGGCGCCCTGCCAGTTGGCGGCGAAGCTCGGGTCGGTGTGGTCGCCGCCCTCGGTCGCCTTGACGAAGGCGAAGGACACGCCCGAGCGCGCGACGCGGTGCCAGTCGATGTCACCCTGATAGCGCGACACGTCGATGCCGTGGACGGCGTGACGGGCGGGCGTCAGCCCGCGCCAGTCATAGGGATCGAGGTCGCGGAAGCGGTCCGGGATGCCGCGCGCCCGTTCGCCGGGTCCGCCACAGGCGGCAAGCGCCAGAAGCGCCATCCCGATCAGCCCTGCCCGGATCGCCCGCATCGCCTGTCCCTCCGAGGTTCTTTTGGGCGGAGTCTGTCACACAAGCCGGGCCGGGGAAAGGGCCGCCGTGGTCTCCGCATCGAGTTCCGGCGGGCGGCCGGCAAGGAGGTCGGCCGCCAGCAGGCTCGCCGCCGCCGAGGTCTGGAAGCCGTAGCCCCCCTGCCCCGCCAGCCAGAAGAACGAAGGCTCCGCCGGGTCCGGCCCGATCACCAGCACACGGTCCGGCGCGAAAGTCCTGAGGCCGGCCCAGGACGCGAGAAGCCGCGTCACCGGCGCGGTCACCATCGCCTCGTAGCGGGCGAGCCCCTCGGCCAGCACCAGGTCGTCGGGCCAGGCATCATGCGGATGCGAGCGGTCTTCCTCGGACGGGGAGACGATGAGCGCGCCGGCATCGGGCTTGGCGTACCAGCGCTCGCCCGCACCCATCAGCATGGGCCAGCGCGAGGGATCGTGGCCCGCCGGCGCGGGGATGCGGGCCATCGAGCGGCGCAGCGGCGTGAAGCCCAGCGGCCGGACGCCGGCCATCCGCGCCACCTCGTCGACCCAGGCACCGGCCGCATTGACCAAGAGCCGGCCGTGGTGGTCGCCCGCCGCCGTGGTGGCGCGCCAGACCCCGCCGTGGCGGGTCAGCGCGGTCACCCGGGCGCGGGTCAGAACCTCGGCCCCGTTTCCCTTCGCCTCGCGCAGGAAGCTCTGGATCAGCCGGTCGGTGTCGATGTCCCAGGCGTGATCGGCATGGGCGGCGCGGGCAAGCGCGTGGCTGAGCAGCGGCACCATCGCGCGCGCGTCCGCAGGAGCGATCTCGTCGAGGCCGAGCGCGCGGGCCTCGGATGCGAAGACGGCATCCTCGCCCGCCCCGGCCACGAGCATCAGGCCGCGCGGCGACAGGACACCGGCGGCGTGGAAATGATCGGCGCTGGCTTGCGAGAGCGCCACGACGGGGGCGAGCCCGTAGTTGGGTTCGAAAAGCGCGGCCGACCGGCCCGAGGCGTGGTGGGCGAGGTGATCCTCGGCCTCCAGAAGCGTGACGCGGCCCAGGTGCGACAGCCGCGCCGCCGCCGAAACCCCGGCGATGCCGCCGCCGATGATGAGGAAATCCGTTGTCATGCCGGGCACTCTGGCACCCTCGGGCGACGAAGAAAAGGCCCGCTCAGCGGCGCCGCCGGCCAAGCGCGAGGATGAGGCCGAGTGCCGCGGCGAGGATTGCGCCCGGCGCCGGCAGCGGCACCGGCGCCATCTGGAGCCGCGGGCCAGCAATGCCGCCGCCCGGAAGCGGCAGTTGCACCGGGGCGCCGCGGGCGGGCCAGTAGGGCGCGTGCGGAGGCGGCAGGAAGAGGCCGGCGATGCCGAGCGGCGCAGGCCCCGCCCGGGGCCGGTCCCCCGGGTGAAGGCATCGGGCCGCCACCCAGAGATAGCCCACCGAGGAGCCGACCGCACTGGCGGCGGTGGTTCCCGCCGCGACGCAACCCGCATAGGCGGTGGTGACCGTGATCCTTTCCAGCAGGTCCGCCCGCGCCGGAGGCGGCGGGACGGTGCGGCGAACCGCGAGCGAGGAGGCGATCGTCAGATGCGCGTCATGGATCAGGGTCTCCGGTGTGCCGGGCCCCGCGATGACCGTCGCCGCCGAACCGCTGCCGCCCCACAGGAGCCACAGCGCCACCGCAGACGCGATCGCTGTTATCCGGCCACTTCCCGCCACGCGCCGGCGTCCCCAGGTCACTCTGCTGCCGGGCAAGGATCGCCCGATCCTGCCCTACCGGCCCAGGATCACGGCAAATTCGGGCCGAACCGTGTCGCTTCCGTGCGCGCGGTGGGCAATTTTCGGGCAAAGATTCAGACGGCGGAGGGCCGGGCGGCCTCCAGAAGCCCGCGCCCGCGCAGCATCGGCTCCACCCCCGGCATCCGGCCGCGGAAGGCGGTGTAGAGCCGGTCGGCCTCCTCCGATCCGCCGGCCGAGAGGATGTGCCGTTCCAGCCGCCCTGCGGTTTCGGCGTCGAACGGGTCGCCGGCCTCGAGGAAGGCGTCGAAGGCATCGGCGTCCATCACCTCGGACCACATGTAGCTGTAGTAGCCTGCCGAATAGCCGTCGCCGGCGAAGACATGGGCGAAATGCGGGGTGGCGTGGCGCATCCGGATCGCGTGCGGCATCCCGAGCCGCTCCAGCACCGCCGCCTGCACCGCCATCGGATCGGCGGGTGCCGGACCGTCGTGGAAGGCGAGATCGACGAGGGCGGAGGCGAGGTATTCGACGGTGGCGAAGCCCTGGTCGTAGGTCCGCGCGGCGATCAGCCGGTCGCGCAGCGCGGCAGGCATCGGCGCGCCCGTGACCACATGGCGCGCATGGGCGTCGAGAACCTCCGGCACCTCCAGCCAGTGCTCGTAGAGCTGGCTCGGCAACTCGACGAAGTCGCGCGCCACCGATGTTCCGGAAATGAAGGAATAGGTCAGATCGGAAAGCATCTGGTGCAGCGCATGGCCGAATTCGTGAAAGAGCGTGCGCGCGTCATCCCAGGACAGGAGCGCCGGTTCGCCCTCGGCGGGTCTGGCGAAGTTGCAGACGTTCACCACGACCGGCCGTTGCTCTCCGCCCAGCCTGCGCTGTTCGCGCATCGCCGAACACCAGGCGCCCGACCGCTTGGAGGCCCGCGCGAACCAGTCGCCGAGGAAGACGGCGATGTGGCGGCCGTTCCGCGTGACCTCCCACGCCCGCACGTCGGGATGGTAGAGCGGCAGGTCGAGCGGGCGGAACTCCAGCGCGAAGAGTCGGTGCGCGGTGTCGAAGGCCGCGCCGATCATCGCCTCGAGTCCGAAATAGGGCTTGAGCGCGGCCTCGTCGAGGTCGTGTTCGGCGCGCCGGCGCCGCTCGGAATAATAGCGCCAGTCCCAGGGTTCGAGATCGCCGTTGATGCCGTCCCGGTGCATCATCCCCGTCAGCACCGCGGCATCGGCCAGCGCCTTCGCCCGCGCGGGCTCCCAGACCCGCATCAGCAGGTCGCGGACATGGGCGGGCGTCTTCGCCATCTCGGGCTCGAGCTTGAAGGCGGCGAAGCTCTCGTAGCCGAGCAGCCGCGCCCGCTCCTCGCGGAGCTTGAGGATTTCCGCCGCGATGGCGCGGTTGTCGGTGGCCCCGCCGCCGGCGCCCCGCGCCACCCAGGCCCCGTAGGCCTTCTCGCGCAGGTCGCGGCGGGGCGAGAACTGGAGGAAGGGCACGACGACCGAGCGGTTCAGCGTCAGCGCATGGCCATCCATCCCGCGTTCCTCCGCCGCGGCGCGGGCCGCCGCCACGACGAAGCCGGGCAGGCCGGCGAGGTCGGCCGGGTCGAGGGCCATCACCCAGTCGCGCTCGTCGGCCAGCAGGTTCTGCGAAAAAGCGGTGGACAGGACCGCAAGCCGCTCCTTCACCGCGGCCATCCGCTTGCGCCCCGCCTCGTCCAGCGCGGCGCCGGCACGGACGAACATCCGCTGGTAAAGCTCCAGCACCCGGGCCTGTTCCGGCGTGAGACCGAGCCCGTCGCGGCCCTGCCAGAGCGCCTCGATCCGCGCGAAGAGGCCCGCGTTCATCGTCACTTCCGACGAATAGGCCGCGAGTTTCGGCGCCAGATCCCGCTCCAGCGCCTGCCGCGCGGCGGTCGAGTCGGCACCGGCGAGGTTCCAGAACACGCCCCCCACCCGGGTCAGCGTCTCCTCCGCCAGTTCCAGCGCCTCGATCGTGTTGGCGAAGCTGGGCGGCTCGGGGTCGGCGGCGATCGCCGCGACATGTCCCCGTGCCTCGGCGAGTGCCGCCTCGAAGGCGGGGGCGAAGTCCTCGTCCCCGATCCGGGCGAAGGGCGGCAGGGCGAAGGGGCCGGTGAAGGGGGCGAGCAGCGGATTGGTCATGGCGGTCTCCTCTGGCCGACAAGCTAGGGGCGCCGGGCGCCGAAGACCAGAACCTCCTGCCGCATTCTCTCCGAAAACACTCCCGCCGGAGGCGGGGCCCGGGGGCTCGATGCCCCAGGGCCGGTTCAGCCCCCGCAGACCGGGCAGGCGGGGTTCCGCCTGAGCGCGAACTGGCGGGTCTCGCCGTAAAGCGCGTCGTAGATGAGCATCCTTCCCCTCAGCCCCTCGCCCGCCCGGGTGATCTCCTTGATCGCCTCCACCGCCATCATCGCCCCCACGACACCGGGCAGTGCCCCCATGACGCCGCCGACCGCGCAGGACGGCGCGAGCCCGTCGGCGGGGCGCTCGGGGAAAACGCAGGCGTAGCAGGGGGCGCCGCGGGCGGGGTCGTAGAGGCTGATCTGTCCCTCCCACTGGGTGATCGCAGCCGATACCAGCGGCTTTCCCGCCGCCACCGCGGCGGCATTGACCAGGTGGCGGGTGTCGAGATTGTCGGACCCGTCGAGGATCAGATCGTAGTCCGCAAACAGCATCGGCGCTTCGGCCTCGGTGAGCCGCCGGTTCATCGGGCGCACGGTGACGTGGGGATTGAGCGCCCTCATCGCCGCCTCGGCCGAGATCACCTTGGGCTGGCCGATCCGTGCATCGGTGTGGATCACCTGCCGCTGGAGGTTGGAGATGGACACCGTGTCGTCGTCGATCACCCCGATCGTGCCGACCCCGGCGGCCGCGAGGTAGAGCAGCGCGGGCGAGCCGAGCCCGCCGGCGCCGACGACCAGAACCTTCGCCTCCTTCAACCGCCGCTGGCCCATGCCGCCCACCTCGCGCAGCACGATGTGGCGCGCGTAGCGTTCCAGCTCGGCCTCGGAGAATACCCCGGTTTCAACGGGTTCCGGCGCGGGCCTTGCGCGGTTTCTCAACCGGCCCAGTCCGTGGCGGTAGCCCCAGGCCAGCGCCGCCACGACGCCTGCCGCACCCCAGACGCGGGCATCGCCGCCGAGCGCCCGCGCGATGGCATGGCCTTCGGGCAGCATAAGATGGGCAAGGAGCGTGGCCGCCCAGAGCACCGCCAGCATCAGCACCACAAGCCGCCCCGGCAGGCGCAGCACCGCCCCGAGGGCCAGGAGCGCAAGCGCGGCGAGGACAACGGCCATCTCTGCCTCATCCCCGCCCGGTGGAGCCGAAGCCGCCCGCGCCGCGGGCGGTCGCGCCCAGCGCGGCCACCTCGGCGAACGCCGCCTGCACCACCGGCGCCACGATCATCTGCGCGACCCGGTCGCCATGCGCGATCACGAAGGGCTCCGTCCCGAGGTTGATCAGCAGCACGCCGAGCGGCCCGCGATAGTCGCTGTCGATCGTGCCGGGCGTGTTCGGAAGCGAGATCCCGTGCTTCAGCGCAAGGCCCGACCGCGGGCGGATCTGCACCTCGTAGCCTTCGGGAACCTCGACGCGGAGCCCCGTCGGCACCACCCGCCGCTCCATCGGAGCCAAGGCGAAACCCGATGCGCGCTCCCTTTCGGGCAGGTTGGCGCGGATGTCGGCGCCCGCCGCGCCCGCCGTCGCGTAGGCCGGCAGCGGCACCGCCGGATCGGCCCAATCCTCGCGCAGAACCCGGATCACCGGAGGCATCGTCGCGCCTTTCATTCTGGTCCAAATATCCCCACCGGAGGCTCCGACCCTAGCCGCCCGGCCGAAGCGCCGCGGCGATGCGCGCCGCCAGCCGCCGCGCCACCTCGTCCTTGGGCAGCCGCGGCCAGTCCTCGGCGCCCTCTTCGGTGATCAGCGTCACCGCGTTCTCGCCCCCGCCCATGATGCCGGTCACGGGCCGCACGTCATTGGCGACGATCCAGTCGCAGCCCTTGCGCGCGCGCTTGGCCCGCGCATGGGCCACCACGTCGTCGGTCTCGGCCGCAAAGCCCACGACGAGCCTTGGCCGCCCCGCGCCCATCCGCGCCACGGTGGCGAGGATGTCGGGGTTTTCCGCGAACTCCAGCACCGGCGGCCGGCCCGATCCGTCCTTCTTCATCTTCGAGGCGCTGGCGTTCCTCACCCGCCAGTCGGCGACGGCGGCGGCAAAGACCGCGGCCTCGGCCGGCAGCGCCGCCGCGACCGCCGCCAGCATCTCGGCCGCCGTCCCGACGGCCACGACATCGACTCCCGCAGGCGGCGGCACCATCGCCGGGCCGGTGACGAAGGTCACCCGCGCGCCGAGGTCGCGCAGCGCCGCGGCAAGCGCGGTTCCCTGCGCGCCGGACGAGCGGTTGGCGATGTAGCGCACCGGGTCGATCGGCTCGTGCGTCGGTCCCGAGGTCACGATCACATGGTGCCCCGCCAGCACGCCGCCACCCAGCGCCGCCTCCGCCGCCGCCACGATCTCCAAGGGCTCGGCCATCCGCCCCTCGCCCGCCTCGCCGGCCTCGGCCATCTCGCCGGTCGCCGGCCCGACGAAGGCGACGCCGTCGGCGGCGAGCCGCTCCCGGTTGCGCCGCGTCGCCGGATGCGCCCACATCCGCGGGTTCATCGCCGGCGCCATCAGCACCTTGCGGTCGGTCGCCAGGAGCACCGCCGAGGCGAGGTCGCCGGCAAGCCCGTGGGCGAGCTTCGCCATCAGGTCGGCCGTCGCCGGGGCGACGACGACCAGATCGGCCTCGCGTGCCAGCCGGATATGGCCCACGTCCTGCTCGTCCTGCCGGTCGAAGAGGTCGGTGAAGACATGATCGGCCGTCAGCGCGCCGACCGAGAGCGGGGTTATGAACTCCTGCGCGGCGGCGGTCATGATGGCGCGGACCGAGGCGCCGCGCTCGCGCAGCCGCCGGATCAGGTCGAGCGTCTTGTAGGCGGCGATGCCGCCGCCGATGATCAGAAGAACGCGCCTGTCCGCCAGCATGATGCCCTCGCTGCCCGCTCCGCAAGGATTAGGCGCGCGACGGGACGATGACAAGCCGCCGGGCCATCACGACCCGTGATGGAAGGCCGCACGAAGATGAACGTGACCCGAAGCGGCAGGAGCGGTAGCAGGAGGAAAACGGAGGGTGCGATGACCTGTGACCTCGCCATCGGCGACCGCAGCTATTCGAGCTGGTCGCTGCGCGGCTGGCTCCTCTTCGAGAGGTTCGGCCTGCCGGTCCGCTGCCGGTCCTTCGTGCTCTGGTCCGACGACTTCCGCCGGCTTTCGGCAGAGTTCGCGCCGGCGCGGCTGGTGCCGGCGATGCGTACGCCCGAGGGCGAGGTGGTGGGCGACTCGCTCGCCATCGCCGAGACGCTGGCCGAGCGACATCCCGGGGCCGGGCACTGGCCGGCGGACCCGGTGGCGCGGGCGCGGGCGCGCTGGATGGCGGCCGAGATGCATTCGGGCTTCGCGGCGCTCCGCGGCGACTGTCCGATGAACCTGCGCGTGAGCTATCGGGACGCCGCGCCGCGGGCCGAGGTGCTGGACGACCTCGCGCGGATCGAGGCGATCTGGGCCGACGCCCGCGACCGGTTCGGGTCGGGATCGGCCTGGCTCTTCGGCCGCTACAGCGTGGCGGATGCCTTCTTCGCGCCGGTGGCGACGCGGATCGCCACCTACAACCTGCCCATCTCGGCCGCCGCGGCGGCGTATGTCGCCGCGCATCTGGCCGACCCCGCCTTCCGCCGCTGGCGGGCGATGGGGCTGGCCGAGAACCGCATCCAGCCCGCCTATGCGAGGCCGTTCGCCGAACGCCCCTGGCCCGGCCCCGCGCCCCGGAAGGCGGCGCCGGCCGAGGGGCCGTCGGAGAACGCCGCCTGCCCCTGTTCCGGCCGGCCGGTCAGCCATTACCTGGCGATGGAGGGCCGCGTCTGGGGCTTCTGCAACGCCTTCTGCCGCGACAAGACGCTCGCCGACCCCGAGGCCTGGCCCGCGTTCATGGCAATGGTGGCGCGTTAACGCTTTCTCAACCACGACCCGGTTAGCCGTTAACGGGGGTTAACGGGGACGGCAGATGGTGGCGCGCACCTATACGGTGGCTTTCGAGGGGGTGGAGGCGCGGATCGTCGAGGTCCAGTGCTCGGTTGCCGCAGGCATGCCCGCCTTTGCGGTGGTGGGCCTGCCCGACAAGGCGGTGAGCGAGGCGCGCGACCGGGTGCGCGCGGCGCTGACCGCGCTCTCCATCGCGCTGCCCTCGAAACGGATCACGGTGAACCTCTCGCCCGCCGACCTGCCGAAGGAGGGCTCGCATTTCGACCTGCCGATCGCGCTCGCGCTGCTCGCCGCCATCGACATCCTGCCGCGGGAAGAGGTCGAGGGCACGGTGGCGCTGGGCGAACTGTCGCTCGACGGGCGGCTGGTGCCGGTGATCGGTGCGCTTCCCGCCGCGATGGCCGCGGCCGAGGAAGAGCGCGTGCTGCTCTGCCCCAGGGCCTGCGGGCCGGAGGCCGCCTGGGTCGGGGCGACACCGGTGATCGCGGCGGCGAACCTTTCGGACGTGCTCAGGCACTACACCGGCGCGGCGCCGATCACGCCCGCCAGCCCCGGAGAGGTCCGCCACGATGCCGCCCGGCGCGACCTGCGCGACGTCAAGGGCCAGGAACGGGCCAAGCGCGCACTCGAGATCGCGGCGGCGGGGCGGCACCATCTGCTGATGGTCGGCTCGCCGGGCTCCGGCAAGTCGATGCTGGCCGCGCGCATCCCCGGCATCCTGCCGCCCCTGACCGCGGTCGAGGCGCTGGAGACCTCGATGATCCATTCGCTGTCGGGGCTTCTCGACGAGGGCGGCATCTCCCGCACCCGCCCCTTCCGCGAGCCGCACCACACCGCCTCGATGGCCGCGATCGTCGGCGGCGGCCGCGGCGCCAAGCCCGGAGAGATCAGCCTCGCCCACAACGGCGTCCTCTTCCTCGACGAGTTCCCGGAATTCCCCCGAACCGTGCTCGAGACGCTGCGCCAGCCGATCGAGACCGGCGAGGTCGTGGTCGCCCGGGCCAACGCGCATGTCCGCTATCCCTGCCGCTTCCTGCTCGTCGCCGCCGCGAACCCCTGCAAATGCGGCTACCTGAGCGATCCGGCGCGCGCCTGCGCGCGCGTGCCGCAATGCGGCGAGGATTACCTCGGCCGCATCTCCGGCCCGCTGATGGACCGGATCGACCTCAGGGTGGAGGTGCCGCCCGTGGCCTATACCGACCTCGACCTGCCGGACACCGGCGAAAGCTCCGCCGCCGTCGCCGGGCGCGTGGCCGCGGCACGGGCGATCCAGAGCGCGCGTTTCGCGGCGCATCCCGACATCCGCGTCAACGCGGATGCCGAAGGCCGGCTCCTGGAGGCGGTCGCGAGCCCCGATCCCGAGGGGCGGGAGCTTCTGGCCAGGGTCGCGGAACGCTTCGGCCTTTCGGCGCGCGGCTATCACCGGGTGCTGCGCGTCGCCCGCACCATCGCCGATCTCGCGGGCTCGGCGGAGGTGCGCAAACCCCATGTGGCGGAGGCGGTCAGCTACCGGCTGAGCGTGCAGGCCGGCCGCTAGGAGGCGCGCTTCGCCTCGATCACCTCCCAGATCCGCGCGGCCGCGTTGGTGCCGTCGAAGCGTTCCAGCTCCTGGATGCCGGTGGGCGAGGTCACGTTGATCTCGGTCAGCCAGTCGCCGATCACGTCGATGCCGACGAAGACCTGCCCCTTCCCGCGCAGGGTGGGGCCGATCGCGGCGCAGATCTCCCGGTCGCGGTCGGTCAGGCCGATCTTTTCCGGCCGGCCGCCGACATGCATGTTCGACCGCGTCTCGCCCGCCGCCGGGATGCGGTTGATGGCGCCGACCGGCTCGCCGTCGACGAGGATGATCCGCTTGTCGCCCTTGACCACGTCGGGGACGTATTTCTGCGCGATCAGCGGCTCGCGGCTGATGCCGATGAAAAGCTCGTGCAGCGAGGCGAGATTGCGGTCCGCCGGGTCGAGCCGGAAGACGCCGGCGCCGCCGTTGCCGTAGAGGGGTTTCAGGATGATGTCGCCATGCTCGGCCTTGAAGGCGCGGATCGCCGCAAGATCGCGCGCGATCAGCGTCGGCGGGGTGAGCTGCGGGAAGCTGAGGACGAGGAGTTTCTCGGGATAGTTCCTGACCCAGAACGGATCGTTCACCACGAGCGTCTTCGGGTGGATCATGTCCAGAAGGTGTGTCGTGGTGATGTAGCCCATGTCGAAGGGCGGATCCTGGCGCAGCCAGACCACGTCGAATGTCCCGAGGTCGACCTCCGCCTCGGGGCCGAGGGTGAAATGGTTGCCCTTCTCCCGCCTCAGTTCCAGCGGCCAGCCGCGGGCGAGCACGCGGCCCTCCCGCCAGGCGAGCCGGCCGGGCGTGTAGTAGAAGAGCCTGTGCCCCCGCGCCTGCGCCTCGAGCCCGATGCGGAAGGTCGAATCGGCGTCGATGTTGACGCCCTCGACCGGGTCCATCTGAAGGGCGACCTTGAGTGCCATGCCTGCGCTCCTGCCTTGCTCGCGCCCCGATAGATGACCGAGGAGGATGGCGGATGCAATGCGGCTTCAGAACAGGAAGGCGTTCTCCACCACCTCGATCCGGCCGGCCCCGTCGACCAGCGCGACCTCGAAGGTCATCTCGGTGTCCTGCCCGCCCGGCTCGCCGGCAAGGAAGGCGCTGGCCGAGGCCGCGATCCGGCCTGCCTGCCGGCCCGACACGCGTTCGGCGGCCAGCGCATGGGTTTCCGCCGCCTTGACCTCGACGAAGGTGATCCGGCCGGCCTCGCGCAGGATCAGGTCGATCTCGCCGCCGGGGCCGCGCCAGCGCCGGGCAGCGACCTCATATCCGCGCCGGCGGTAGCGCTGTTCCACCTGATCCTCGGCGGCGCGGCCGGCGTGCCAGGCCAGCCGGCCCCTCAGTCGCCGGCCGCGAGCCGGAGCGCCATCTGGTAGACCTGCCGCCGCGGCAGGCCGAGCGCCTGCGAGACCTCCGCCGCCGCATCCCGCATCGAATGGCATTCCAGCGCCTCCTTCAGCCTTGCCTCGACCTCCGCCGGCTGGACCGCAGCCGCACGCGCCCGGTCGATCACGACGACGATCTCGCCCTTCACGGTGCGAGCGGCGAAATCCAGGGCGAGCTCGGCGATCGTGCCGCGCGCGACTTCCTCGAACCGTTTGGTCAGTTCCCGGCAGACCGCCGCCTGTCGTTCCGCTCCCAGAGTGTCGGCGAGTTCCGCTAACAAACCCTGAATGCGCTTCGGCGATTCGTAGAGGATGAGGGTCGCCGGGACGCCGGCCAGTTCGGCCAGCCACTGCCGGCGCGCGCCCGCCGCCGGGGGCGGAAACCCGGCAAAGAGGAAGCGGTCCGACGGCAGGCCCGAGACGGTGAGCGCGGCGAGCACGGCCGAGGGGCCGGGTGCGGCGATCACGGCGGCGCCCCCGGCGATCGCCGCGCGGGCAAGCTGATAGCCGGGGTCGGCGACGAGCGGCGTGCCCGCCTCGGAAGCATAGGCCACCGACTTTCCCGCCGCGAGCGCAGCGATCAGACGGGGGCGCATCGTCTCGCCGTTGTGGTCGTGGTAGGCCAGAAGCGGCCGGTCGCCCAGGGCGATGCCGTGGATGTCCATCAGATGGCGCAGCGTGCGGGTGTCCTCGGCGGCGAGCACGTCGGCGCTGGCGAGGATGTCGAGCGCCCTGAGCGTGATGTCGCGTGCCGCCCCGATCGGCGTCGCCACGAAGTAGAGGCACGGCGCAAGCGCCTGTTTCTCGCCGGTCTTTGCCACGTCGGGTGCTCCTGCGTTTACTTCGCGGGCCGGAACGCATAGTCTCGCCGCGACCGACCGTCCCCCGAAAGGGACGCCCCGTCCAGAACCCGAGGATCGCGCCATGTTCGCCGTTTTGAGTACCCGCCGCAAGGCGCTCGCCCGTGTTGCCCTTGTCGCCGCCGCACTTGCCTTGGCGGCCTGCGAACCGATGCCGTCGGGCCGTGCCCCCGCGATCGATGCCGGCGCCCCGGTGCCGGTCGCGCTGATCCTTCCGGGCGGCACGGGCAATTCCACCGACGAGATGCTGGCGCGCAACCTCAAGCAGGCGGCCGACCTCGCCATCGCCGACCTCCAGGGGGTGAAGATCGACCTCAGGGTCTACAACGCCGGCTCCGACGCCGCGACCTCGGCCGCGATGGCGAGGAAGGCGGTCGACGAGGGCGCCAAGGTCATCCTCGGCCCGGTCTTCGCCGAGGCCGCGAACGCCGCCGGCGTCGCGGTCGCGCCGGCCGGCGTGAACGTGCTGTCGTTCTCCAACAACACCGACATCGCCGGCGGCAACGTCTTCGTCCTCGGCCCGACCTTCGAGAACACCGCCAACCGGCTGGTCCGCTATGCGGCGCGCTCGGGCAAGGGGCGCATCCTGATCATCCACGACGAGACGCCCGCGGGCGATCTCGGCGCGCGCGCGATCAAGGCCGCCGCGGCACGGTCGGGCGCAAGCGTCGTCGGCACCGCGAGCTATCCCTTCTCGCAGCAGGGGGTGATGGCGGCAGCGCCGGGAATCGCCGGCCAGGCGAAGTCGGCCGGGGCGACCTCGGCCTTCTTCACCGCCGACACCGCGGGCGCGCTGCCGCTTCTGGCGCAGACACTGCCTTCGTCCGGCCTCAGCAGCCAGTCGGCGCAGTTCGTCGGCCTGACACGGTGGGACATTCCCTCGGCGACGCTGTCGATGCCCGGGCTCCAGGGCGGCTGGTTCGCGCTGCCCGACCCCGGCCTTGCGGCCCAGTTCAATGCGCGCTTCATGGCCGCCTACGGCGAGCAGCCGCACCCGATCGCCGGCCTTGCCTATGACGGGATCGCCGCCATCGGCGCCCTGGCGAAAAGCGGGCGCGCCGACGCCCTTGGCGCGGCGGCGCTCACCCAGGGGTCGGGCTTCGCGGGCGTCGGCGGCGTCTTCCGCCTGCTGCCGGACGGGACGAACGAACGCGGGCTTGCCGTCGCCCAGATCCAGAATGCACAGGTGGTCGTGATTGATCCTGCCCCGAGAAGCTTCGCCGGCGCCGGCTTCTGAGCCCGCGCCGGTCGCCGGAGCGCCGACCACGGATGTTCCGGGCACGGCTCTGCCCGGCACCATCGGCGGCCACCCGATCTTCGACACCCCCCGGTTCTGCCGCACCCTCTGCGACAGGCTGGAGGAACTGTCCGATCCGCGCGCCCGGCGCCACAGCATCGTCGTGGCGCTGGCCGCGGCGCGAGCGGAAGTGCTGGCCGCCGTCGCCGGCGATTTCGCCGGCCACCCCCGCGCCGCCTGGCTGACCGTCCGGGCCTATTCGGCACTGATGGATGCGGTGGTCGGGGTCGTCTTCCGGATGGCCTGCGAGGTCTTCCATCCGGTCGCCACGCCGACCGCGGGCGAGCGCATCGCCGTCCTTGCCGTCGGCGGCTACGGCCGGGCCGAGATGGCGCCCCATTCCGACGTCGACCTTCTGTTCCTGACGCCCTGGAAGACCACGGCCTGGGCCGAGAGCGTCATCGAGACGATGCTCTACATGCTGTGGGATCTGAAGCTGAAAGTGGGCCACGCGAGCCGCACCGTGAAGGATTGCCTGCGGCTCGGGCGAGAGGACTACACGATCCGCACCGCGCTTCTCGAACGGCGGTTCCTCACCGGCCACGCGGCACTCGCCGACGAGCTGCGCAAGAAGCTCCGGTCCGACCTCTTCCGGGGCACGGCTGCGGAGTTCATCGAGGCCAAGCTCGCCGAACGGGCGGACCGCCACAAGCGCCAGGGCGGCCAGCGCTATGTGCTCGAGCCCAATGTCAAGGAGGGCAAGGGGGGGCTGCGCGACCTCCAGACGCTCTACTGGATCGGCAAGTATGTCCACGGTGTCCGCCAGGCGGCCGAGCTTGTGGACGTCGGCCTGTTCACCCGCGAGGAATATGCGACCTTCCGCTCGGCCGAGGATTTCCTCTGGGCGGTGCGCTGCCACCTGCACCTGATGACCGGCCGCGCCAACGACCAGTTGACCTTCGATCTCCAGGTCGAGGTCGCGGCGCGCATGGGCTATGCCGACACCGGCGGGCGGCGCGCGGTGGAGCATTTCATGCAGGACTATTTCCGCCACGCCACCCATGTCGGCGAGCTGACCCGCGTCTTCCTCACCACGCTCGAGGCGCGTCACGTCAAGAGCGAAGCCGCCCAGATGGGGCGCGGCGGCCGCAGCCGCAAGAAGCTGCGCGCAGGCTTCAGGCTCGACAACGGGCGGCTCAACGTCACCGACCCCGGGGTCTTCCTCTCCGACAAGCTGAACCTTCTGAGGATCTTCGAGGAGGCGCTGAGGACCGGCTACCTGATCCACCCCGAGGCGATGCGGCTCGTCGCCGCGAACCTCCACCTGATCGACGACGCGATGCGCGAGGACGCGGAGGCCGCGCGCATCTTCCTCGACCTGCTCCTGAAGCACGGCAACCCCGAACGATCGCTCCGCCGCATGAACGAACTGGGCGTGCTCGCGGCCTTCATCCCCGAGTTCGAGCCGATCGTGGCGATGATGCAGTTCAACGTCTACCATCACTACACGGTGGACGAGCACACGATCCAGACGATCTCCACCCTCGCCCAGATCGAGCGCAACGAGCTGATCGAGGAACTGCCGCTTTCGTCGGCGATCCTTGCGGAGGGGGTCAACCGCAAGGTGCTCTACGTCGCGCTTCTCCTTCATGACATCGGCAAGGGCCGTCCCGAGGACCATTCCATCGTCGGCGCCCAGATCGCGCGGAAGGTGGCGCCGCGGCTGGGGCTTTCGCCCGAGGAATGCGACACCGTCGAATGGCTGGTGCGCTACCATCTCGTGATGTCCGACATGGCGCAGAAGCGCGACATCGGCGACCCGCGCACGGTTCGCGACTTCGCCAAGGTGGTGAAGACCCGCAAGCGGCTCGACCTGCTGACGGTGCTGACGGTCTGCGACATCCGCGGCGTCGGGCCCAACACCTGGAACAACTGGAAGGCCATGCTGCTGCGCCGGCTCCACGCCGACACCGCCGCCGCGCTCGAGGGCGGGCTCGAGACGGTCAACAGCGCCAAGCGCGAGGACGAGGCCAAGCGCGCGCTGCGCGAGGCCCTGGCGGGCTGGGAGACCCGCGACCTCCGGCGCGAGACCGCGCGCCACTACGACCCCTACTGGCAGGGATTGTCGACCGACACCCATGCCGTCTTCGCGCGGCTTCTGCGCGACATCCCCGACGACGCGATCCGCATCGACATCAAGCCCGATCCCAACCACGACGCCACCCGCGCCTGCTTCGCGCTGGCCGATCACCCCGGCATCTTCTCGCGGCTCGCGGGCGCACTCGCGCTCGTCGGCGCCAATGTCGTCGACGCGCGGACCTACACGTCGAAGGACGGCTATGCGACGGCGGTGTTCTGGGTCCAGGACGCGGAAGGCCACCCCTACGAGGAGGAGCGCCTGCCGCGGCTCCGCGCGATGATCGACAAGACGCTGAAGGGCGAGGTGGTGGCGCGCGAGGCGCTGAAGGACCGCGACCGGATCAAGAAGCGCGAACGCCAGTTCCAGTTCCCGACCTCGATCATCTTCGACAACGAGGGCTCCGAGATCTACACGATCATCGAGGTGGATACCCGCGACCGGCCGGGGCTGCTCTACGACCTGACGCGGACGCTTGCCGCCAACAACATCTACATCGCCAGCGCGGTGATCGCGACCTATGGCGCGCAGGTGGTCGACAGCTTCTACGTCAAGGACATGTTCGGGCTGAAGCTGCACGCCAAGGCCAAGCGCGACAGCCTGGAACGCAAGCTGAGGCAGGCGATCGCCGAAGGCGCGGAACGGGCGCGCGCGGAATGAAGCCGATCCGCCTCATCCGCGGCTTCCTGACCGTCGGGGCCTGGACGCTGATCAGCCGCATCGCCGGTTTCGTCCGCGACGTGCTGATCGCGGCCTATCTCGGCACCGGGCCGGTGGCGGAAGCCTTCCTCGTCGCCTTCACCCTGCCCAACATGTTCCGCCGCTTCTTCGCCGAGGGCGCGTTCAACACCGCCTTCGTGCCGCTCTTCTCCAAGAAGCTCGAGGCCGGCGAGGATCCGCAGGGCTTTGCCGAGGACGCGCTGGCGGGTCTCGCCCTGGTCGTGACGCTCGTTTCGGTGGTGGCGATGCTGGCGATGCCCTGGCTGGTGCTGGCGATGGCCGGGGGCTTCGCCGGCGACGAGCGGCTGCCGCTCGCGGTCGAATACGGCCGCATCTGCTTTCCCTACATCCTCTTCATCTCGCTCACCGCGCTGCTCTCCGGGCTTCTCAACGCCGGCGGGCGGTTCATCGCCGCGGCCGGCGCGCCGGTGCTGCTGAACGCGATCTTCATCGCCGCGATGGTGCTGGCGGACCATCGCGGCTGGGACATGGGGCTGACGATGGCCTGGGCGACGCCGGTCACCGGCGCGGCGCAACTGGCGCTCGTCTGGGTCGCGGCGGCGCGGATGGGCTTTCCGCTGCGGCTCCGCCGGCCGCGGCTGACGCCCGACATCCGCCGTCTGGTGGCGATCGCGGCGCCGGCGGTGCTGGCGGGGGGCGTGGTGCAGATCAACCTCCTCGTCGGCCGCCAGGTCGGCAGCTTCTTCGAGGGCGCGATCGCCTGGCTGAGCTATGCCGACCGGCTCTACCAGCTTCCCCTGGGCGTCGTCGGCATCGCCATCGGCATCGTGCTGCTGCCCGACCTCTCGCGCCGGCTGAAGGCAGAGGACAGTTTCGGCAGCCGCTATGCCTATTCGCGCGCCACCGAATTCGCCCTCTTCCTGACCGTGCCGGCGGCGGTGGCGCTCTGCGTGATCGCGGTGCCGCTGATCTCGGTCCTCTACGAACGCGGCGCCTTCGGGCCCGGCGACACCCGGCCGACCGCGCTGTCGCTCGCCGTCTACGGCGCGGGCCTGCCGGCCTTCGTGCTCCAGAAGGTGCTGCAACCGCTCTACTTCGCGCGGGAGGACACCGCGACGCCGTTCCGCTTCGCGGTCTGGTCGATGGTGGTCAACGCCGCGCTCGCGGTCGGCCTCGCGCCCGCGCTCGGCTTCATCGCCGCAGCACTCGGCACCACGCTTGCCGGCTGGGCGATGACGCTCCAGCTCTGGTGGGGGAGCCGTCACATGGGTGAAGCCGCGCGGTTCGACGACCGGCTCCGCGCCCGCCTGCCCCGCACCGTCGCCGCCTCGGCCGTCATGGGGCTCTTCCTCTGGGGCGCGGCGCAGGGGCTGGCGCAAAACCTTGCCGCGCCCGGCGAACGCTACGGCGCGCTCGCGCTCCTCGTGCTGGGGGGGATGGCGGTCTACGCCGCCGCCGCCTGGGGTTTCGGGGCCTTCCGCCTTGCCGACTTCCGCGGCGGCGCCCCGCGCAGGGATCAGCGCTGACGGATCACCCGCAGCAGATGCGCCGGCCCCCCGGGCGCCACCGCGAAGGACAGGAGGAACCCGGCCGCGAAGCCGGCAAGGTCGGCGATCCAGTCCGGCGCGCCGCCGAAGAGTGCGCCGAACAGGAGCTGGATGCCGAGCAGGAAGCCGATCAGCGAAAAGGCGCGGCCCCGCTGCGCATGCTGCGCCCCGAGCCGGGCCCAGAGGATGTAGGTGAAGGCGCCGATCAGCCCGTAGGCGCCCGGATAGGCGCCGTAGAGCGCGATCTTCAGCCCGGGGACGAGCGAATAGGCGAGCCCCCCGGCAAGCACGGCGCCGAGGAACACCACCGCCACCGCCCAGCCGCGGAACACCTCGCCCACGAACTTGCCGAGCGCGAGCACGAAGACGGCGGCGAAGACCGCGTGCGTCAGGTTGCCGTGGACGAAGGCATAGGTCACGAAGCGCATCAGGTAGTCGGTGCTGACCTGCCCGGCCTGCCACATCTGGTCGAGCATCACCGGCGACAGCGCGAAGCGCTGGAGCGCCTCGGACCGCCAGCCGATCCCCGCCTGCCCGCCGGCAAGGCCGAGGCCGCCGGCGCTCAGCACCACCTCCATCGCCACGATCGGCAGCAGGATCAGCCAGACCACTGGCGGCAGCGGGTTCAGGGGCGTCTCGTCGTAGCCTGGCCGCATCGGCCTCTCCTTGTTGACGGGGCATTTCCCCTGCGATACGCGAGCGGGACGGGAATTTCCAGACGCTGACACCCAAAGGACCGGCCATGACCGACGCGGCCAACGCAGGCTTCACCCCGCGCATCTTCTCCGGCATCCAGCCTTCGGGGGGGCTGACGCTCGGCAACTACCTCGGCGCGCTGAAGCGCTTCGTGGAAAAGCAGGACGAGGGGATCGAGACGGTCTACTGTCTCGTCGACCTGCACGCGATCACCGTCTGGCAGGATCCGGAGCGGCTCCGCGCCCAGACACGCGAGGCCGCGGCGGCCTTCATCGCGGCGGGCATCGACCCCGCGCGCTCGATCCTCTTCAACCAGAGCCAGGTCTCCGCCCATGCCGAGCTTGCCTGGATCCTCAACTGCGTCGCGCGCCTTGGCTGGATGAACCGGATGACCCAGTTCAAGGACAAGGCCGGCAAGAACGCCGAGGCCGCGAGCCTGGGGCTTTACGCCTATCCGGCGCTGATGGCGGCCGACATCCTCGCCTATCACGCGACGATGGTGCCGGTGGGCGAGGACCAGAAGCAGCATGTGGAACTGACCCGCGACATCGCGGCCAAGTTCAACCACGACTTCAGGGTGGAGTTCTTCCCGCTGCCCGAGCCGGTGATCGAGGGCGCCGCGACCCGCGTCATGTCCTTGCGCGACGGCACGAAGAAGATGTCGAAGTCCGACCCTTCGGACGCCAGCCGGATCAACCTGACAGACGACGCCGACACGATCGCGCAGAAGATCAGGAAGGCGAAGACCGACGCCGAGCCGCTGCCCGAGACCCTGGCGGAACTGAAGGACCGGCCCGAGGCGCGCAACCTCGTCAACATCTACGCCGCCCTCGCCGGCGAGGCGCCCGAGGCCGTGCTGGAACGCTTCGCCGGCCACGGCTTCGGCGCCTTCAAGCCGGCGCTGGCGGAGGTCGCGGTCGCCACGCTCGCCCCGATCACCGCCGAGACCAAGCGGCTGATGGCCGAGCCGGCCGAGATCGACCGCATCCTCGGCCAAGGCGCGCGCCGCGCCGACGCGCTCGCCCGGCCGATCCTCGAACGGACCCACGACATCGTCGGCATGATCCGGTCGCGGTGAGGGG
>JBDHSQ010000065.1:0-20194 GCA_039808285.1 Paracoccaceae bacterium
GGCATCGACTACTGGCCGAAGGCGGCGAAGCTCATCCAGGTCGACATCAACCCCGACCGGATCGGCCTGACGAAACCGGTGGCCGTGGGCATCGTCGGCGACGCGAAGGCGGTGGCCGAGGCGATCCTCGCCCGCCTCGGCGAAGATGCCGGAGACGCCGGAAGGCCGGATCGCAAGGCCCTGATCGCGCGGACGAAATCGGCCTGGGCGCAGGAGCTGACCTCGATGGACCACGAGGCCGACGATCCCGGCACCGACTGGAACGACCGGGCGCGGAAGGCGAAGCCCGACTGGATGAGCCCGCGGATGGCGTGGCGCGCGATCCAGTCGGCGCTGCCGAAGGAGGCGATCATCTCCTCCGACATCGGCAACAACTGCGCCATCGGCAACGCGTATCCGTCGTTCGAACAGGGCCGGAAATACCTCGCCCCCGGTCTCTTCGGCCCCTGCGGCTACGGGTTTCCGGCCATCGTCGGCGCCAAGATCGGCAACCCCGAAACGCCGGTGGTGGGCTTCGCCGGCGACGGCGCTTTCGGGATTTCCATGAACGAGATGGTGGCGATCGGGCGCAAGGCGTGGCCGGCGATCACGATGGTCATCTTCCGCAACTACCAGTGGGGCGCGGAAAAGCGCAACACGACGCTCTGGTATGCCGACAACTTCGTGGGCACCGAACTCAACGAGGGCGCGAGCTATGCGGGCATCGCCCGGGCCTGCGGCCTCAACGGTGTGCAGGCGCGGACGATGGCGGAACTGACCGCCGCGCTCGGCCAGGCGCTGAAGGACCAGAAGGCGGGCCGGACCACCTTCATCGAGGCGCTGATCAACCAGGAACTCGGCGAGCCCTTCCGCCGCGACGCGATGAAGAAGCCGGTGGAGGTCGCCGGCATCGATCCGGCCGACATGCGGCCGCAGAAGCGCGCATGATGGCGCTGCCCTTCGGGCTTTCTCCCGCGGCGGCGGCCTTCCTTGCCGCCGCGGTCTTCGCGGCGGCCTTCGTGCGCGGCTATTCCGGCTTCGGCTTCTCGGCGCTGGTGGTCGCGGCGGCGGCTCTGGTGGCCAACCCGTTGCAGTTCGTGGCCGTCGCGACGGTCTGGGAAATGCTGATGAGCGTGCAGGCCTGGCGCGGCGTCTGGCGCGACGTGGACTGGCAGCGCGTCGGGCTTCTGTCCGGTGGTGCGGCCATCGGGCTGCCTCTGGGCCTCTGGGCGCTGACCTCGGTTGCGGAGGACGCGGCGCGGGCGGCGATCTCGGCCTATGTGCTCCTGATGTGCGCGGTGCTCATCGCCGGCTGGCGGATGCGCGGCGAGGCCGGCCGTGGCGCCACCGCCGCGGTGGGCGTGGTGTCGGGCGTGGCCAACGCGCCGGGGATGGGCGGGCTGCCGGTCGCGGCCTTCTTCGCGGCCCAGCCGATGCGGGCGCAGGTGTTCCGCGCCACGCTGGTGGCCTACTTCCCCCTCCTCGACCTCTATTCCGCGCCGCTCTACTGGTGGCACGGGCTGATCACCTGGGGTACCGGCGTGGCGGTCGTCGCGGGCCTGCCTCTGGTGCTGGCCGGCAACTGGCTGGGGGGGCGGCATTTCTTCCACACCGACCCGCAGGAATTCCGTCGCTTCGCCATCCTTCTCCTGGCGGCGCTGTCTGCACTCGGCCTGCTGAAATCGGTGATGTGAGATGGCGAATGACGTGATCCTTGTCGTCAATGCGGGTTCGTCCTCGGTCAAGGCGGCGCTTTTCGGGGCGGGCGAGGCGCCGCTGGCCGCCTTCAGCGTGACCGAGGTCGGCGCCGGGGCGGTGCTGAGGACCGCCGGGGGCGAACGCCCCTGCGCCGCACCCGACCACGAGGCGGCGATCGGGCTCATCCTCGATGCCGCCGCCGCCGGGGGGGTTCCCGTCGCCCGGCTGGCCGGGGCGGGGCACCGGATCGTCCACGGCGGCCGGGCGCTGACCCGGCCGGTGATCCTCGACGAAGGCGCCATCGCCGCGATCGAGGCCTGCGTGCCGGTCGCGCCCCTGCACAACCCTCACAACCTCGCCGCCATCCGGGCGCTCGGGCGGCGCGCGCCTTCCCTGCCGCAGGTCGGCGTCTTCGACACCGCCTTCCACGCGACAAACCCCGAGGTGGCGCTGCGCTACGCGATTCCCGCCGCCGAGGAGGCCAAGGGCATACGCCGCTACGGCTTTCACGGCATTTCCTTCGCAAGCCTCGTCGAGCGGCTGCCCGCGATGCTGGGCGGACCGTTGCCCGGGCGGCTTCTGGCCTGTCATCTCGGCAACGGTGTCTCGCTCTGCGCGATCCGGTCGGGCCGCTCGGCCGCCACCACGATGGGCTACTCGCCGCTCGAGGGGACGACGATGGGCACGCGCAGCGGCGGCATCGACGGCAACGCCGTGCTGCGGCTCGCATCCGACCACGGGGTCGAGGCAGCCGGCCGCATCCTCAACCGCGAAAGCGGTCTTCTGGCGCTGGGGGGCGCGTCGGACATGCGCGCCCTCCATGCGGCGGGCACGGCAGAGGCGCGCTTTGCCATCGACCATTTCTGCTACTGGGCGGTCCGGCACGCGGGCTCGATGATCGCGGCGATGGGCGGGCTCGATTGCATCGCCTTCACCGGCGGCATCGGCGAGAACGACGCCGTGGTGAGGGCGCGGATCTGTGCGGGACTGTCCTTCCTCGGCGTGGCGGTGGACGCGGCCGCCAACGTGCGGAACGCCGGCCGCATCGAGGCAGGGGGATCGCTTCCGGTCCTGGTCGTTCCGGCCGGGGAGGAGGCCTGGATCGCCACCGCCACGCGCCGGCTGATCTCCGGGCGCGGCAGGTGAAGGCGGCGTTGCGGAACAAGCGGGTTGCGCGCGCACCGAATCGCGGACAATGTTCCCGTGTCGGGCAGGCACAGGGAACGGAATGGGCTTTCCGGAGCCAGAGGTCGAAACATCTCCCCCCGTCTCGGACGAGGTCAGGCGCACCACCTGCTACATGTGCGCCTGCCGGTGCGGGATCAACGTCCACCTCAGGTCGGGGCGCGTGAGCTACATCGAGGGCAACCGCGACCACCCGGTGAACCGGGGTGTCCTCTGCGCCAAGGGAGCGGCGGGCATCATGCAGGTCACCGCGCCCTCGCGGCTGCGCGCCCCCTTGCGCCGCGTCGGGCCGAGGGGGTCGGGCGCCTTCGAGGAAATCACCTGGGACGAGGCGCTCGAGACCGCGGTCTCGTGGCTGAAACCCCTGCGCGAAACGTCGCCCGAGCGCTTCGCCTTCTTCACCGGCCGCGACCAGTCGCAGTCCTTCACCAGCTTCTGGGCCCAGGCTTTCGGCACGCCCAACTATGCTGCGCATGGCGGCTTCTGCTCGGTGAACATGGCGGCCGCGGGCATCTACACGATGGGCGGCGCCTTCTGGGAATTCGGCGCGCCCGACTGGGAGCGCACGAAGCTCTTCATCCTCTTCGGCGTGGCCGAGGACCATGACAGCAACCCGATCAAGATCGGCATCGGCAGGCTGAAGGCGCGGGGCGCCCGCGTGATCGGGGTCAACCCGATCCGCACCGGCTACAATGCCGTGGCGGACGATTGGTACGGGATCACGCCGGGGACCGACGGGCTGCTGATCCTGTCGCTGGTCCATGAACTGCTGAAGGCGGGCAAGATCGACCCCGGCTACCTTGCGCAGTGGACGAACGCGCCCTGCCTCGTGGGCGAAGACGGGCTTCTGCTGCGCGACGGGGAGGGCCGGCTTCTGGTCATCGACCGGGTGACCGGCGCGCCCGCGCGCTTCGACCGGGCGGGAGTGCGGCCGGACCTCGGGGCCGCATGGCAGGGGTGCCGGACGGTCTTCCAGCACCTCGCGGAACGTTACCTGTCGGAGGAGTACGCGCCCGAGGCGGTGGCCGTGCGCACAGGTATTTCCTCGAGCCGGATCAAGGGGCTGGCGGCCGAGATTGCAGCGGCTTTCGATGCCCCCGTGGTGCTCGACCGGGCCTGGACCGATTTCCGTGGCGAGCGGCACGAGACGATGCTCGGCCGCCCCGTCTCGTTCCACGCGATGCGGGGCATCTCGGCGCATTCGAACGGCTTCCAGACCGCCCGCGCGCTGCATCTGCTGCAGATCCTCCTCGGCGCCGTCGAAACCCCGGGGGGCTTCCGTTTCAAGCCGCCATATCCCAAGCCCTTCGACGCGCATCCCACGCCGCATTGCGACTGCGCGCCGGGCAAGCCGCTCGGCGGCCCGCATCTGGGCTTTCCCCGCGGTCCGGAGGATCTCGCGCTGAAGGCCGACGGCAGCCCCGCACGGATCGACAAGGCGTTTTCCTGGGAAAATCCGCTGTCGGCGCACGGGCTGATGCACATGGTCATCCCCAATGCGCACGCGGGCGACCCTTACCGGATCGACACGCTGATGCTCTACATGGCCAACATGGCCTGGAATTCCTCGATGAACACCGGCACGGTCATGGAGATGCTGACCGACCGCGACGAGACCGGCGGCTACGTCATCCCCCGGATCATCTATTCCGATGCCTATGCCTCGGAAATGGTGGCCTATGCCGATCTCGTGCTGCCCGACACGACCTATCTGGAACGCCACGACTGCATATCGCTTCTCGACCGGCCGATCTCGGAGCCCGATGCGGCGGCGGACGCGATCCGCTGGCCGGTGGTGGCCCCCGACCGGCCCGGACATGCCGGCGTGCGCGGCTTCCAGTCGGTGCTGGTGGACCTTGGCGCGCGGCTCGGCCTGCCGGGATTCGTCGATGCGGAGGGCCGCGCCGCCTACCGCGATTATGCCGATTACATCGCCCGCCATGAACGCCGGCCGGGGGTCGGCCCGCTGATGGGATGGCGGGGCGAGGACGGGCGGACCGGGCGGGGCGCCCCGAACCCCGGCCAGATCGACCGCTACGCCGAGAACGGCGGGTTCTGCGTGGCGCATGTGCCCGAGACGGCGGCCTTCTTCAAGCCGTGGAACGCCGGGTATCAGGATTGGGCCGTAACCATCGGATTCTACGACAAACCATTGCCGTTTCTCTTCTCGATCTGGTGCGAGCCGCTGCAACGCTTCCGCCGTGCCGCCGAAGGGCACGGCGCGTGCCAGCCGCCCGAGCACCTGCGCGCGCGCCTGAAGGCGACGATGGACCCGCTGCCGGTCTGGTATCCGCCCCTGGGCGAAACCGCCGGCACCGATTTTCCCGTCCACGCGCTGACCCAGCGGCCGATGGCGATGTATCATTCCTGGGGCTCGCAGAACGCCTGGCTGCGGCAGATCCACGGCGAAAACCCGCTCTACCTGCCGACCAGGCTGTGGCAGGCACAGGGCTTCCGCGACGGCGACTGGGCGCGCGTGACCTCGCCCGCGGGGCAGATCGTGGTGCCGGTCGCGCATATGGCGGCGCTGAACGAGAACACCGTCTGGACCTGGAACGCCATCGGCAAGCGCCGTGGCGCATGGGCGCTCGACACGGCCGCGCCGGAAGCGACAAAAGGCTTTCTTCTCAACCACCTGATCCACGAACTTCTGCCCGCCGGGGGGGACGGGCTCAGGTGGTCCAACTCCGACCCGGTCACCGGGCAGGCGGCCTGGTTCGACCTGCGCGTGAGGATCGAGCGGGTGGCGCCGCGCGCCGCGGCGGAACCTGCCTTCCCGCCCCTGACCTCGCCCGTCCCGCCCGCGCCGAGGCACCGGCCGGCGGGGAGAGAGCGGCCATGACCGCGCTGCCGCCGCCGCCCGCACGGAAACTGGGCCTGGTGATCGACCTCGACACCTGCGTCGGCTGCCATGCCTGCGTGACCGCCTGCAAGGGCTGGAACGACCGGGGATTCGGTGCCCCTCTTTCGGACCTGAACGCATACGGATCAGAACCTTCCGGGACGTTCCTCAACCGGGTCCACAGCTACGAGGTGACACCCGGGGCCGGCCCTGCGGAGGTCGTGAACTTTCCGCGGTCCTGCCTGCATTGCGACAACGCGCCCTGCGTGACGGTCTGCCCCACCGGCGCCTCCTACAAGCGCGCGTCGGACGGGATCGTGCTGGTGAACGAGGACGCCTGCATCGGCTGCGGCCTCTGCGCCTGGGCCTGCCCCTACGGCGCACGCGAACTCGATGGGCAGGCCGGTGTGATGAAGAAATGCACGCTCTGCGTCGACCGCATCTACAACGAGCGGCTTCCCGAGGAGGACCGTGTGCCCGCCTGCGTGCGCACCTGCCCGACCGGCGCGCGACATTTCGGCGATCTCGCCGACCCGGAAAGCGCGGTCAGCCGCCTCGTGGCCGAACGCGAAGGCTACGAGCTGATGCCCGAGATCGGAGCGGCGCCGGTCAACAGGTATCTGCCGCCGCGGCCCAGGGGCGCGGCGGCGGCCGGCCCGCTGACCCCGCTTCTCGATGTGAAGGCCACGGGTCTTGCGGGCTGGCTCGACAGGCTCCTGGAGAAGTTCTGATGCATCCCGCGCCGTCGGTGATCCTGTTCACGGTGCTGTCGGGCGCCGGCTTCGGGCTTCTTTTCCTGCTCGCCTGCGGCGCGGTGCGGGTCTTCGGACCCTCGGCGCTTCTCCTCTGGGGGACAGGCTACGGGCTGGCGGGGGCGGGGCTTCTGGCCTCGGCCTTCCATCTCGGCAATCCGCAGCGGGCGCTTCTCGCCTTCACCCAGTGGCGCACGAGCTGGCTCAGCCGCGAGGCCTGGGCCTCGGCGGGGGCGCTGATGCTGCTGGCGCCGGTCGCGCTTGCCGCGGTGATGGGGGGCGGGCTGCCGCCGGTCTTCGGGCTGACGGGTGCGGCCGCCTGCCTGCTGACGCTTCTGTCGACCGGCATGATCTATGCCCAGCTTCGCACCGTGCCGCGCTGGAACCACTGGACGACGCCCGCACTCTTTGCGGCGTGGGCGCTGGCGGGGGGCGCGATCCTTGGCGGGCTGTCCTATCTGGCCGCGCTCCTGTGTCTCGTCCTCGCACTTTTGCAGGTTGTCGCCTGGCGGCGGGGCGACCGGCGGTTTGCCGCGCGGGGGCATACGCTTGGCACCGCGACGGGGCTTGGGGGGGGCGGGGGCGCCGTGCGCGCCTTCGCGCCGCCCCATACCGGCGCGACCTATGTCACGCGCGAGATGATCCATGTCGTCGGGCGCAAGCACCGCACAAAGCTCCGCGTCGTCGCGGTTCTGGCCGGGGCGGTGCTGCCCGCGGCGCTGGTCGCGGCGCTGCCGCTCTCGCTCGCGGCCCAGGTTCCGGCCTTCGTGGCCCATCTCGCCGGCGCCTTCGCCGCGCGCTGGCTGTTCTTTGCCGAAGCCGAGCATGTCGTCGGCCTCTATTATGGCGCGCGCTGAGGGAGCCCGGGGTCTTGATTGACGCACCAATCAAGAAAAAACCGCAGAAATGTCGCAATCGAGCGTTCTAGCGTCGCTTTTGCGCTGTGTTGGCGCGGAATCCTCTCCGATCATCACGCCAAAGGCCAGGGGCGGAACCGCCCCGCCGCCGGCAAGACGCGGGGAGGCAGCGGGGAGGAGTATGGTGAAGATCTCGATCATCGAGAGCTTCCGCGGCGCGGCCGCCCCTGTTTCCCGAGACGCGATCCGTCAGATGCGCAGTCGCACGAGGCCCGGCGGTCCGGCGGGCGCCGCCTGCCGCACCGCGCGGGGCACGTCACCGGACACGCCGTCACATATGTCTCCGCTGCGCAAAATTCTGGAAATTCGCGGCGAAGGCGGCGATGATCGGGGGGGAGGACCATGTTCCCTCTGCCATCCGCGGCGCGCCGGTGGCGAGGCCAGGGCGGCGGAACCGGGCCGGCGTGGGCCAGGAAAGCCGGGGAACCGGCCCGGGCAGAGCCGGCCGGCGATCCGCCGCGCAAAGGATGAGACGACCAGAAAACCAAACGGAGGGAGACATGACTGACTTTCTGACCCACGGCGGGATCAGCCGGCGCGGCCTTCTGAAGGGCGCGACGGCGCTCGGGGCTGCGGGCCTCATCCTGCCGGCGAGTGTGCGCCGGGCGATGGCCGAGCCCAAGCGCGGCGGCATCCTGCGGCTGGCACAGGCGGCCGGCAACACCACCGACAGCTACGACCCCGCGACCTGGGATTCGCAGTTCGTCCAGGTTCTGCACACCGCGCGCTGCGGCTACCTGACCGAGATCGCGCCCGACGGCTCGCTGGTCGGCGAACTGGCCGAAAGCTGGGAACCCGCGCCCGACGCCACGGTCTGGACCTTCAAGCTGCGCGAGGGGGTCACCTACCACAGCGGCAAGGCGGTGACCGGCGAGGATGTCGTCGCCTCGATCAACCATCACCGCGGCGCCGACAGCAAGTCCGCCGCCAAGCCGATCGTCGAGCCGATCACCGACATCAAGGCCGACGGCAACACCGTCGTCTTCACGCTCAGCGCCGGCAATGCCGACTTCCCCTTCATCATGTCGGACTACCACCTGCCGATCCTGCCTTCGGCCGACGGCAAGATCGACGCCACGACCAAGGACGGCTGCGGCGCCTATGTGATCGATTCCTGGGAACCGGGCGTCGGCGCCAAGCTCAGCCGCAACCCCAACTACTGGAAGCCGAACCGCGCCTGGTTCGACGGGATCGAGATGAACGTGGTGCTCGATTCGGCGGCGCGGCAGAACGCGCTGCTGACCGGCGAGGTCGACGTCATCGACCCGGTGGACCTCAACACCGTGGCGCTGCTCGAAAAGGCACCGGGAATCAAGATCCTCAGCGTCGCCGGCACCCAGCACTACACTTTCGCGATGGACTGCCGGGCCGATCCGTTCAAGGACAACAACGTGCGGCTGGCGCTGAAATACGCGCTCGACCGGCAGGAGATGGTGGACAAGATCCTGCACGGCTACGGCATGGTCGGCAACGACCACCCTGTCGGGCCGTCGAACCGCTATTTCTATGCCGACATGGAGAAGCACACCTACGATCCCGACAAGGCGAAGTTCTACCTGAAGGAGGCCGGGCTCGACTCGCTCAGCGTCCAGCTCTCGGCCGCCGATGCGGCCTTCACCGGCGCCGTCGACGCCGCGGTTCTCTTCTCCGAGAAGGCCGCGGCGGCGGGGATCAGCATCGAGGTGGTGCGCGAGCCGAACGACGGCTACTGGGACAACGTCTGGATGAAGAAGCCCTTCTGCGCCGTCTACTGGGGCGGCAGGCCGACCGAGGACTGGGTGTTCACCACCACCTATGCCAGCGGCGCGCCGTGGAACGACACGTTCTGGTCGAACGCGCGGTTCGACGAACTGCTCCTGGCGGCGCGGTCCGAACTGGACGAGGACAAGCGGCGGGAGATGTATCACGAGATGCAGTCGATCTGCGCCAACGACGGCGGCACCATCGTGCCGATGTTCGCCAGCTACGTCATGGGGCTTTCCGACAAGATCGGCCACGAGGAGACGGTGGCCGGCAACTGGACGCTCGACGGGTTCCGTGCGCTCGAGCGCTGGTGGTTCGTCTGACGATCCCGGCCCCGGCGTCCGCGCCGGGGCCTTTTCGCCCTTGATCGGGCCAAGCCGCGGCGACATTGTCGGCAAGACGGAGGGGGGGCTGGATGTCTGAGATATGGGCCATGATCGTGAAGCGGCTCGCGCTCGGGCTGCTCACGCTCTTCGTGATCTCGGTCATCATCTTCGGGGCGACGGAACTCCTGCCCGGCGACCTCGCCCAGAACATCCTCGGCCAGTCCGCGACGCCCGAGACCGTCGCGGCCTTCCGCCGCGAACTCGGGCTCGACCTGCCGGCGCACACCCGCTACATCAACTGGCTTCTCGGCGCGCTCCAGGGCGATTTCGGCACCTCGCTGGCCAACAAGCGGCCGATCGCCGATCTGATCGCCACGCGGCTTTCCAACACGCTCTTCCTTGCGGTCTATGCCGCGGCGCTTTCGGTGCCGCTGTCGCTGGCGCTCGGGATTCTCGCCGCGCTTTACCGCAATTCGGTCTTCGACCGGGTGGTGAACGCGCTGGCGCTGACCTCGATCTCGTTTCCCGAATTCTTCGTGGCCTATATCCTGATCTTCGTCCTCGCCCAGTCCGGGTTCTTTCCCTCGATGGCGCGGATGGACCCGTCCACGACCTTCGGCGAGGCGCTCTACCGCACCTTTCTGCCGGCGGTGACGCTGACGCTCGTCGTCACCGCGCACATGATGCGGATGACGCGGGCGGCGATCATCAACCTTCTGGCCAGCCCCTACATCGAGATGGCGCGGCTCAAGGGCATGTCGCCCACCCGCGTGATCCTCAAGCACGCGGTGCCGAACGCGCTGGCGCCGATCATCACGGTGGTGGCGCTGAACCTCGCCTATCTCATCACCGGCGTCGTCGTGGTGGAAGTGGTCTTCGTCTATCCCGGCCTCGGGCAGCTCATGGTCGACAGCGTGGCCAAGCGCGACTTTCCCGTGGTGCAGGCGGTGGCGCTGATCTTCGCCGCGGCCTATGTCCTTCTCAACCTCACCGCGGATGTGCTTTCGACCCTGTCGAACCCGCGTCTGATCCACCGGAAGTGAGGGCGCGATGGCGGTCTTCCTGACGCTTCTCAAGATCGCGTTCGCCGTCGCCGCCGCGCTGGCGCTCGGCTGGCTCTTCCGCCAGGCGGCCCTCACCGTCACCCGGGGCGAGGTCCGCAAGGAACTCAGGACCGCGCCGGTGACGGCGAGCTTCGGGATGCTGGTGATCCTGATCTACCTGGTCGTGGCGGTGTTTGCGCCGCTGATCGCGCCCTATGCCGAACGCGAGGTGGTCGGCGGCCAGTTCCTGCCCTGGGATTCGACCCATCTCCTCGGCACCGACAACCTTGGCCGCGACATGCTGAGCCGTCTCGTCTACGGCGCGCGCAACACCGTGGGCATCGCCTTCGTGACGACCGCGCTCGCCTTCTTCGTGGGCTCGTTCCTCGGGCTTCTCGCGGCGATCGTCGGCGGCTGGCTCGACCAGGTGCTCTCACGCGTCGTCGACATCCTCATGGCGATCCCGGCGCTGGTCTTCTCGCTTCTCCTGCTCACCATCTTCGGCACCTCGATCATCACGCTGATCCTGGTCATCGCCACGATCGATTCGACGCGGGTGTTCCGGCTGGCGCGGTCGGTGGCGCAGAACATCGTGGTGATGGACTATATCGAGGCGGCGCGGCTCCGGGGCGAGGGGCTGATGCGGCTGATCTTCCGCGAAATCCTGCCCAATGCGCTCGCCCCGCTGGTGGCCGAGTTCGGGCTGCGGTTCTGCTTCGTCTTCCTCGCGATCTCGGCGCTCTCCTTCCTCGGCGTCGGCATCCAGCCGCCGACCGCCGACTGGGGTTCGATGGTGCGCGAGAACGCGACACTGATCACCTTCGGCGACATCACGCCGCTCTTGCCCGCCGGCGCGATCGCGCTCCTGACGGTGGCGGTCAACTTCGTGGTGGACTGGCAGTTGCACCGCGCCAGCGGTCTGAAGGAGTGAGGCGATGAGCGGACAGGGCAAGAAGCCGGTTCTCCTGTCGATGCGCGGCATCCGTATCGAGGGCCGTTCGGGCGAGACCTGGTCCGACATCATCCGCGGCGTGGACCTGACGCTGCACCGGGGCGAGGTGCTGGGGCTGATCGGCGAGAGCGGCGCCGGCAAGTCGACGCTGGGCCTCGCCGCGATGGGCTTCACCCGCGACGGCTGCCGGATTTCCGGCGGCACGATCGACTTCGACGGGATCGACCTGAGAAAGGCGTCCGAGGCCGAGCGCCGCGCGCTCCGCGGCAAGCGGATCGCCTATGTCGCGCAGTCGGCCGCGGCAAGCTTCAACCCGGCGCACAAGCTCATAGACCAGTATTGCGAAGGCCCGGTGCAGCACGGCGTGATGGCCCGGGCCGAGGCGGAGCGCGACGCGGTGGAGCTTTACCGCCGGATGCGCCTGCCGGCGCCCGAGGAGATCGGCTTTCGCTATCCGCATCAGGTCTCCGGCGGGCAGTTGCAGCGGGCGATGACGGCGATGGCGATGTCCTGCCGGCCCGATCTCATCATCTTCGACGAGCCGACGACGGCCTTGGACGTCACCACCCAGATCGAGGTGCTGGCGGCGATCCGCGACATCGTCGCGCAGTTCGACACCGCGGCGATCTACATCACCCACGACCTCGCGGTGGTGGCGCAGATGGCCGACCGGATCAAGGTGCTGCTCAAGGGCGAGGAGGTCGAGGAGGCCGACACCCGCACCATGCTCGCCGCGCCCCGGCAGGACTACACCCGCTCGCTCTGGGCGGTGCGGTCCTACGCCCGCCCGGTCCAGCCGCCGGTGACGAAGGGCGTGCCGGTCGTCTCGGTCCAGAACGTGACCGCGGGCTATGGCGCCGCCGACGTGCTGAAGAACGTGGGCTTCGACATCCACGCCCGCCGCACCGTCGCGGTGGTCGGCGAGAGCGGGTCGGGCAAGTCCACGACGGCGCGGGTCATCACCGGCCTTCTGCCGCCGCGCAAGGGGCGGGTGCTGTTCGACGGCCAGCCGCTGCCGCCCGACTACCGCAGCCGCTCGCGCGACCAGCTCCGCCAGGCGCAGATGATCTACCAGATGGCCGACACCGCGCTGAATCCCAAGCTCCGCCTGCGCGAGTTGATCGGGCGGCCGGCGCAGATGTATCTCGGCCTGACCGGCAAGCGGCTCACCGAGCGCATCCGCGAGCTTCTCAGGCTGATCGAGCTTGAGCCCGACACCTACATCGACCGGCTGCCCTCGGAGCTTTCCGGCGGGCAGAAGCAGCGGATCGGCATCGCCCGGGCGCTGGCCGCCGAGCCGCGCTTCATCATTTGCGACGAGGTGACCTCGGCCCTGGACCAGCTTGTGGCCGAGGGCATCCTGAAGCTCCTCGACCGGTTGCAGGGGGAATTCGGCCTCGCCTACATGTTCATCACCCACGACCTTGCCACAGTGAAGGCGATCGCCGACGAGGTGGTGGTGATGCAGAACGGGCGTGTGGTGGAGCAGGGGCCGAAGGACGAGATGTTCCAGCCGCCGCATGACCCCTATACCGAGCTTCTGTTGTCCTCCGTGCCGGAGATGGACCCCGACTGGCTGACCCGGCTGTTGCAGGAGCGCGCCGCGCGGAAATAGCGCCGCGGCCCGGGGACGGTCCGATCCGGGGTGGCGTTTGCCCCCGAATCCGCGAAAGATGGCCCGAGCCGGACAGTCTGCGGGAGGGTTCGCCATGAGGGCGCTGATCGTCGAGAAAGACGCGGACGGAGCCACGCGCGCCGCGGTGCAGGAGATCGACGAAGGCCGCCTGCCCGAGAGCGAGGTTCTTGTCGCCATCGAATATTCGACGCTGAACTACAAGGACGGGCTCTGCATCGGGCCGGGCGGGGGGCTCGTGCGCAACTACCCGCATGTGCCGGGGATCGACTTCGCCGGCACCGTCGAACGCTCCTCCGACCCGCGCTACCGCCCGGGCGACAGGGTGGTGCTGACCGGCTGGCGAGTGGGCGAGGCGCATTGGGGCGGCCATGCCCAGAAGGCGAGCGTGCGTGCCGACTGGCTGGTGCCCTTGCCCGAGGGGCTGACCACGCGCGCCGCGATGGCGGTCGGCACCGCGGGGCTGACCGCGATGCTCGCGGTCATGGCGCTCGAGGACCACGGGCTGGTGGCGGGCCGCGGGCCGGTGCTGGTGACCGGCGCGGCGGGCGGCGTCGGCTCGGTCGCCACCGCGATCCTTTCCCGCCTCGGTCACGAGGTCGCCGCGGTGACCGGCCGGCCCGAGCAGGCCGACTATCTGAAAGGGCTCGGCGCGGCGCGGATCGTTGCCCGCGAGGAGTTGTCGGAGGTGACGCGCAAGCCGCTCGAAAGCGAGACCTGGGCGGGCTGCGTCGATGCGGTGGCGGGCGCGATGCTGGGCCGGGTGCTGAAGCAGATGAAATACGGCGCCCCGGTCGCCGCCGTGGGCCTTGCCGGCGGCGCGGCGATCGAGGGCGCGCTGATCACCCCCTTCATCCTGCGCGGCGTCAATCTACTCGGCATCGACAGCGTGATGCAGCCCTACGCCCGGCGCGTCGCGGCATGGGGGAGGATCACCCGCGACCTGCCGATAGACCGGCTCGAGGCGATGGTCGTGCCGGCGACGCTTGCCGACCTGCCGCGGCTCGGGGCGGAGATATTGCAGGGCAGGGTGCGCGGCCGCGTCGTCGTCGACGTCAACGCCTGAGGGCGGGAGGGGGCCTGCCTGAGCGGGCCGCCTCCGGCCGGGGGTATTTCGGCAACGAAGAAGCTCAGCCCCGCAGGACGGAGCGGCCGGCAAAATCCGCCGTCTCGCCCAGCATCTCCTCGATGCGGATGAGCTGGTTGTATTTCGCCAGCCGGTCGGAGCGGGCGAGCGAGCCGGTCTTGATCTGGCCGCAGTTGGTGGCGACGGCGAGGTCGGCGATGGTCGCGTCCTCGGTCTCGCCGGACCGGTGAGACATCACGTTGGTGTAGCGGGCGCGATGGGCCATATCGACCGCCTCCAGCGTCTCGGTCAGCGTGCCGATCTGGTTGACCTTGACCAGCATCGAGTTGGCGACGCCCTTCCTGATCCCCTCGGCCAGCCGCGCCGGGTTGGTGACGAAGAGGTCGTCGCCGACGAGCTGCACCCTGGCCCCGAGCCTGTCGGTCAAGAGCTTCCAGCCCTCCCAGTCGTCCTCGGCGCAGCCGTCCTCGATCGAGACGATCGGGTAGTCCGCCACCAGCCGGGCGAGCCAGTCCACGTTCTGCTTCGGCGTCAGGTTCTTCTTCTCGCCCGCAAGGACATAGGCGCCGTCCCTGAAGTATTCCGTCGAGGCGCAGTCGAGCGCGAGGAAAATGTCCTCGCCCGGCCTGTAGCCGGCCGTTTCGATCGCCTTCAGGATGAAGTCGAGCGCGGCGCGGGCGCTCTTCAGGTTCGGCGCGAAGCCGCCCTCGTCGCCGATGCCGGTGGACAGGCCCGCCGCCGAAAGCTCCTTCTTCAGCGTGTGGAAGACCTCCGAGCCCATCCGCACCGCCTCGCGGATGTTCGCGGCGCCGACGGGCATGATCATGAATTCCTGGATGTCGATCGGGTTGTCGGCATGTGCGCCGCCGTTGATGATGTTCATCATCGGCACCGGCAGGACACGGGCCGAGGTGCCGCCGACATAGCGGAAAAGCGGCAGCGCCGAGAACTCGGCCGCGGCATGGGCCACCGCGAGCGAGACGCCGAGGATGGCGTTGGCGCCGAGCCTTGCCTTGTTCGGCGTGCCGTCGATCTCGATCATCAGCCGGTCGATCTCCACCTGTTCGGTGGCGTCCATGCCGACGACGTTCTCGGCGATCTCGCCGTTCACCGCCGCCACCGCCTCGAGCACGCCCTTGCCGAGGTAGCGCGAGCGGTCGCCGTCGCGCTTCTCCACCGCCTCGTGCGCCCCGGTCGAGGCGCCCGAGGGCACCGCCGCCCGGCCCGAGGTGCCGTCCTCCAGCGTCACGTCCACCTCGACGGTGGGGTTGCCGCGGCTGTCGAGGATCTCGCGGGCATGGATGTCGATGATCGTGCTCATGGGGCTCCCCTTGGCGGCAGGTCACTGTCGCGCCGGTCTTTACGCGGAGGCGCGGCAGAGGGGAAGGATTATTCGGAGGCGGGCAGGCGGCGGGCGAGCCTGCGTTCGCGGACATAGGTGTAGAAGGCCGCGGCGAGGATCAGCGCGGCGCCGGCCAGCGTCATCGCGTCGGGCCGTTCGGCGAAGAAGGCCATGCCGATCATCAGCGAGAACACCAGCCGCGAATAGCGGTAGGGCATCAGCGCCGAGGTGTCGCCGATGCGCATCGCCGCGACGATCGCGTAATAGCCCGCGGTCCCGGCGCCGATCGCGCCGGCCATCTTGCCGATGTCCGGCGCCGAGGGAACCGCCGCGCCGCCGGTGACGGCGAGGAAGCCGAGCCCCACCGCCGCCACCGAGAGGAAGCCGTGGCAGGCCACCGCGGCCGAGGGCAGGTCGGCGGGCACGCTGCGGGTGATGATGTCGCGGAAGGCGATGGAGATCACCGTCACCAGCACCAGCGCCGCCGCCGGCTCGAACCCCTCGAACCCCGGCCGGATGATCATCAGCACACCGGCGAACCCGGCCGTCACCGCGCTCCAGCGCCGCCAGCCGACCTTCTCGCCGAGAAACAGCGCCGCCGCCGCGGTGATGGCCAGCGGCGTCGCCTGGAACACCGCCGCGACGGTGGAGATCGGCACCAGCGCCAGCGCCGGGATGAAGGTCGCGCCGGAGACGCATTCGCCGAGGTTGCGCAGCATCACCGTGCCGGAGCGGAAGCCGCGCAGCACGCCGCGCCGCCCCGCGTCGCCGGCGACGAGGAAGAACAGCGCCGCGCCGCCGAGGCCGAGCAGCAGCATCACCTGGCCGAGCGGCAGCCGCGCCGTCAGATCCTTGACCAGCGCATCCTCGACCGCGAAGGTCGCCATCGAGAAGGTGACGATGAGCCCGCCGCGCAGGTTGACGGGGGTGCTCATGCCGGGCGCCGGCGGCGACGGGAGGAGAGGGGTTCGGGCACGGGTGACTCCGGTTTCGCGTCCGCCGCCTCTAGGCGATTCCGCCGGCGCGCGAAAGGGCCCCCGCGACCGCCGCCGATGTCGCGGCCGGACAAGACAGGAGGCCGCTGGCCGCCGAGCCTCGGCCGAGCCGAGGGAGGACAGGATGACCGAACACCGCCGCCAGGGGCGCGAGGCGCGCCGCAGCGCCGCGCCCGCCCGGGTGACGAACTATCGCGGGCTGCGCCATCCGTTCGCGCCTCAGAAGGTGCTGTCCGACGATGCGGTGGCGGCGATCCACGACACCGCGCTGCGGGTGCTCGAGGATCTCGGCATCGTCGTCCTCCTGCCCGAGGCGCGCGCGCTCTTCCGGCAGGGCGGCGCGGCGGTGGACGACGGCAACGGCACGGTGCGCATCGGGCGCGAGATCGTCGCCGCCGCGCTCGCCACCGCGCCGCGGTCGATCCGCCTTCGCGCCGCGAACCCGGCGCGGGAACTGGTCTACGAGGAGGGTGCGCTGATCTTCTCTCCCGGCGCGGGCTGTCCCAACACCCAGGACCGCGTGCGCGGCCGGCGCCCCGGCTGCCTTCAGACCTACGAGGAGACGCTGAAGCTGCACCAGAGCTTCGACGTCATCCACAAGCTCGGCCCCTCGTCCGAGCCGCAGGACGTGCCCACCCCCCTGCGTCACTACGCGACGATGCGGGCGCAGCTCACGCTCAGCGACAAGCCGCTCTTCGTCTATGCGCGCGGCCGCGGCCAGGTCGAGGACAGTTTCGCCATGATCCGCCTCGCGCACGGGCTGACGGACGGCGACTTCGCGGACGGCGCCTGGTGCACCACGGTGATCAACACCAACTCGCCCCGGCTGATCGACAAGCCGATGGCCGAGGGCATCATCGACTTCGCCCGCGCCGGGCAATTGTCGATCATCACCCCCTTCTGCCTCGCCGGCGCGATGGCGCCGGTGACGGTGGAGGGCGCGCTCGTGCTCCAGCACGCCGAATGCCTCGCCGGGATCACGCTGGCGCAGCTCGCGCGGGCCGGCGCGCCGGTCAGCTACGGCGGATTCTCCTCCAACGTCGACATGAAGTCGGGCGCGCCGGCCTTCGGCACGCCGACCCATATCCGCATGGCGATCGGCACCGGCCAGCTTGCCCGCCACATCGGCCTGCCCTGGCGCTCCGCCGCCGGGTCGGCCGCCAACACCGCCGACATGCAGGCGGCGGGGGAGAACCACATGGGGCTCTGGGCCAACCTCATGGCCAACGCCACGCTGACGATCCATGCCGCCGGCTGGCTCGAGGGCGGGCTGTCCTTCGGCTACGAGAAGTTCATCAACGATGTCGAGGCGTTGCAGACGATCGCCGAGCTTTGCCGGCCGCTGGAGAGCGCGCCCGCGGACCTTGCCTGGGAGGCGCTGGCAGATGTCGCGCCCGGCGGGCATTTCTTCGCCACGCCGCACACGATGGCGCGGTTCGACCGGGCGTTCTACGCGCCGCTGGTGGCCGATCTCTCGAACTTCGGCGCCTGGGAGGCGGCCGGCGCGCAGACCTCGACCGAACGGGCGACGGCGATCTGGCAGCAGGTGCTGGCGGAGTTCCGCCCGCCCGAGGGCGGCGCGGAGCGGGGCGACCGCCTCGCCGGCTTCATCGCCCGGCGCGAGGCCGAAGGGGGCGCCCCGCCGCGGGACTGAGCCTGCGCGGAAGGCTTGACTTCGCCCGCCGCCTGCCCGATAAGCCCCCGATCCCGGCGGGTCTCGGCCCGGCCGGGGCATTGTTTTGAAATCACGCCCCCGGAAGGGGGCGCGCTGTCCGAGGCGGGGCCGAACGCCCCCGAACGCCGGGAAATCCGGGGCCACAGGGCGCGGCAGACAAAGGAACGACCCATGTTCGCGGTCCTCAAGACGGGCGGCAAGCAATACAAGGTCCAGGCGGGCGACGTGCTCCGCGTGGAGCTGATCGCCGCCGCCCCGGGCGAAAAGATCCAGTTCAACGAAATTCTCATGGTCGGCGGCGAGAAGCCGGTGCTCGGCGCGCCGCTGGTCAAGGGCGCGGCCGTCCAGGCCGAGGTCATCGACGAGATCAAGGCCGACAAGGTCATCACCTTCTGGAAGCGGCGCCGGAAGCACTCCTCGCAGCGCACCCGCGGTCATCGCCAGAAGCTGACGCTGGTCCGCGTCACCGACATCCTCGCCACCGGGGCGGAGAAGTCGGGCGTGAAGGAGGCGATCGGCACCCAGGCCGCCCGCGTCGCGGCGCACAACACCGAGCCGAAGGCCGAAAAGGCCGAGGCCGCCCCGAAGAAAGCCGCCGCCCCGAAGAAGGCTCCGGCGAAGAAGGCCGAAGCGGCCGCGACGAAGGAGTAACAGCTCATGGCACACAAGAAAGCAGGCGGTTCCTCCCGCAACGGCCGCGACAGCGCGGGCCGTCGTCTCGGCGTGAAGCTGGCGGGGGGACAGGCGGCCAACCCGGGTGCGATCATCGTGCGCCAGCGCGGCACCCAGTGGTGGCCGGGCGAGGGCGTCGGCATGGGCCGTGACCACACGATCTATGCCACCGCCGAAGGCCGCGTGACCTTCCGCAAGGGTCTCAAGGGACGCACCTTCATTTCGGTCCTCCCGGTGGCGGAGGCAGCCGAGTAAGCCGAACCTTTACAATCGGATTGTAGGAGGGGATCGGCCGGAAGGCCGGTCCCCTTCCCGTTTCGGGGCGTGGCGTCCGGCGTTGACGGCAGGAGTGACTTCGATGGGCATCGATCAGACATTTATGAGCATGGTGACCGCGCGGGCGGCGGTGTTGCGGTTGATCCGGTCATCCTCGCGCCCCATTTGGGATATAAGGGACACGAAGGCACCGTGGCGGCCAGGAGGGGCCGGAGGCGTCGCCATGCGTGTGGGAGGGTTCCCGGCCGGTAGGGCGGCCGCGGTGCTCGCCATGCGTTGGGGAGGAGGGAAGGGATGATCCAGGAACCGATCGCCGTTCAGCCCGCGATCACGGCTGAACGCTTCGTGCTCAGGCCGCTCCGGCGGTCGGACGCGGGCCTCGTCGCGATGCACACCGCCGACCGGCGGCTGGCCGAGGGCACCCGCTCGATCCCCCATCCCCTGCCTCCCGGCGCCACCGAGGCTTTCATCGCCCGCGTCCTGTCGGACAAGCGCAGCGAGGACGTGTGGGTTCTGGACGGGTCGGCGCAGGGCCATGCCGAGGTCATCGGCCTCGTGAGCCTCACCCGGATGGACCGCGAGCAGAGCGAGATCAAATACTGGATCGCGCCCGCCTTCTGGCACACCGGCTTCGCGTCCGAGGCCGTCGCCGCGATGGTGGCGGCGAATCCCCACCGGGCGCGGACGCTCTTCGCCGAGGTGTTCCAGGACAATCCCCGTTCGGCCCGGGTGCTCACCAACAACGGATTCGACTATCTCGGCGATGCCGAGGTGCATTCGGTCGCCCGCGGCGCGACGGTGCCGACCTGGACCTATCTGCGGCGGATGGACTGAGGCCGGGGCGGGCCCGGGTCTTTCCGCGAAGGCGCAGGAAAACGGGAAGGGCGCAGGCCGGTGCCTGCGCCCTTTTCCGCGGGGTCGGGGGTCAGCCCGCCATCGCGATTTCGGGGTCGTCGCGGAAGATGTTCTCGACGATCGGCTCGGCGGGGCGGACGGCGGCCAGCCGCAGGACCGGGGCGGGCGCGCGGACATCCTGCGCCAGCGGCGCCGGCGCGGGGGTGAGGGCGGGCCGCTCGG
>JBDHSQ010000066.1:0-20188 GCA_039808285.1 Paracoccaceae bacterium
CCTGGATCATCGTGAACCACGGCAACGACGATGTCGCAGGCGGGGTCTTCATCGGAGGTCTGATTTCCTTCGGGGCCGCCGTGGTTGTCGCCGCCGCGTTCCTGTTCGAAGCGCTTCTGCAAACCGCCTTGCAGCGCGCAGGCGATCGGGCGGCATGAGCGGCAAGAGCAAGCCGTAGCGGAAGCGGCCCCGCGCGGCCCGCACGGGGCGCCCTACCCACCCTGCACCCCCGGAACGCCCTTGGGCCACTCCGCCCGCGCCACCGCCGCGCGGAGCCGTCCGATCTCCCGCACGCCCCCTCACGGAACCGCCACCCGTCACCGGCGTTTCCTTTCCGTCGCGGCCATCCCGGCCCTCAAGAAGGGGAACGCACCATGACCCTCGGAACCATCCTCATCATCATCCTGATCCTCGCCCTGGTCGGCGCGCTGCCGACCTGGGGCTATTCGCGCGGCTGGGGCTACTACCCTGCCGGCGGTCTCGGGCTGGTGCTGGTGATCCTGCTCATCCTCGCCCTGATGGGGCGCGTCTGACGGATCGCGTCCCCTCCGGAGCGGTCCCCGGGAAACCCCGGCGCCCGGTTCACAGCCACCCATCGCGGAGGACATCATGAAAGGTATCATCGCCTGGCTTCTCGGCGTGCCGATCTTCGTCATCATCCTGCTCTATCTCACCGGCATCTTCTGATCCGCCCGACGGCCCCGTTCCCGGGAGTACCGGACCCCTGACACGGCGTTCGCGTCCCCGCAGATGTCGGGACGGAAAACCGAAGCGGACCCGACGCGAAACCGACCGAAGGCTGCGCGGCGGAAGCCCGCCCCTCCCTGGCCGGCGTTGACGGTTCGGCAATCTTCCCCCGCCAAAAGGAAAGGGCGCGCCTTCCCGGACGCGCCCTTTTCTGCAAGCGGGGGTGGATCGGATCAGCCGAAATTCGTCCGTCCGCCGAGCTTGGCGCGGCTCGAGACGAAGGCGAACGGGACGGCGTGGCGGCCGGCGCGCAGGCCGGCGCGGCCAAGGCGGTCTTCGCCGGAAATGTGCGACAGGGCGTTGGTGCGGCCGAGGCGGGCTTTTTCGATGAGATCGGTCATTTTGGGTGCTCCGTGGGGGCTGGATTGTGTTCTCTTTACCGTCAAACTCGCGACCTGAGGTCCATCTTTGACCACGGAATTGACGGAAACATGACCGCATTGCGCCGAAAGCACGCCGCAAAGACGCCGTTTTTTTGACAACCTTCGGTTGTTTTCAACGATATTGGGTCAGCATCATGGCATCGTTTCGCGGCCGGAACAAATGCACCGCGCCCGCCCGGCCACAATCGTTGCCCGATTCTCAAAAGCGGGACTCGCCCCTGGCAGGGCGATTCTTCAGACCCGCCGCATCCGCCGCCGGTAGCGCCGCACCCGCCAGCCCTCGAGCAGGATCAGCGGCACCGAATAGACCGCGACCTCCCGCCAGCCGCCGTAGTCGGTCATGATCCAGTGCAGGAGCGTCAGCACCGCCATCGGATAGGCCCAGCGCTGCACCGTCTTCCACATCGGCCCCATCCGGTCGACCGCCGTGTCGAACGAGGTCGCGGCGAGCACGGTCATGATCGCCATCGCGACCCAGCCGGTCACAAGGTCGATCCGCTGGAACGACCGGACCAGGCCGCCCATGTTCACGCCCAGAAGCCAGATGAAGGTGTGCAGCGCCGCATAGCCGAAGCTCGCCACGCCGAAATACCGCCGCCGCTGCCTGAGCCACGGCAGCGGGCGGCGGAACAGCTGCTGTAGCGGCGTGACCGCGAGGCTGAGGATCAGGAACCAGACCGAGGGCAGGCCCGTCCACCAGATGTAGTCCATCTTGGTATGAAGCACCAACCGCTCGTAGAGCAGCCAGAGGCCCGGCAGTGCCATGACCAGCCACAGCAGATGGGTGTCGTCGGTGATCCGGCGCAGCTTCATTCGGTGCCCCCGAGGATGTCGCCGGCCCCCGGAGGGTTCGGCGGCCCGGCCCTATTCCGCCGCCAGCGCCGGCTTGACGGTGCCGGCGGGTTTCTTGACCTCGAATTCCTCATGGTAGGAGCGTTCGACGTTCACGTTCCAGACGTCGTTCTTCTCGCCGAGGACGTTGCGGGCGGCATACATCGCCGAGAGCATCGAGTGATCCTGGTTGTTGTAGCGGTGCAGCCCGTTGCGGCCGACGGTCTGGAAGTTCTCGAGCCCCAGGATCCACTCCTCCAGCACGTCGAGGGCGGCGCGGTATTCGCCGTCATAGACCGGATAGGCCTTGGGCTGGCGGATGATCGCCGCGCCGATGACGTCGCTCGCCTTGGCGAGCCCGAGCTGTTCCAGCTCCTTCGAGGCCAGCGCGCGCAACTCCTCGTCGGTCATGGTCCAGAGGCCGTCGCCCTCCTGGCAGAAGTATTCCATGCCGATGGAGGCGGTGTTCTGGTCGGGCAGCATCTCCTTCGACCAGGCGCGGAAGTTCTGGATGCGGCCGACCTTCACCTTGGGCGAATGGATGTAGATCCAGTTGTCCTTGAACGGGTCGGCGTGGTCGAGCACCAGGGTGACGATCAGGAAGTCGCGGTAGCGCAGCCTGTCGGCGGCCGCCACGACCTCCGGCGGCGGCGGCGGATCAAAGGCGTGGATCAGGTCGCGCAACGCCATCGAGTTGATGAAGTGTGCGCCCTCCACCCGCTCGATGACCGGCGCGCGCCCGTCTTCGTGCCAGTGCCTGACGTCGATCGAGGTGACGCAGTTGCCCCTGCGGTTCACCCGAAGCACCTCCGAACGCAGATGCACCTCGCCGCCGCGTTCCTCGACCAGCTCGGCCGTGCGTTCCCACATCATGCCGGGACCGAGGCGGGGATACTGGAATTCCTCGATCAGGCTCGTCGTGTCGTTCGACCCCGAAATCGCGTTCCACACCGCCTTGAAAAGCGACAGGTTCTTGATCCGCTGCGCCGCCCAGTCGGCGCGGATTTCCTTCGGATTGATGCCCCAGACCTTCTGCGTGTAGCTGCGGAAGAAGTGCATGTAGAGCCGCCCGCCGAAACGGTTGATCACCCATTCCTCGAAGCTTTCCTCCTTCTTGTAGGGGCGGACCTGCCACTTGAAGTAGGACAGGAGGATGCGCATCGATTCGTAGGGGCCGATGTTGACCAGCGCGTTCATGAGCTTCAGCGGATAGTCGAAGAATTTCTCGCGGTAGTAGATGCGCGAGAGGCGCGGGACGGTGATGAAATCGTCCTTCAGCACCTCGTGCCACATCGCCTCCACCTCCTTCACCTTGGTGAAGAAACGGTGGCCGCCGATGTCGAAGCGGTAGCCGTTGTTCGATTCGGTCCGCGAGATGCCGCCGACCATGTCGGAGGCCTCGTAGACCTTCGGCTTGTGGCGGGCCGAACGCTTCTGCAACTCATAGGCCGCGGTAAGCCCGGCCGGGCCGCCGCCGATCACCACGACGGGACTTGCGTCATCCTGCTGCATTCTCGCCACCACCGTTCCCGACAAACTGACTTTTCTAAAAATCCTACCCCACGCTGCCGACTATACAGTCTGGCGCTGCAGGGGCAAAACCATCTTCACCGAACCGCCTGACAAGGGCACCATTTATGGAACCAATCCCGGGTTTTACGGCTGCTTCGTTCCCCTTCGCACCTGCAGCGAAGCAGGGACGGGCAAAGGAATCAACCCGAGGTTGAAAAACGCGCCGCTCAGCACAACGAGCAAATACAGCATCCGAATCGCACCTCCACTCCGGGCGCCGCGGACCACCCCGCGGCCCTTCGTCAAATCTTCACGAACCGCCCTTCGGCGGGCACAACGCCGCGGGCGGCGAAGACGTTCCGCGTATCCAGCAGAAGCCGCGCCGACCGGGCCACAAGCACATAGTCGATACGGGTGTGATCGGTCGCCACCAGCACCGCGTCGTAGCCGGCCACCACCTCGTCGGTCAGCGGCACGGACCTGCGGCCGGCAAGATCGGGATCGTCGCGCGTCAGCGGCATGACCGGGAAATAGGGGTCGTGGAAGTCGCAGAGCGCGCCCATCGCCTCCAGCCGCCTAAGAATGGCCAGCGCCGGGCTGACGCGGGTATCTTCCACGTCCTTCTTGTAAGCGATGCCGAGGATCAGAACCCTCGCGCCGGCCACCGGCCGCCCGCCGCGCTTCGACATTTCGACCGCGACGCGGCCGGCGATCATGTCGGGTGCATTGTCGTTGTTCGTGCGCGCCAGGTCGACGATCGGCAGCGACGAGCCCACGTCGCGCGCGCGCCAGGACAGGTAGGCGGGCGAAACCGGGATGCAGTCGCCGCCGATCCCGGGGCCGGGGTAGAAGGGCATGTAGCCGAAGGGCTTGGTCGCCGCCGCCCGCACCACCTCCCAGACATCGACGCCCATCGCCTCGAGCGCCACCTTCATCTCGTTCACGAGCGCGATGTTCACGGTCCGGAAACTGTTCTCGGCAAGCTTCACCGCCTCGGCCGTGGCCAGAGAGCTGACCGGCACCGTCTGCGTGACGATCTGCGAATAGAAGAGGTCGATCAGGTCGCGCGACCGCGCATCGTCGGCGCCCACGACCTTCGGGATCGTCCGCGTCTCGAAGCTGTGGTTGCCCGGATCCTCGCGTTCGGGCGAGAAGGCCAGGAAGAAGTCCTCGCCCGCGCGCAGCCCGCCGCGTTCCAGGATCGGCCGGACCACGGTCGCCGTGGCACCCGGCCAGACCGTGCTTTCCAGAACCACCAGTTGCCCTGGCCGGAGCCATCCGGCGATGCCTTCGGCGGCGCCGAGAACATAGCTCAGGTCCGGCTCGCGCGCGGGCGACAGGGGCGTCGGCACGCAGATCAGGATCACGTCCGCCTCGGCCAGCGTGGCAAAATCCTGCGTGGCGGCGAACCGGCCACCCGTCACCGCATTGCGGATCCGGTCCTCGGCAAAATACGAAATCACCCGCTCGCCCGCGTTGATCGCGGCGACGCGCGTTTCGTTGAGGTCGAGTCCCGTGGTGGGAAAGCCTGTCTCGCTGATCGTCAGCGCCAGCGGCAGACCGACATAGCCCAGCCCGACCGTGGTTACCCGCGCCTCGTGCCGGGCGATCCGGTCCTTCAGCGACGAGAACAGCGAAAAGGCATTGGTCATGGTCAAACTCGCAGCAGCACGCCTGGCACCGTCATCCAATATCACGGGCCGCGGGCAGGATGCACATATCCGTTTAGCCAAGCAAACGCCACGCGACCAGTCAGGAATGTTGTACCCCCGGCGCGGACAATCATGTCCCTGCGCGGGGTTTGAAGCCGGTTGCCTTCCGTGGCGGCACCCCCGGGGGCGCCGCGCGATTCTGCAAGGGCGGGGAAAGGCGCGCGGCGCGCGATGGCACGATGCCAGTGTCTGCAACCGCCGGTCACCGAGCGCAGAAGTGCGGGACTGTTTCCGCCGGCGCATCCAGTCAGGACAACCGCATGGCCGCGGCCCTGCGTCCGTGATAGCATTCGCAGCCGGATCGGCGGGCTGGATTTCACGCGAGGGAATATGAAGATACTGATTACGGGCGGCGCCGGTTTCATCGGCTCGCATCTGTCCGAACGTCTCGTCGCCGAAGGCCATTCCGTCACCGTGCTCGACGATCTCTCCACCGGGCGGCGCGAGAACCTCGCGGGCCTGGCGGGGCACAACCGCTTCCGCTTCATCGAAGGCACGATCCTCGATCCCTCTCTCGTCCAGGGCCTCGCCGACGAGGCCGATGCGATCTTCCACCTTGCCGCCGCGGTGGGCGTGAAGCTGATCATGGAGGAGCCTTCGCGGTCGATCCTGACGAACATCAACGGCACCGAGAACGTGCTGAAGGCGGCGCTGAGGGACCGCAAGCTGACCTTCGTCGCCTCGACCTCCGAGGTCTACGGCAAGGCCACGAAATTCCCCTTCCGCGAGGACGACGACCTGACCATCGGCGCCACGAAGAACCTGCGCTGGTCCTATGCCTCGGCCAAGCAGCTCGACGAGTTCCTGACGCTCGCCTATGTCCGCGAAGCCGGCCTGCCCGCGGTCATCCTGCGCTTCTTCAACACCACCGGTCCGCGCCAGACCGGGCGCTACGGCATGGTCCTGCCGAACTTCGTGCAGGCGGCGCTGGACGGCCGGCCGCTCATGGTTCACGGCACCGGCGAGCAGTCGCGCTGCTTCGGCCATGTCGCCGACGTGGTGGAGGCGATGGTGCGGCTGATGGCCACGCCGGCGGCGCGCGGCGAGGTCTTCAACGTCGGCAACGATCAGGAGGTGACGATCCGCCAGTTGGCCGAGGCGGTCATCGAGATGACCGGATCGCACTCGGAAATCCGGCTCGTGCCCTATTCCGATGTCTATCCCGCCGGCTTCGAGGACATGGCACGGCGCCTGCCCGACGTGTCGAAGCTGGAACGCGCCATCGGCTTCCGGCCGCGCCGGCCGCTCGCCGAGATCATCGCCGACATCATCGCCGAGAAACGCGCGGCGCAGGCGGCCTGATCCGATGCGGCGCGCGACCTCGACCGACAGGCGCTGGCTCGTCGTCATCCTCGCCCTCGCGGCCGGGCTCAGGCTCTGGCATCTGAACGCGCCGCTCTGGCACGACGAGATCGACACGCTTGTTTCTCATGTCCGGCTCGGCTGGGGCGAGATGCTGCAAAGCTACTCGATGAACCACCACTACCTTCACAGCATCGCCGCCAAGATCTCGGTCACGATGTTCGGCGAGGCGCCCTGGGCCGTTCGCCTGCCGGCGATGCTGTTCGGCCTGGCCACGATCTGGGCGAGCTGGGTGCTGGCGCGCGAGATTGCAGGCACCGCAATCGCCCATGTCACCGCACTCCTCCTCGCGCTCAGCTACCACGAGATCTGGTTTTCCCAGAACGCGCGCGGCTACACCGGCCTTGCGTTCTTCTCGACGCTCGGGCTCCTCATGTTCCTGCGCGGGATGAACGCGCCCGACCGGCGGACCTGGCTGCTGTTCGCGCTCTGCCTCGCGGGCGCCGTCTTCACCCATCTCACCGGCGCCTTCTTCTTCGTGGCGCTCGGGCTCGTCTGGCTTGCCGTCGCCGCGGCCCGCGCCGCGCGCGGGACGCTTGCCGCACCCGTTGTCCGGCTGCCGTTCCTGGGATTCCTGACCGGCGGCCTGATCGCCGCGCTTCTTTACCTGCCGGTCCTGCCAAGCCTCCTGCACACCGTCTCCGCCGTCTCTGACACCTCGGCGGTGGACCTGATGAAGGAATACCAGAACCCGGTCTGGACGGCGTTCGAGGCGATCCGCACCGGCATCGGCGATGCGGGCGTGCTGGTGCCGGCGGTGGGCGCGGCGGTGCTGACCCTCTGCATCCTCGGCGCGGTCAGCCTTCGCCGCGCGGCGCCGCTCTTCGCGCCTTCGGTCGCGCTCCACATCCTGCTCACCACCGTGCTCCTGATGGCGGTGGGAATGCGCATCTGGCCGCGGTTCTATTTCGTCGACATCGGGCTTCTGATGATCCTGATCGTGGCGGGTGTCCGCCTGTCCTGCACCATCCTCGGCCGCATCGCGGGCGGCGAGCAGGTCACGCGCGCGCTCTGGGTCATCGGCGTCGTGCTCATGGCCCTGATCTCGGCCTGGCTGGCCAAACGGAACTACGACTTCCCGAAACAGGATCTCGCCGGCGCCTACGCCTTCGTCGAGGCTGAACGGAAACCCGGCGACCGCGCGATAGCGCTCGGCTATGCTGGGCGGAACTTCGCCTACTACGGTGCCGACTGGCCGGTGGTCTATACCGACGAGGAATACCGTGCGGCGCTGGCGGCCCCCGGCACGGTCTTCGTCGTCGCGGGCTTCCCCGAACGGGTGTTCCGCGACATTCCCCGGTTCGCCGCCGACATCGGGCTTGGCGACGGATCGGATGTCTGCGACCCCGGCCGGCCCGCCGCGACGGTGCTGAAGGTCGCCCGCTGCTTCGGCGGCACACTCGGCGACGGCAACGTCCTGGTGTTCCGCCGTGACTGAGACGCCCCATATCGTCGTGGGCTCCGGCCCCGCGGGCGTGGCCGCCGCGACCGCGCTTCTGGCGCGCGGGCGCGCCGTCCTGATGCTCGACGGCGGCAAGGTGCTGGAACCCGGCGGCGAGGCGCGCCGCGCGCGCCTCGCCGCCACCGATCCGGCCGATTGGGGCCCGGAGGTGCGCCCCGGCTGGATGGCACCGCAGTTCGACGGGCCCGCGGGACAGATCCGCCGCTACGGCTCCGACTTCGCGATGGAGCCGGGAGCCGACAGCTTCGCCGACCTGCCCGGCTGGATGGGCCTGCGCGCCTCGCGCGCGGCCGGGGGGCTCTCCAACCTCTGGGGCGCCGCGGTGCTGCCCTACCGGCAGGCCGACATGGCGGGCTGGCCGGTGACCGAGGCCGACCTCGCCCCCCACTGCCGCGCCGTGGCCGGGTTCCTGCCCGTCGCCGGGCGCGAGGACGATCTGGCCGAGCTTTTCCCCGCCCTTCCGATGGCGGGGCGAACGCCCCTGCCCTGTCCGGTGCAGATCGAGGCGCTTTTGGCGCGCCTTGCCGCGGCGCGCGCGCCGATGGCCGCGCTCGGGCTTGTCGCGGGTGCCGCGCGGCAGGCCGTCGCCCCGGGCTGCCGGCTTTGCGGGCTCTGCCTTCACGGCTGCCCCTACGGCCTCATCTGGTCGGCCGGAGACCAGATCGCGCGGCTGAGGGAACATCCGGCCTTCACCTACCGCCCCGGCGCAATCGTCACGCGGTTCGAGGAGACGGGGGCAGGCGTCACGCTGCATCTCGAGGGCGGCGAGACGCTGACCGCCCCCCGCGTCTTCCTCGGCGCCGGCGTGCTGGAGACGGCGCGCATCCTGCTCGCCTCGGCCCCGGGGGCGGCCGCGCTGACGCTCCGCGACAGCCAGCACGCCTTCCTGCCGATGCTGCACCGCTGGCGCAACCGCACCCGGCCCGACCGGGGTCGCTTCCACACGCTGCCGCAGGTGTTCCTGGAGCTTGACGCGCCCGAGGTCTCGCCCTTCCTTGTCCACGCCCAAGTCTATTCCTGGAACGAGTTCTACGCCCGCGACCTGATCCGGAACTACGCGCGGAAACTGCCCGGGTCGGCGCCTTTCTTCACCGCGCTCGCCCGAAGGCTGATCGTCGCGCAGCTTTTCCTGCATTCCGACCAGTCGCACCGGATCGGGCTCACGCTCGCCCCCGATGGCCGCCTCCGCGCCACGCTGGAGGAAAACCCCGCGACGGCCCGCATCGTGAAAGCCGCCGCGGGCCGGATCGGTCGCGCGATGGGCCACGCGGGGCTGGTTCCCCTCACCTTCGCCACCCGCGGCGGCGCGCCGGGATCGAGCTTCCATGCCGGCGCAAGCCTGCCGATGACCGAAACACCCCGGGGCGCCCAGTCGGACCCGCTCGGCCGGCCCTCCGGGCTTACGCGCCTCCATGTCGTCGACGCGACCGTCCTGCCGGCGATCCCGGCGCCCACGATCACCTTCCCGGTGATGGCCAACGCCCACCGGATCGGAACGCTCGCCCCCTGAGCGGGCCCTGAGCGGGCGCGCGGGCCGGCCTCACGCGCCCTCGAACGCCCCGGCCTCCAGCGCCGAGGCCAGCGCCCGGTCGCCCTTCCGCGCGGCCGCGCGCGCAAAGGCCGCGCCATAGGCCGCCATCACCCGGTCCTCGCGCCAGTGCGCGGCGAAGGCGCCCCGCGCCGCCTCGGACAGCGCCGCGCGCCGCGCCGGGTCGCCCTGAAGCATCCGCATCGCCGCGACCAGTTCGTCCTCCGTCCGGAAGAGCGCACCTGCGCCCGCCCGTTCGACGATTTCGGGGAAGGGGCCGAGGCGGCGGGCGATGACCGGGGTGCCGAGGCGGAAGCTTTCGATCAGGATGATCCCGAAGGTCTCGTAGCAGACCGAGGGCACGATCAGGCCGAGCGCGCCACGGTAGTAGGCATCAAGCTCCTCCGGGCTCTTGCGGCCGAGGAAGCGGATGTTCTCGCGCCCGCCCGCAAGCCGCTTCAGCTCGGTCGCATAGTCGCCGTCGCCGAGGATCAGAAGGTCGGCGTCCGGGTGGCGGTCCATCGCCGGGAAGACCTCCTGCAACCCCTTGATCTTCTCGAGCCGCCCGACGAACAGGAAATAGGGCCGGGGGTGGCCGCGGAAGGGTTCCGCAAGCTTCGGCAGGTCGGGCAGGAAGTAGGGCAGCACCTCCATCTCGTGCCCCAGCCCGAAATCCCGGTGCTTCGCCCGGCTGAACTCGCTTTTCGCGATGATCAGGTCGACGTGATCCAGCGCGCGGCCCATCATGCCGGTATGGCGCCAGAGCTGCGGCGGGCGGCGGTAGGCCACCTGGCAGCGCAGGCACTGGCGTTCGTCGCACAACTCCCGGCCGTGGCGCCAGAGCACATGGGTGGGGCAGACCAGCCAGTGCTCGTGCGCCTCGTAGACCTTCAGGCCCTCGCCGATCGGCAGGAGGCCGGGGCCGCCGATCAGCGAGGTGTTGTTGTACCACAGGATGTCGGGCCTGCGTTCCGCGATGATCTCGCGGATGCGCCGGGCATGGACCACCGGCCGGCCGAGCTGCTGGGTCAGGAGGTTCGACAGCACACCGTGCCGGGCGCGCAGGCCGATCCGGCGGACACCATCGGCCGGGCCCTCCGCCTGCACCTTGCCGCCGAGGATCAGATAGCTGTCCTCGTCATGCACCACCGTCACGTCATGGCCCCGCGCGGCGAGCGCGCGCGCCATCCGCTGCACCCCCACGGCGTCGCCCCCGAAGGAATAGGGCGGATAGAAGGTGGTGAACATGACGATGCGGAGCGATCTCATGCCGCCCCCGCTTCCGGTGCCGGGCGCGCGTAGGACAGGAAAAGCCCGATCCGGTCGCGCATGAGGAGAAGCGCCAGCCCGCCATAGACGGCCATGCCCGCGAGGATGCTTGCGGCGACGCTGACCGCGAGCGGCGCGCCATCGAGCGCGCGCTGGACGAGGATCACCGCCGCGGCCATGACGCCGCCGGCCAGCGCGGGCAGGATGTTGCAGGTCAGCAGCGGCGCCACCGGAATGTCGCCGAGCCGCGCCACCAGCCGGAAACGGAAGATCCACAGCAGATAATGCGCGGCAACGAAGCCCGCGGTGATCGCGACCAGCCCCCAGCGCGCGGCAAGGAGGATGAGGACGCCGCCGAGGAGCACGTTGCCCCAGGCCAGCAGCGTGATCTCTCCCGCCCGTCCGGCGGCAAGGCAGAAGCTCTGCTGGACACCCGCGACCGAAAGGTAGATCCCGAGAAAGGCCAGCACGCTCAGCACCGGTCCGGCGCCGAGCCATTCCGGGCCGAAGACGAGCCGCAGGACCGGTTCGGCGACCACCGCGAGACCGAGGAAGAAGGGGAAGGCCGCCACGCCCGTCAGCCGCGCGATGTCGAGCAGCAGGTCGCCCGCCCGCCCGCCTTCGCGCGTCACCGCCGCGAAGGCGGGCTGCGAGACCATCCTGAGCGGCGTCGAGATGAGGAAGGTCAGCGTCTCCACCAGCCGCCAGGAGACGGAATAGAGCCCGGTGGCCAATGGTCCCAGCGTCGCCCCGATCATCAGCGTCGGCAGTTGCGCGGCGGCGAGTTCGGCCGCGCGCAGGCCCAGCACCTGAGCCCCGAACCCGCCGGCACGAACCAGATGCGACCGCGTCGTCACAAGGCCCGGCCGCCAGTCCACCGCCGTCCAGGCCATGACGACATTGGTCGTGATCATCGCGATCCACTGGCCGACGAAGCTCCAGACGCCGTAGCCCGCCATCGCCATGCCGATCCCGACCGCGCCGCCCGCGACGACACCGGCGATGGCGCGGAGCGACAGGACGCGGAAGTTGAACTCGCGGCGCAGGATCGCGACCGGGACCGCGGTGAAGGCGATCAGCAGCACCGTGACCGACAGGCCGCGGATCAGCCCGGCGACCTGCGGCTGGCCGTAGAGGGCGGCGATCGCCCCCGAGGCGGCCCAGAGGGCAAGGGCCAGCACCAGCCCCAGCGCCGCGGTCAGCCAGAAGGTCGCGTTGTAGTCCTCCGCCCCCGGATCATGGGCGGCGATCAGGTATTCCGACACGCTTTCCCTGACCAGCGCCTCGGCCAGCACGATGAAGACCGCCGCCATCGAGAGAAGCCCGTAAAGCTCGGGCCCGAGGAGCTTTGCCATCGTCACGAAGACGGCGAAGTTGATTGCCTGTTCGGTCCAGCCGCCGGCGAGCATCCAGGCCACGCCGCGAATGAACTTGTGCCCGACGCTCATGCCCCGCCCCCCCCGGACCTCAGCCCCTGCCAGGGGCTCGAGACCCGCGCCTTGACCGCACGCAGTCCCTTGCGGAGCGCCAGCCACGCCGCCCCCCGGCCGGCCAGATGCGCCCGCCAGCGCGCGGGATCGGTGAAATAGAACATCTCCAGCCGCGGCAGGTCGAAGGGATCGGAGGCGGGCGTGGTCTCGTCCAGCCGCGTGCCGACCGAGGAATGATAGCTTTCGGCGATGCGCGCCCGGACCTCGGCGTTGGCCAGGCCGTAGGGCGGCGCGAAATGGCGGCAGGGCTGGCCGATCCGGTCCTCGATCTCGGCGCGCGAGCGGACAAGCTCGGCCTCGATCTCGGCAGGGGTCATGGCGGTAAGGTCGGGGTGATGCACGGTATGGCTGCCGAAGGCCACCCCCTCCTTCACCAGCGCCCGGATCGTGCCCCAGCCCATCAGCGCCCGTGGCGGGTCGGCAATGCCGCGCCAGCCCTCGGCGCGCCCGACGAAGGCGGTGGGCAGGTAGACGATGGGCCGGAACCCGTGCCTGGCCATCACCGGCCAGGCGGCATCGGCGAAATCCTGGAACCCGTCGTCGAAGGTCAGGATCACCGAGCGCGGCGCCAGCACAGCATGCCCGGCCTGCGCGGCGAGCAGGTCGTCGAGCGTGATCACCGGCACGCCGGCCTCGGCGATCGCCGCCATCTGCGCGGCAAAGACCGCCGGCGCGACCGCCGTAGCGCCGCCGCGGTTCGAGATCGAGTGATACATCAGGATGTCGACGACCGGCGCGGGCAAGATCAGTCCTCGACCCGGTGGCTCTCGAACTCGTGGCGGTGCGCGGCCCATTTCGCCCGGTCGATCCCGCCGTCGGGCATCAGCACGTCCGCCGCGGCATAGGCCATCGCGAAGGCATGGTGGGTGTTGTCATGGGCGAAAAGCCCCTGCCGTCCGAAACCCAGGAAGCCGTCGAGCGACGAAAGCCAGGTGTCCACCGTCTCGAAATGGCGCTGGTAGTCGAGATCGTAGACCGGATAGGCGTGGGCGATGCGCCGCGTCTCGGTGCGGATCACCGGCACGGTGACGGGCAGGCCGAGCCGGCCCAGCCAGTCGCAATAGTGCCGGCCAAGCTCGGCATCGGACATGTCCCACCACCGTTCGCCCGGATCGCAGGGCAGTTCGGCGCAGAGGATGGTGCGGCCCTTCGGCTCGGCGGCCGAGCTGTAGTTCTTCGGCTCCGACATCCGGCTGATCGGGATCGAAAGCTCGGGGAAGTAATGCGCGTCGTATTCGGTGAAGCGATCGGTTCCGAGGATGAGATAGACGAGGATCATGCCGCGGAACCGGATCGCCTTCGCCGCTGCGACCACCTCGGGCGGGGGCGGCGGGTCCATCAGCCGGACAACGGTCGTCAGCGGAATCGTCGAATAGACCTGGTCGGCCTCGTGGCGCGTCTCGACGCCGCCGTCCTGCGTCACGACCGCGGTCACCCGGTTGCCCTCGCGCTCGATCCGCACGATGTCGGTGCCGAAGCGGAACGCCGCGCCCTGCGATTCCGCCGCGGCCATCATCGCCCCGGAAATCTGGCCGAAGCCCCTTTTCGGGTAGTAGAACCGCCCCGTCGTCTCGCCCCTGAGGCCGGGGACCATGCGCATCATCTTGCCCAGGATCTTGCCGATGGACGATCCGGACACCCGCCGCTCGGCCAGCGTCACGGCAAGCCTTTCGGGATCGAGGCCCCAGAGCTTGCGCACATAGGGAAAGTAGAAGTTCTTTGAGATCGTCGGGCCGAGCCCGTCGAGCAGGACCGTGGAGAAGCTGCGCGGCCCGGGCGATTTCCGGCGGAACCGCTTCAGCGCCATGTCGGCGATCAGCGAGGCCGCGAAGGCGGGCGGCAGCCTCAGGAGCGCATCCTGCAACTTCAGCGGAAAGTGGATCCACCGCCCGCCGAGGCGGATGCGCCCGTGCCGCGGTTGCAGCAGGAGATCGGGGCCGAGCAACACCTTCACATCCGCCAGCACCTGCGGATCGGCGACCGGGTGGAAGCGGTGCGAACCGTAGTCGCACCAGATGCCGTCGATGAGGAACGAGGTGGAATTGCCGCCCGCCACGGCGGCGCGTTCCAGCACCTCCACCTGCGCCCGGCCGCCCGCACTGCCCTCCGCCCGGGCCTCCGCCCGGGCCCCCGCCCGGCCCTTCGTCAGCGCATAGGCGGCGGCAATCCCCGCCGGGCCTGCCCCCAGAACCGTGACCTTCGGGCTGGCGCCCTTCGCGGCGTCGGCCGTCATTCCGAAATCTCCGTGATGGTCCGTGGCACGGCGGCGCGAAGCGCGCCGCCAGAGGCGACGAGAAGGATGGCGCCGAGCGCGCCCGCAAGGTAGAGGATGCCCTGCCAGGCCAGGCCCGATGCCACGACTTCGGGCGCGCCGGCGCCGAAGGGCACGAGAAGGGCCGCAAGCGAGCTTTCCCTGACCCCGAGCCCGCCGAGCGAAATGGGCAGCGTGGCGATGATCTTGGCCAGCGGCCAGGCGAAGAACCAGGCCGCCAGCGGCACATGCACGCCCACGGGCTCGGCGAGCTTCACCGACAGCCAGATCAGGACCGACTGGATCGCCGCCGACAGGACCAGCGTGAACAGCAGGAGCAGCGGCCTGCGGCCGAGCGCCGCGAAGGCATCGGCCACGCGCAGCGCCAGCGCCTTCGCCGGCAGGCCCGGCCATCGGCCCCAGAGGCTGCGCGCGATGGCCGGGAAGAGGAAAAGCCCCGCGACGGCAAGCGCGAAGACGAAGCCGCTGACCGCCAAGGCAAGCGCCCGGTTGGCGCCCTGGCCGCCCAGCACCGCGAGGCCCCAGAGCGTCAGGCAGGCGAGCCCGACGAGGTCGATCATCCGGTCGCCCACCGCGGCGGCCGCGACCTTGGGTCCGTCCCTGAGCGAGGCATGTGCAAGGCCCGCGCGCACCGCGTCGCCACCGGCGGCACCCGGCAGGCAGAGGTTGGCGGCAAGCCCGGCGAAATGGGCGCGCAGCGCCGTGGCCAGAGGGATCGCCCGGTCCATCAGCAGCCACCATTTCGTCGCGGTCGCCAGATGGCAGAGGAGAAAGACCGCGAGCACCGTCAGGAACAGCGGCAGGCTCAGCCGGGTGAAGCCCTGGAGGATCGCCTCCTTCGGCAGGAACCAGAAGATCAGCGCAAGTGCCACCGCCGACCCGGCCGCGCGGATCGCCCATGTCTTCAAGGCCCGCGCGGGGATCGCCATGTCAGGGCCTCAGGTGCAGGCGCGAGATCATGTCGGCGATCAGGCCCAGCGACCAGATGATGAGCGCGGACAGGAAGGCGAAGATCGTGGTTTCCGACAGGTTGTCCATGAAGATGTCGTAGACGAATTTCGTTACCCCCAGCGCCATCAGCGCGAGCCCCAGCGGGATGAAGACGCGAAGCGGATTGAAGAGCACGGTCATCCGCAGGACGAGGATGAGGAAGTTGAGGAAGTCGACGGGGCGGATTTTCGACTTGCCCACGCGGCGCCCGTATTCGATCGGCGTGTAGACCATCCGCTTGCCGTTGCAGGCCATGCAGAGCGTGATCGTCGTGGTGAACGAGAACTTCTGCGGCAGCAGCGGCACGAAGGGCACCAGCTCCGACTTGCGGAAGACGCGCAGCCCCGAGTTGAGGTCGTTGAGCCTCCGTTCGGCCAGGAAGGACGCGAAGTGGTTCAGGATGAACTTCGCCGGGCGCCGGATCAGCGGCACGTTCTTCATCGCCGCGCCGCGATCGCCCACCACCATGTCCTGATTGCGGCACATCGCCAGCATCGGCGGCAGATAGCGGGCGGGGTAGGTTCCGTCGGCATCCAGGATTGCGACATATTCGTATTGCGCGTGTTTGATCCCGCGCTTGAGGCTCGCGCCGTAGCCCGTGTTCACCTGGTTCGAATCCACCACCACGCCGGTCTCGCGGGCGATGTCCAGCGTCCGGTCCTCGGACCCGTCGTCGATCACGATGATCTCGTAGGGAATGCCCAGCGGGTCCATGCTCGCGCGCACGTCCTCGATGGTGTGGCGCACCGCGCCCTCCTCGTTGTAGGCCGGGATCACGACGCTGAGCGACATGCCCTCGACCTCCGACGCGAGGCTCGCCGTCGCCCCCGTCTCCGTGGTCCGATCCTTCATGTCCTTCATTCCCTTCACCACTTTCCGTCCAAGCGGCCGCACCCCGTTGCCTCAGGGCACGTGCAGCCGGTTCCTGATTCCGAGCACGTGATATTCGAACAGGCACCAGACGAAGGCCGCCGCCGAATAGACGTAGTAGATCTGATGATAGGCGAGCGCACGGGCCGCGAATGCCAGGCCGCCATTGCGCCAGAGGAAGGCCGCGAAATCGCGGTTGAGCGCGAGCGCAAGCGCGGCGAGCGCGAGCGTCAGCGGCCAGACCGCGAGGGCGAAGGGCAGTGCCAGCAGCGACAGGATCAGAACCCCCGCCACCACGGCCTTCAGCCTTTCGCCGTGGCTGGTGTTGAGGTCGTTGGCGATGCCTTCGCGCGCGATCATCAGCCGCGACCAGGGCAGCGCCCGGCGGAAGATGTCGGTGTGGATCGCATTCTTCGGTGTCCAGACCTTCAGGTGCTTGCCGTGCAGGGTGGGGTCCAGCACGATCCGCCCGCCGGCACGGCGGATGCGGTAGCCAAGCTCGATGTCCTCGATCGAGGGCACGCGGTAGGTTTCCACGTCGAAGCCGCCGATCGCCAGGAACATGTCCCTGCGCACCGCGCCGCAGCCGGCCCAGAAGGTTTGGGCGTCGCGGTTGGCCTTCTGGTGATAGAACCGGTGCATCAGGTTCTTGTAGCGCGAGAACCAGGGCGCCCCGTCCGGCGTGTCGTCGTAGGAGCCGAACACCGCTGCGACCGCGGGGTCCGCGAAGGCATGGCGGAGCTTCGCCGCCCCGTCCTCCCAGGCGATCACGTCGCTGTCGACGAACCACAGGATCTCGCCCGTGGCGTGTTCGGCGGCGAGGTTGCGGGCAAGCCCCGGCCCGCCGTTCCGCGGCGTCGTCAGCACCTGCGCGCCGAGCCGCCGGGCCACCTCGGCGGTGGCATCGGGCGAGCGGTCGTCGACGACGATGACCTCCGCCACCTCGCCGCGGGCCTGCATCGCCATCAGGGGCGCGAGCACCCGCGGCAGGAGCGCTTCCGCCCTGAAGGCCGGCATCACCACCGAGATCGAGGGGCGCCCCGCCGCCGTCATGCGCGAATCTCCGTCGGCACCTCGAAACGGCGCGAACGGAATGCGAAGATCATCAGGATCGCCGCCATCATCGGCAGGAGCCAGATCACCCGCGCCCCGTAGCGCGTGGCAGGCTGCGAGATGCCGCCGCAGACCAGCGCATTCGCGAGGATGCCGAGGATCACCATCACGGCCAGCGCCTTGACCTCGCCCGGCACCCGCCGCGGCAGAAGCACGAGGGCCACGACCGCAATCAGCGAGGCGAGGTAGAACGCCTGGTGCCACAGCGTCAGCGGCCCGAGCCAGTCAATGTTGCGGGTGATCCGGCCGTGATCGAAGGTCGAGAAGGCAAAGCCGGTGACGTCCGCGTTCTGGGCAACGATGGCGTCGGTCGGGATGGTCATGTCCACCGAGACCCAGCCTGATTGCAGCAGCACGTTGCGCATCAGCGCCAGGAACACGCCCACGGGCTGATCCCTCAGCACCGCGAAGAAGAAGTTGATCTGGTCGTCGGCCACCGCCTTCTGGTCCTCCGGCGTCATCAGCCGGAACGAGCCGAGCCGCGGCGAGGTCTCGAACACGATGTGGGTCGCGGTGATCCGCCAGGGATCGTCGGACCATTGCAGGGCGGTGTGCAGCTTGCAGGTGGGGATATGGTCGTCGGGGCAGTGCCTGTCGAGGTATTTCAGCCCCGGCCCGTCCTCGATCATCCGTGCCGTGATGTAGGGCTTGATCACCACCTCGGAATGGGCCACGGCCTTCGCGGCCGTCCTGAGAAGACTCTGCTCGGTGAAACCCGCCCCCACGATCAGGCAGACATAGGCCACCGGCAGCCACCACCGCTGCCGCGACATGACGAGCGAAACCAGCGCCACAGCCGGGATCATCACCAGACCGATCGCCAGGTGCGACAGATGCGAGACGATGGCGAAACTGCCGAGGAGGATCGCCAGGATCACCTCCCACGGTCGCATGCTGCGGCCGAACACGGCCAGCGTGGCAATGACCAGGAGGAGGACCGGCGCAAAGGTGTCGGGCATGAGATAGGCCACGAAGAACGGGAGCGAGCCGGCGCAGGCCGCGATCACCGGCAGCGCCACCGCCTCGCCGAGCGGCACCGGAAGACCCCAGCGCCGCGCCGCGACGCGCATCGGCAGCCAGACCGCGATGAGCACCGCTGCGATGTTGAGGGCCATGAACCCCTCGAGCGCGTGGGCATGCGCAAGCAGCGCCGTCGTCAGCGCATAGACCGTGGAGCGTGACCCGTCCACGGTGTTCTCGGCCTCGATCTCGGTCGTGTCGGGCGCGGGTTCGGCACTTCCCTGGGCGGCCTTCTCGGCCTTGATCCTCGCCATGCGCACGCCAAGCGGCGACTCGCCCGCGATGCCCATCTGGCGCAGCCCCGTGTGGCCCTGCGAGATGTAGCCCACCGTGTCGAAATAGAAGAGCGGCCGCCCGTTGATCAGATAGACGCTGAGGCAGGCCAGAACCGCGGCCGCGATCCAGAGGATCGCGCGGCCGGTGCCGCCACCCGTCGCATGACCGTCAGCCATTTGCCCCCCCTTCCGTCGCAGCCAGTTCCTCGCGCAGCGCCGCGAAATAGGCGATCGTGCGCTTCAGCCCGTCCTTCAGCCTGACCCGCGGCTCCCAGCCGAGCGCGCGGCGGGCAAGGCCGATGTCGGGCTTGCGCTGGACCGGATCGTCATGCGGAAGCGGCTGATACACCAGCTCCGAACGCGATCCGGTGATCTCGATCACCGCCTCGGCCAGCTCGCGGATCGACATCTCGACCGGATTGCCGATGTTCATGGGCCCCGTGATCTCGTCCCCCGTCTCCATCAGGCGGATCAGCCCCTCGATCAGGTCGTCGACATAGCAAAACGACCGCGTCTGGCTGCCGTCACCGTAGATCGTGATCGGCTCGCCCGCCAGCGCCTGCATGATGAAGTTCGACACCACGCGCCCGTCCTGCGGATGCATCCGCGGCCCGTAGGTGTTGAAGATGCGCGCGACCTTGATGCGCAGCTTGTGCTGGCGGTGGTAGTCGAAGAACAGCGTCTCGGCGCAGCGCTTGCCCTCGTCATAGCACGACCGGAAGCCGATCGGGTTGACGTTGCCCCAGTAGTCCTCGGTCTGCGGATGCACGGTGGGGTCGCCGTAGACCTCCGACGTGCTGGCCTGGAGGATCTTCGCGCGGAGCCGCTTGGCCAGCCCCAGCATGTTGATCGCACCGTGGACGCTGGTCTTCGTGGTCTGCACCGGATCGTGCTGGTAGTGGATCGGCGAGGCCGGGCAGGCGAGGTTGTAGATCTCGTCGACCTCGACGTAGAGCGGGAAGGTCACGTCATGGCGCATGATCTCGAACCGCGGATGGCCGATCAGATGCGCGACATTGGCCCGGCGGCCGGTGAAGTAGTTGTCGATGCAGAGGACATCGTGACCCGCCGCGATCAGCCGCTCGCAGAGGTGCGAGCCGAGGAACCCCGCCCCGCCCGTCACCAGGATCCGCCGCGAGATCACGCTCATCTTCCGCCTTCCTTCCCGGTTGCGCCCGCGCCCGGGTGGCCCGCCGTAAAACCCGCCGCAAAACCCGCCGCACTCCCCGCGGTGCTGTCACAGCCATCTGACAAGATTATGGCACCGTCTCCCCGAGAGCGAGCCATTCCGAAGGCGCGGCGAAAGGCCCGGCCGCTCGCGCGCTGATGCGTCGCGTGCGGGTGTGCCGCGG
>JBDHSQ010000067.1:0-20186 GCA_039808285.1 Paracoccaceae bacterium
CTTAACCTCCCCGTTGGCTGAAAAATCCGCTCATAAACACGTTTTCGTTGACAGAACGAAAACAATTGCCGTTAGCGAATCCGGCAACTTTAAGGCAGTTGCCCGGCGACCGTTTCCGGATCATGCGTTGGGGGTTCAGTTTCCCGCGCCCGTCGTGGCAGGAGGGGGCGGCGAGGAGAATCGTATAGGTCATGAACGCCGCGTGCGCCGTCATCATTCCGCACTACAACGACGTCGCACGGCTGCGCCGGTGCCTCGCCGCGCTTCGCGCCCAGGATCGCGCGGGGGTCGACATCCTTGTCGTCGACAACGGCTCGACCGAATCGCTCGAGGCCGTGAAGGCCGAGAACCCCGGCGTCCGCTTCGTGACCGAGCCGGCAAAGGGCGCGGCCCTTGCCCGCAACCGCGGTGTGGCGGAAAGCCGGGCCGCGACGGTCGTCTTCCTCGATTCCGACTGCGTCCCGGCGCCCGGCTGGCTTGCCGCCGCCCGCGCGGCTGGGGGGCGGGCGGACATCGTCGGCGGCGCGATCGACGTCTTCGACGAAACCCCGCCGCCACGCTCCGGCGCAGAGGCGTTCGAGACGGTTTTCGCGTTCAACTACAAGGATTACATCGAACGGAAGGGGTTTTCGGTCACCGCCAACCTGGTGACCGCCCGACGGGTTTTCGAGGCCGTCGGCCCCTTCGTGAACGGCCTGTCGGAAGATGCCGAGTGGTGCTTCCGCGCCCGCGACAGGGGGTTCCGCCTCGTGCTGGACGAATCCATGCGGGTGTCGCATCCCACCCGCTCAGACTGGCCGGCGCTGGTGCGGAAGTGGCGGCGGATCGCCCGCGAGATGTTCGCGCTGCACATGCAGGCGCACCCGGGCATGGCGGGCCGCCTGCGGTGGGCCCTGCGCGCGCTGGCGATGGCGGCAAGCTGGCTGCCGCACCTGCCGCGTCTCCTCTTCAGCCGCCGCCTTCGCGGTACCGCAGAGAGGCTGCGGGGCGCCGCCACGCTGATTCGTCTCAGGCTTCTGAGAAGCTGGTGGATGCTGCGGCAGGCTGCCGGCGCGACGATCTGACCGGGGAACGCAAAACCCCGCCGGACGGAGCGCCGGCGGGGTTTCGGTGCAGGGTCGGAGCGGGATCAGAAGCTCTCGTAGGCTCCCGCGTCGGGTGCCTTGCCCTTCGGGCGCGCCGTGCCGGCGATGTCGTCCTTCGGGGCCAGCGTGGGTGCGCCGGCGTCGATGGCCCTGGCGGTCGAGCGCAGGGTGAAGTCCTGCTTGGCCAAGCCGGCGAACTCGTTCGACGCGTTGGTCACCACCACGTTGCTCGTCTCGACGATCTTGCTGGCGGGATCGGACTTGACCTTGAGAGAGGTCGTCACGTTGTTGGCCACCGTCATGCTGAGCGACGGGCGCCCGTCGCGGTTGGCCGATACGCGGATCCAGGGAAAGACACCCGCCGTCCCGAAGGCGTGGATCACCGTGTTGTTGACGATCTGGCCGTTCTGGCCGCCCGCGATGGTGATGCCATGATACGCGGTGGTGGAGACGATGTTGTTGCGGATCAGGAAGTTGTCATAGACCCCGGCAAACAGGCTGATGCCCTGAAGCTTGCAGGCAAGGGGACTCCGCGTGCCGACGAATTCGAAGATCTTGTTGTCCTCGATCGTCAGGTTGCGCAGCGTCCCGGTGCCGACCTTGCCGGTCGGCCCGTTCGTCCAGGCCTGGAACGCGTCGGTATGGCTGGCGTTCACCTGATGGCAGTTCTGCACCTTGTTGCCGCGCACGATGGAATTGTCGCCAAGCGCCCGCATCCCGTCGCCCGAGAAACCGTCGATGATGTTCGCTTCCATCAGGGCGTTCTGGCCGAGCATGACGATGCCGTTGAAGATGCCCGTCACCCGGCTTCGCGCGACGGTGATGTTGGGACCGTCGACCTGGAAGCCGGTGCGCTGGTAGGTGTTCCAGTCGCTGGCCGTCCAGCCTGAATAATTGCCGGCCGTGGCGATCCCGCGCACGTCGAGATCGGTAAACGCGACGTTGCTGGACGTGGAGTAGGTGCGAACGAGCGCGCCGGACCCCGCGTTCGACGACCGCGGCCAGACCTTGATGCCCTGGAACTGCATGTTCGACGAGTTTATCACGAGGATGGAGTCCGCGTGCGCGACGGCGCCGGCGGCCGGTGCGATGGTCACCTTGGAGGCGAACTTCTTGTCCCGGACCATAAGCTGGCCGTGATAGCCGTCGAGCAGGAAGATGCGGTCGCCGCCGGTGACCTTGCCGGACTTCATCAGCGCATCGAAATTCGCCCAGACCTGGGCACCCGCCGGCAGTGCGACACCTGTCGTCGACGCGGGCGCCGTCAGCGGTCCCGCGCCCGTTGTCCCGCCGGACCCGGTTGTCCCGCCGGACCCTGTTGTCCCTCCCGACCCGGTTGTCCCGCCGGACCCCGCAGCCTCACCGGAGGGTGCTGCCACGGCGGCCGACCGCAGCGCCGCATCCGCGTCCGCGGCGGTCGTATCCGCGGCGGTCGTATCTCCGGCATCTCCGCTCTCGGCGCTCTGGTCCAGCGACTGGTCGCCCGACGAGGCGATCTCGGCTCCGGTATCGCCCGAACCGTCGCCCGAAACCTCGCCACCCGCCGTCACGGTTCCTTCCGTGACGCCGCCGTCCGGCGACGTTTCCTCCACGGTGGTGGAGTCTGAAGACTTGCCCTTGCGAACCGAAACCCATTTTCCGGCACGTTCGGTGACGGTGCCGGATCCTGTCTTGACCTGCTCGGAGGTCTTGGCCTTCTGCTTCCACGCCGGGATCACGGCCGAGTCGCCGGAATCGCCCCCGGCCTGGAGCGTAATGACGGCGAGCGGTGTGCCTGATACCGCGCCGGGAGTGATCGCCTTGACGAAATAATCGGCTGCGATGGCCTGCGATCCCGCCAGCGCAGTACTCAGCCCCAGGAGTGCGAGAGAGCGCACAAGTTTCATGAGCCGGTTCCTTTGATCGAGAGTGTATCGACCGGATCAACAATGCGGGACAACGTGGCGAAGATGCGGCGCAAATGCAGTTCTGCTGTGTCATAGCGGCCGAATTGGCGGGTTTCCGTTAAGGAAGTTTTGACCAAAACAGCGCGAATCCGCCGAGCCGGCGGGTCTACGCCGATGGCAGCGAAACAGTGATCATCGTGCGGTTGAGTCCCCGGATTTTAACTAGCCTCGACCCATTGTTGCCGAGTCGGAGGGCGGCCGAAGGGCCGCCCGTCCGCCGTTTGGGCCCCCGGACCCCCGGTCTTCCGCAACCGCAGGCGAGCCGCCCCTGGCCGGCTGCGCTTGCGGAGGAGGCCGGCTGAACAGGAGAGAAAGATGGACAAGTTTTCTGACTACCCGACCAGCCTCACGGCCCCTGCACGCGACGCCGTGCCCATCGTGCCGAATGACGCGGCCGATCTGGCGGTGCTGCCGCGGGCGCTGTTCATCGGCCAGACGGGCGATGTCTCGGCCCGCCTCGCCGGCGGACAGAACGTCGTGTTCCGCAACGTTCAGGCTGGCAGTGTCCTGCCGGTCCGGGCCTCACGGGTCAATTCGACCGGCACCACGGCCGCCGACATCCTTGCCCTCTGGTAAGGGTCCGCCGCGGCGGATACCCGCCCTTCGGCAAGACGAAGCAGGGGCCCGCCGGGCCCCTGTCGCATTTCCCCCCCTGTCCGCGTCACGTCGCGTTGGCCCCGAGTTTCCACAGATCGGCGTTGACCAGCGCGGCCGGGCCCATGATGCTCTTGTGGGGTGCCGCGGCCGGCTCGACCCCGGTCGCGGTCGCACTGAACCAGACGCGCAGCGTCTCCACCTGGCCGACATACTGCAAGGTTCCGTTGTTGCGCCCCAGGAAACCGACGGCGCGGTTGCTGGCGAAAACGCCGTTGCCTGCCGTGGCGAAAGGCAGCGTGGCAACCAGCGCACCGTTGAGCCGCAGCCGGAACACCTGCGCGGCCTGATCGGCGGAACAGACGATGTCGTACCAGACACCCCCGGTCAGGCCGGCGGAGACGAGCGCGTTCGTGATCACCTTCACGGCGGCGCCGTCACGGACGTTCACGCGGATGCTGCCGTTGTTCAGGATCTCCACATCGAAGCCGGCGCCGGCCTGCGCGAAGAGGATGTAGCTGCCCGTCGGCGGCAGCGCCGACAGGCGGAACCGCGCGGCGAAGGTCATCGCCGCGGTGGCCGCCGGAACGTTGGCGGTGTCAAGGAAATAGGGGCCCGTGGCTGCGGTCGTGAAGGGCTGCGCGGCGGCTGGCAGCGTATTGACGAGCGCGGCGGCGGCAGGCAGCGGCGCGACCGGGATGCCCTCGATCCCGGCGGCGCCGACATTGACGATGGGCAGGTTCTTCCACGTCCTGGCGATCGCATCCTCGGGGAAGGCGATCATGCCGGTGGCGCCGCCTTCGCCATACTGGATGGCATCGGCATAGGTGAAGCTGCCGCTGTTGGGGAAGATGCGCACGCGGCCGGCGACGATCTGGGTGTTGCGCGCCGGCACCCCGTTGATCTGGAAACCCATCACCTCGGTCCAGTGCGCCTGGCCCGAGCCGAGCGCCGTCTCGCCGCGCGCAAGCCGCGTCGTGGTGACGGCTCCGGCCGAGGACCAGACCTCCATCCAGGCACCCGTGGCCGCCCAGAGCGATTGGTCGAAGACCGGCACCGTCCAGGTCGAAAGCCCGGCCGAGCGCAGGATCGCATGGGCCGTCAGCCGCGCCCAGGCCTGGATGCCGTCGGCCGTGTTGCCTGCCGGATGGGAAAAGTCGGTCCAGCCACCGGCGCCATCGTCGATGCCGTTCACATAGGTGACGGGCTCCACCGCGGCGGGCAGGAACATCGTGGCATGGGGAAGCGCCAGCATCGCCCGCCAGCTCTGCCGCACCGCCTGCTTGTTGGCGAGGTTGGTCTGCACCGCGCCGCCGACAAGATGGGTGGCGTCCTGCATGTCGGCGTCGATGTCGAAGCGGTGCGGCCCGTAGGGCACCCAGCGGGTCTTTGCATAGTCATAAAGCTCTCCGAACCAATGGTCGGCGTGGTAGCTCTGGCCCGCGCCATAGGTGATGGTCGCCGGAAAGGTGACGGGGGTGCCGGCGATGGTCCGCCCGGCGAACAGCGGGAACATCGCCTCGCCGTAGGCCGCGCCGAGGTTTCCGGGCGCCGCGAACCACGATATCGCCGCAAGGCCGACATGCTGGCCATCGGCGGTGGCGAAGTCGTGCAGCGCCTTGTCGGCGGCCCAGGACCGGCCGGGAGCGGCATCGTTCACCAGTTCGCGCGGATCGGTGCCGGGCGAGGTCTGGAAGATCACCGCGAACTTCTCGCCCGGCCGCGCCGCGATCAGCGTCGCGGCCAGCGCCGCCGCCCCCGCCGTCAAGGGCGCCGCACCGGTGACGAGATGGCGCGCGGGCGTGGCCGCCGCGCCGTAGAAGATCTGCACCGCCTCGGGGTCGGGCACCGCCGGCGGCGTCGTGGTGTTGTGGAAGGTCGAGATGATGCGGTCCGGCTCCGACTGGCCCCAGATCGCGATGACGTGTCCGACTCCGAAGCGGTGCGCGCCTTGCGCGGCGACACCGGGATACGCCTTCAGTCGAACCTCGGGGCGGAACCAAGAGGCGCTGCGGGGCGCCGTGATCGTGCCGGACCAAAGCCCGCCTGCGTCAATCGTGGCCACCTCGGCCCAGGCCGTCGTGGCCGCGCCCCCGTCGTCGAGCGACACCGCCCGCGCTTCCACGGCCTCGCCTGCGGTGCCGCCGCCGTGCAGCGGGATGTCGGCCTGCGCCAGCCCGACGCCCGCGCCGCTGTCGAAGATCGTCCGGTCCCGGCTGAAGCCGGAAAGCGAGATGGTGCCGGGGGCCGGTCCCGGCGAAGAATTGCCCACGGGCCTCTGGTCGAGCGTCAGGGCGGAAAGCGTGATCATGGCCTTGTTCCCGTCTTGCGGGACGGCACTGCCCCGGCGCCGGGTCGGCGCCGGTCCGGGCCGCGCTCGTCCGGTGTCGTCATGCGCCGCCACGGAACCGGCGCCCGCCGGCCGAGCGGCGGATGCCCCGTCCATGCCCGTGCCGGCAGGTTGCACGCCGGGAATAGCATCCCCGGGCAAGGTGTTGCCGCCCGGGCGATCGCGCCGCGCGGCGGGGCAGGGGCGCGTTAAACCTCCCTCGGCCCGCTCAGCCCGTGCAGGACCGGCCGAAGATGCGCGCGATCATGCCGGCGAGCGGCCGGGTGTAAAGCGCCGCCTCCACCTCGGGGTCGGGGTGCAGCCCGTCCGGCAGCGCCGTCCGCCAGCCCGGCGCCGCCACCCAGCGCGCGGTGCCGTCGAAAAGGCTTGCGCCCTCCTCTTCGGCGAGGCGCGTGTAAAGATCGCCGTAGGCCCTCAGCCGCGGCCGCTTCAGCCGCTGAAGCCCGGCCACCGGATTGGTCGTGATCAGAAGCACGGCGATCCCGGGATGCCGCGCCCGGAGCGCCGCGATCATCGCGCGGTGGTTGGCGAGGCTCGCCGCCCGCGACACCCCGTCGACCAGGTCGGCGTCGTTGACGGCGAACTCGACCAGCGCGAGGTGACGGGCCCCCGTGCCGTCCTTCGCGATCATCGCCAGCGCCTCGGCCGATCCCGCGCCGGGGCGCGCCCGCACCGCGACGCTCGCCCCCCGGAAGCCGCAGTCCCGCAGCACGTCGCCGAGCCGTTCGGGCCAGAGCGCGCGCTCGGTCAGGCTTGTGCCGAAGGCCACGATGGAAAGCCGCTCCGCTCCGGGGATCGCCGCCGCGACGATGCGGTCGCGCACCGCTTCCGGCGGCGCCTGGCGGAAGATGCCGAGGGCGGCGGCGACGGCACTGCACAGGACCAGGGCGGCAACCGGCCAGCGGGCCATCGCCTCAGGTCAACCCCTGTTCGGCCAGTGCGCTTTCCGTCGCGTCCGCCGTCAGGAACCGTCCGTAGGGCCCGACCTCGATCCCCGAGCGGATGACCCGCGCCGGGTTGCCGGCGACGATCGACCGGGGCGGCACCGATTTCGTCACGACCGAGCCTGCTCCCACCACGCAGTTGTCGCCGATCTCCACGCCGGGAAGGATCAGGCTGCGCCCGCCGATGAAGCAGTTCGCGCCGATCCGCGTGTGCAGGTAAAGCCCCCGCGTGCGGTCGTGGGTCAGCACACGGGTGTCGAAGGCCACATAGCTCATCGGTCCGATGTGGATGCCGATGGGGAAAGTGCGGTCGAACTTCGCCGACAGCGAGAATTGTGCGGTCGGGTGGATGTCCATCCCCCAGGCACGCCGGAACCAGAACCGCCTGGCATCGACGATCAGGTTGCGCAGGCCCGAAAGCCTGTTCAACCCCCGCCGTTTCGCCTTCTTCATCGGTTGTCCGGTCGTGGAGTCGGTCATTCGTCTCTTCCCTCCGCGCCCCTCTTTCGCCGCCCCGGGTCCAGGGACACGGAGGTCTGCCGGCAGAAGGGCGGGTCACGTCAGCATACAGCGCCCGCCCCCGATCCAGAAGGGGCCGCGGCGTCCGGGTCGATCCCGCCCGCGGCACGGTGTCCGGTCGCCGCGGGCCGTCGCATCGAACCCGAGGATCGTGTTGGCGTTGCGGCAACAATGCGGCGCGCCATGCCGCATCGGAGGGCACCCGGAACCAGCCGATGGCGCCGCCGGCCATCAGGCTTTCAAATCGCCGCGGCCGCGGTTAAGGCTGGGGGGGTGTATCGTTGAAGGTTTTGTCCGTGTCCATTACCTCGCCGCGCCAGTTTGTCCTGCCGGAACGGCCGAGGCCCGCTCGCGCCTCGGCGCGTATCCATCCCGGCCGCCCGATTCGCGCGCTGATGACCAACCCATGCGAGACGGTGGGCGTCGGGCGGACCTGCCGGTCGATCCTCGCCGCCTCCATCGCCGCGGGCTACCGCGCCGATCTCGTCACCGCCCGGTTCGACGGCGAGGTTCCCGCGGGCCTTGCCGTGCGTGCCGGGGTGCCGAGCCTCGTCCGTTACCTGCCCTTCGGGCGCCGCCTCACCGACGAGGCACTGCACAGGCGCTACCTCAATGCGCTGGAGGAGGGCGACATCGCCTATCTCTGGCCCTCGGTGCCGGTCTCGGTCTACGAACGGCTTGCCCGGCGCGGCGTGACGATCGTCACCGAATCCGTGAACACCCGCATGGCGGCGGCCAAGCCCGTGCTCGACGCGGCCTACGACACGCTCGGCCTGCCGCCGGCGCATGGCATCACCGAACTCAGGATCGCCATCCAGAACCTGCGCCAGGTGCTCTGCACCGCGATCTTCACGCCGAGCCCGGCCACCGAGCGCGCCTTTGTCGGCACGCCGGTTGCCGACCGGCTGGTTCCGACGAGCTACGGCACCTGGGTGCCGAAGGTGCTGCCCGCCCGGCCCGCCCGCGCGCCCGGCCAGCCGGTCACCTTCGTCTTCGTGGGTTCGGTCTGCGTCCGCAAGGGCGCGCACCTGCTGCTCGACGCGTGGCGCCGCCCCCCGCCGGGCGCCCGCCTCAGGCTGGTGGGCGAGGTGGAGCCGGCGATCCGCGCCTGCTTTGCCGATGTGCTCGACTCCGGCACGGTCTCGGCCGTGGGCTTCAGCCGCGATGTCGCGGGCGAGCTGATGCGTGCCGACGTGGCCCTCCTGCCCTCGCTGGAAGAAGGCGACCCGATCGCAACCTACGAGGCCGCCGCCCACGCTCTGCCGGTGATCGCGTCCGAGGCCGGCGCGGGCCGTATCGGCGCCGATGCGGGCGTGATCGACATCGTCGACGCCCACGACGTCGAGGCGCTCCGCGACCGGCTCATGATCTATGCCGGGGATGAGGAGCTGCGCCGGGCGCGCGGGGCGCTCGCCCGGCACGCATCGCTCGGCTACGACTGGTCGCGCGTGGGGCCCGAACGGTTCGACCGGCTCTTTTCCTTCCTGGCGCGCTGAGCGGCCTGTCCGCTGGCATCGGGCCCCAGATGCCTTGTCCCCCGCGCCCCGGCCAGCGCGACCTGACGCCGGCGCTCGCGGAATCGGGCGCGGTCTTCGCCGGTGACCCGGCCCCGGCGGGCCGGGCAGGACACGCCGTCTTCGAAATCGGGGTCCGCCCGGTCTTCCGGCCCGACCGGCTGCCGGCAGGCGCGGCAGAGCCCGTGGCCGGTGACCTTCAGCCCGTGGCCCAGGCCCACGCGCTCGTCGAAGACGAAACAAGCCCCACGCCAGAAGCTCTCGGCCTCGGGAACCTCCTCGAGGTATTTCAGGATGCCGCCCTTCAGGTGAAAGACCTCCCCGACGCCCTCCTGCAACAGGAAGCCCGTCGCCTTCTCGCAGCGGATGCCGCCGGTGCAGAACATCGCCACGCGCCTGTTGCCGAAACGGTCCGCGTTCGCGCGCCACCACCCCGGGAAGTCGCGGAACCTCGCTGTGCCGGGGTTCACCGCACCTGCGAACGTGCCGAGGGCAACCTCGTAGTCGTTGCGCGTGTCGATGACGACGACATCCTCGGACGCGATCAGGCCGTTCCACGCCGCCGGTTCGACATGGCGCCCGACGGTGCGGTTGGGGTCCACGTCCGCCACGCCCAGGGGCACGATCTCGCGCTTCTGCCGCACCTTCATCCGGCCGAACGGCATGGCATCGGCCAGGCTTTCCTTCCACTCGATCCCGGCACAGCCGGGCAGGGTGCGGATGTGGGCCAGCGCCGCGTCGATGCCCGCACGGGTGCCCGCGATCGTGCCGTTGATCCCTTCTTGCGCGAGAAGCAGAGACCCCCTGACCCCCGCCGCCTGGCAGGTCGCGAGGAGCGGTGAGCGCAACGCCGCCGGATCGCGGAAGCGGGTGAACCGGTAAAGTGCGGCGACAATCAGCATGTGCCCGTTCATAGTCGCGGGTCCGGCACCGGGGCAAGCCCGCCATTGACCTGGGGCCGGACGCATCCTAGCAACGGTAAACCCTTGGCCGAGGTGGAAGATGCGCGACGCGACCCATGCCCTCATCGTCATCGACGTGCAGAACGACTTCTGCCCGGGCGGCGCGCTCGCCGTCGCGGGCGGCGACGAGATCATTCCGCGCCTCAACGCGCTGATGGCGGAGTTTCCGGTGAAGGTGCTGACCCAGGACTGGCACCCGGCGGATCACGCCTCCTTCGCCGCGAACCACCCCGGCGCCGCGCCCTTCTCGCTGACCGCGATGCCCTACGGGCCGCAGGTGCTCTGGCCCACCCATTGCGTGCAGGGCACCGCAGGGGCCGCGTTCCATCCCGCCCTCGCCACCGACCCGGCCGATCTGGTCATCCGCAAGGGCTTCCGCGCCGCGATCGACAGCTATTCCGCCTACTTCGAGAACGACCACACCACGCCCACCGGGCTTGACGGCTACCTGCGCTCACGCGGCGCGACGCATCTCACGCTGGCCGGCCTCGCCACCGATTTCTGCGTCGCCTACTCGGCCATCGACGCGGCCCGGCTCGGCTTTGCCGTCACCGTCCTCGAAGGCGCCTGCCGCGCCATCGACCTTGACGGTTCGCTGGCAAAGGCGCGCGCCGACATGCGCGCCGCCGGCGTGCGGCTGGAGGCGTGAATGGTCGACATCGCCACCCGCGTCTACAACCACAACTGGAAGATCGACCCGATCGTCCGGTCGCTGATCGACACCGATTTCTACAAGCTCCTGATGTGCCAGTCGATTCTCAGGAACCGGCCGGACACCACCGTCACCTTCAGCCTGATCAACCGCACGACGTCGATCCCGCTGGCCAGGCTCATCGACGAGGGCGAGCTGCGCCAGCAGCTCGACCATGTCCGCTCGCTCTCGCTCACCCGCGGCGAATCGACCTGGATGCGCGGCAACACCTTCTACGGCAGGCGACAGATGTTCTCGTCCGACTTCATGGAATGGTTCGAGAAGCTGCGCCTGCCGCCCTACCACCTCGAACGCCGCGGCGACCAGTACGAGCTGACCTTCGAGGGCCGCTGGCCCGAGGTCATGCTGTGGGAAATCCCCGCCCTCACCGTGCTGATGGAATTGCGTTCCCGCGCCGTGCTCGCCACGATGGGGAAATTCGAGCTTGAGGTGCTCTATGCCCGCGCCATGACCTGCCTGTGGGAGAAGGTCGAGCGGCTGCGCAAGCTCGACGGGCTCAAGATCGCCGATTTCGGCACAAGGCGGCGGCATTCCTTCCTCTGGCAGGACTGGTGCGTGCAGGCGATGATCGAGGGGCTCGGCGACGCCTTCATCGGCACCTCGAACTGCCGCATCGCCATGCGCCGCGACATCGAGGCGATCGGCACCAATGCGCACGAACTGCCGATGGTCTACGCCGCGCTCGCCGACAGCGACGAGGAGTTGCGCGAGGCGCCCTACAAGGTTCTCGCCGACTGGCACGAGGAGCATTCGGGCAACCTTCGCATCATCCTGCCGGACACCTACGGCACCGAAGGCTTCCTCAGGAACGCGCCCGACTGGCTGGCCGGCTGGACCGGGGTGCGCATCGATTCCGGCGACCCGTTCGAGGGTGCTGAGACCGCGATCCGCTGGTGGAAGGAGCGTGGCGAGGATCCGGCCGAGAAGCTGGTGATCTTTTCCGACGGGCTCGACGTGGCGCTGATCGAGGAACTGCACGCCCGCTTCGCCGGCCGGGTGAAGGCGTCGTTCGGCTGGGGCACGCTGCTGACCAACGATTTCCGCGGGCTTGCGCAGAACGACGGGCTCGCCCCCTTCAGCCTCGTCTGCAAGGCGGTCAGCGCCAACGGCCGGCCCACCGTCAAGCTGTCGGACAACCCCAACAAGGCCACCGGCCCGGCCGCGGAAATCGCTCGCTACAAGCGCGTCTTCGGCGTGGGCGAGCAGAAAAGGATAGATGTCTTCGTATGATTTTCCGGATTTCGGAATATCTGGAAATCATTGTGAAAACATGATGTTGAAACCTGATTTTGGAAAGGACCGGGGGATGAATGCGCATCACGCCACGCCGACCGGCAAACGCCGCGCCCGCGGCCTCGGCCTTCGGTTCGAGGGCCGGCCGGGGCGCTGGAACGCCATCACCGACGTGCCCGGCGTCGCCGTCGGCTATGCCACGCTGATCGCAGGGCAGGGGCCGCTCGTCCCCGGCCGGGGGCCGGTGCGCACCGGCGTCACCGCGATCCTGCCCCGCCCGGTCGAGGAGGTGCAGGCCCCTGTCTTCGCCGGCTTTCACAGCTTCAACGGCAACGGCGAGATGACCGGCAGCCACTACATCGCCGAGGCGGGCAAGTTCGCCCTGCCGGTCACGATCACCAACACCCATTCCTGCGGCCTCGCCCGCGACGCCACGATCCGCTGGGCCGTCCGCCGCTTCGCCGGCCGTTTCGACGAGGATTTCGCGCTTCCCGTCGCGGCCGAGACCTATGACGGGTTCCTGAACGACATCAACGGCTTCCACGTCACCGAGGAGCATGTCTTCGCAGCCATCGACGGCGCCGCGGCGGGCCCGGTCGAGGAAGGCAGCGTCGGCGGCGGGACGGGCATGAAGTGCTTCGGCTTCAAGGCCGGATCGGGCACCGCCTCGCGGTGCGTGGCCTACGGCGGGCAGGACTACACGGTGGGCGCCTTCGTGCAGGCGAACTTCGGCGCGCGCGGCGATCTCACCGTGCTCGGCCGGCGGATAGGCACCGCCTTCGACGACCTGGCCGTGCGCCGGGTGACGCCGGAACGCGGCGCCTCCTCGATCATCGCGGTCCTCGCCACCGACGCGCCCTTCCTGCCGCACCAGCTCCGCCGGATCGCGCAGCGCGCGACCGTGGGGGTGGCGCGCATGGGTGGCTTCGGCCGCCACGGCTCCGGCGACATCTTCCTCGCCTTCTCCACCGCGAACGCGGCGATCATGGGCGGGGCGGCGGAAGCGCTGCTTGGCGCCCGATGGGTGCCCGACGAAGACATCGACCCCTTCTTCGAGGCCGCCGCGCAGGGCGTGGAAGAGGCGATCCTGAACAGCATGATCGCCAGCGGGGAGATGGAGGGGCGCGACGGCAACTTCATCCCCGCGCTGCCGCACGACCGGCTCCGCGCCCTGCTTGCCCCCGCCGGCTAGAGCCGGGCCGGGATCGGCGGCATGACCTCGGGCGGCAGCGGGCAGGCATAGGGCTCGCGCGCCAGATGCGCGGCGTGCTCCGCCTTTGCCGCCGCCAGCACGTCCGGCCGCAGGAAAAGGTCGCGCCCCGTCGCCGCCATGACCTTGGCGGCATGGACCATGCCCTTGTGCGCCGCCGGCATCTTGCCCTGCGCCGTCAGTTGCCAGGAATGGAACGGCGTGCCGATGGCGCAGGTGGCGACCCAGGCCTGCACCGTCGGCACCGTCCAGCTCACGTCGCCCACGTCGGTGGAGCCCATCGACACCTCGCCGCCCGCATCGAGCGGCACGACGAAGTCACACAGCGCGAGGTCGCGCGCCACCGGCCGGCCCAGTTGGCGGAACGTGTCGGCGATGTGATCTTCGGTCAGCGTCGCGCGGATCGCCTCGGCGAAGGGCACGTCGGCCGCGTCGAAATCCACCGGCCCCAGCCGGTCCAGGCTCGCCTGCATGACCTCCTCCAGCACCCGGTTGCCCAGAAGGTCCGACACCGCCGAAACCACCGTCGCCTCGACCCGCGTCCCGGTCATCAGCGCCGCGCCCCCGGCGATATTCCTGACCCGCTCCACCAGCGCGTTCAGATCCCGCAACCGTTTCGTGCGGATCAACTGACGCACCACCGCCTTCGCCGGCACCACGTTGGGCGCCGTGCCGCCCGCGTCGAGATAGGCGTAGTGCACCCGAGCGCCCGGCGGCATGTGCTCGCGCAGATAGTTCACGCCGACATTCATCAGCTCCACCGCATCGAGCGCCGAGCGGCCAAGCTCCGGCGCCCCTGCCGCATGGGCGGCGCGGCCGAGGAAGGTGAAGTCGATCCGCGTGTTGGCCAGCGAGGCGGCGTGGAAGACGCCGGTGTAGTCCGCCGGATGCCAGCTGATCGCCGCGTCCACGTCATCGAACAGCCCGGCGCGCACCATGAAGGTCTTGGCGGCCCCGCCCTCCTCGGCCGGGCAGCCGCAGTAGCGCACCCGCCCCGGCGTGCCGGTCTCGGCCAGCCAGTCGCCGAGGGTGACCGCCGCCATCATCGCGGCCGAACCGAGAAGGTTGTGGCCGCAGCCGTGGCCGAACCGTCCCAGCGGACGCTCCTCCGCCACGCCCGGCTCCTGCCCGAGTTCCGGCAGCGCGTCGTATTCGCCGAGGATGGCGATCACCGGCCCGCCCGCCCCCCATTCGCCCGTGACCGCGGTCGGGATGCCGGCCGGGTCGCGGGTGATCCGGGCGCCCGCTTCCTCCAGCGCGTCGACATGGGCGGCGCAGCTCTCGTGTTCGGTGTAGGCGATCTCGGGCGTGTCGAAGACCCGGTCGGCAAGGCGGATGAAGGCCGCGCGGTGGCGTTCCGCGATCTCCCAGATACGGTCGGCGTTCTGCATCGTTCCTCTCCCATCGCGCGCCGCCACACTGCCCCGCCGGTGCGGCGGGGGCCAGAGCCGATTTCACTTGCGCAAACGGCTCCCGCATTAATAATACACACGTATTATTCATTGGAGCCCGCCAGGGATGCCCATCGCCCGCCGCAAGTTCACCCGGGAAGAGCCCGAGACCCGCCGGGCCGGCCTGATCGCCGCGGTGCTCGACCTTCTGGCCGAGGCGGGGCCGACCGAGACCACGGTGCGCGCCATCGCCGAGGCGGCGGGCCTGTCGCCGGGCATGATCCGGCACCACTTCACCTCGAAGGAAGAGCTTCTGAACACCGCCTACCGGGCGCATATGGCACGCCAGAACGAGGATTCCGAACGCGGCGTCGGACCGGGCTCGGCGCGCGACCGGCTCCGCCGCTTCGTCGCCGCCTCGCTCACGCCCCCGGTGGTCGATCCGCGCGCGGTTTCGCTCTGGGCGGGGTTCCTGCACATGGTCCGGCGCGACCCGGCGATGCGGGCGACTCACGAGGAGACCTATCTCGCCTACCGCGACCGGCTCCAGGCGCTGATCGCCGCCGCCCTTGCCGAGGCCGGGCGCGCCGCGGCGAACCCCGACCTGCGCCGCCTCGCCATCGCCTGCAACGCCGTGATCGACGGGCTCTGGCTCGAGGGCGGGGTGCTGCCCGAAGCCTTCGCCGCCGGGGAGATCGAGGCCATCGGCCTCGCCTCGGTCGGCAACCTGCTCGGTCTCGACCTTCTGGAGGACTCCGCTTGAGATACGCCCCCATCCTCGACCGCCTCGCCGCCCTCGGTTCCGCGAAATGGGAGGTGCACTATGCCGCCCTCCGCCTCGCCGCCGCCGGCCGCGATGTGATCGACCTGACGATCGGCAACCCCGACGTGCCTGCGCCCGAGGCGCTGGTGGAAGGCGCCGCCGCCGCCATGCGCGCCGGCCGCACCCAGTATTCCACCGGCCGGGGCGAGCCCGCCCTGCGCGCGGCCCTCGCCGCCCGCTATGCCGCCCGCGCCGGGCGGGAGGTGACGCCCGATCAGGTGCTCTGCTTCCCCGGCACCCAGACCGCGCTCTACGCCGTTCTGATGGGGCTGGCGGAACCCGGAGCCGAGGTGCTGGTGGGCGATCCGATGTATGCCACCTACGAGGCGGTGATCCGCGCCGGCGGCGCCACGCCCGTCCCGGTGCCGCTGCGCGCCGAACGGGGCTTCCGGCTCGCGGCCGAAGACCTCGCCGCCCGCGTCACGCCGCGCAGCCGCGCCATCCTGCTCAACACGCCGCACAACCCGACCGGCGCGGTGCTGACCCCGGCCGACCTCGGCGCCATCGGCGAGGTCGCCCGCGCCCATGATCTCTGGATCGTCTCCGACGAGGTCTACGAGGAACTGGTGTTCGACGGCACTCCCTTCGCCTCGCCCTTCGACCGGACGGAGCTTGCCGACCGCACTGTCGCGGTGTCCTCGATCTCCAAGTCCCATGCCGCACCCGGCTTCCGCTCCGGCTGGGCGGTCTCGTCGGCCGACTGCGCCGACCGGCTGCTGCCCTTGTCCGAAACCATGCTCTTCGGCAACCAGCCCTTCATCGCCGACATGACTGCCGGGGCCGTCGCCGCGCCCTCGGCCGTCGCCGCCGGGATGCGGGCGCGCTTCGCCGCCCGCGCCCGCTACCTGGCCGACCGGCTGGCGCAGGAAACCGCGCTCCGCGTCCACCGGCCGGATGCGGGGATGTTCGCGCTCGTCGACGTCACCGCCACCGGGATGGACGACACCGCCTATGCGATGGACCTTCTTGAGGCGACCGGCGTCGCGGTGATGCCCGGCACCTCCTTCGGCGAAAGCCTTGCCGGCTGGGTCCGCGTCGCGCTCACCGTGGATGACACACGTTTCCGCGCCGCCGCCGACCGGATCGTCGCCCACGCCGCGGCGCCGAAGGCGAGGGCGAGGGCGCGCGCCTGACCCGCCTCAGCAGCCCGGCTCGTAGGCGTCGATGATCGCCGCCGCTTCCTCGGCGGTCTCGACATAGCGGAAAAGGGTCAGATCCTCGGAAGAGATCGTGCCGCTGTCGGCCAGCGCCTGCCAGTTGATCACCCGCTCCCAGAACTCGCGGCCGAAGAGCAGGAACGGCACCCGCTTCATCCGTCCGGTCTGGACCAGCGTCAGGCTTTCGAACATCTCGTCGAGCGTGCCGAAGCCGCCGGGAAAGACGCAGATCGCCCGCGCCCGCATCAGGAAATGCATCTTGCGGATGGCGAAGTAGTGGAAGTTGAAGCACAGGTCCGGCGTCACATAGGCGTTCGGCGCCTGTTCGTGCGGCAGCACGATGTTGAGCCCGATGGAATGGCCGCCGGCATCGGCCGCGCCGCGGTTGCCCGCCTCCATGATCCCGGGGCCGCCGCCGGTCATGATCACGTTCTCGCGCCCGTAGCTCTCCAGGCTCCGCTCGGTCATGATCCGGGCAAGCTTGCGCGCCTCCTCGTACCAGCGCGAAAGCCCCGCCGCCCCGGCAGCGGCCTCGGGCCTGCCGCCGGCCGCGGTCTCGATCACCGGCGGCTCCGCCTGGGTGGCGGTGCCGGTCGGATCGGGGATGCGGGCGCTGCCCATCAGCACGATGGTCGACTCGATGCCGCGCTCGTCCATGATCATCTGCGGCTTCAGAAGCTCGAGCTGAAGCCGCACCGGGCGAAGTTCCTCCCGGCACATGAAGTCGTGGTCGGTGAAGGCCAGCCGGTAGGCCGGCGCGCGCGTCTGCGGCGTGGTGGGGACGCGGGCGAAGGTTTCCACGTCGTCGTGGCTGTCGCGGAACGGATGCCGCCGGGTGTCGTCCTTCATGTGTCGCCCTGCTCTGTCCATGCCCCAGACTTATCCTGCCCGCGGCGTTTCGGCCAGCATCGCAGCCGCGGATGGCGAAACTGTGACGCGGGGCCCGGATACGGGCTTGCCGATTGCCTCGCCCGCGCCGCGGCCCTATAGGGCGGGGACCGCGCGAAAGACCCAAAGGGGAATCCGATGCAGCACGCCGCACTCGAAGCCGCCATCGAAGCCGCCTGGGAGGCGCGCGACAGCATCACCCCCGCGACCAAGGGCGAGGCGCGCGAGGCGATCGGCGCCACGCTCGCCGCACTCGACACCGGCCGGCTCCGTGTCGCCGAACGCCAGCCGGACGGACAGTGGCGCGTCAACCAGTGGGCGAAGAAGGCCGTGCTGCTCGGCTTTCGCCTCAAGGACATGGCCCAGCAGTCCGGCGGGCCGCAGGGCGGCGCCTGGTGGGACAAGGTCGACAGCAAGTTCGCCGGCTGGGGCGATGCGGAATGGAAGGCGGCCGGCTTCCGCGCCGTGCCGAACTGCATCGTGCGCAAGTCGGCCTACATCGCCCCGGGCGTGGTGCTGATGCCCTGCTTCGTCAACCTCGGCGCCCATGTCGGCGAGGGCACGATGGTCGACACCTGGGCCACGGTCGGCTCCTGCGCCCAGATCGGCAGGAACGTCCACCTCTCCGGCGGCGTCGGCATCGGCGGAGTGCTGGAACCGATGCAGGCCGGTCCGACGATCATCGAGGACAACTGCTTCATCGGCGCCCGTTCCGAGGTGGTGGAGGGCTGCATCGTCCGCGAGGGCTCGGTCCTCGGCATGGGCGTCTTCATCGGCAAGTCGACCAAGATCGTCGATCGCGAGACCGGCGAGGTGACCTACGGCGAGGTGCCCGCCGGCTCGGTCGTCGTCGCCGGCTCGATGCCGTCGAAAGGCGGCGTCAACCTCTACTGCGCCGTGATCGTCAAGCGGGTGGACGCGCAGACCCGCTCCAAGACCTCGATCAACGAACTTCTGCGCGACTGAGGGGGGAGCCATGACCGGACTGACACTGGCAAAGGCCCAGGCCATCGTCACCGCAGCCCTCGCCCATGCGCGGGCCAGCGGCTTCAAACCGCTCAGCATCGTCGTCCTCGACGCCCGCGGCGCCGTCGTCGCGGCGGCGAGCGAGGACGGCACCAGCCTCCGGCGGTTCGAGATCGCGCTCGGCAAGGCGAAAGGCGCCGTCGCCCTCGGCCTCGGCTCCCGCGCCATCGGCCAGATGGCGATCGACCGGCCGCATTTCTTCGCCGGCGCCGTCCATGCCGTCGGCGGAGAGATGGTGCCCGTCGCCGGCGGCGTCCTGATCCGCGCCACGGGTGGCGCTCTCCTCGGCGCGGTGGGCGTCTCGGGCGACACATCGGACAACGACGAGGCCGCGGCCTCCGCCGGCATCGCCACCGCGGGCCTGATCGCCGACGGCGGCTGATTGCCGCCGCTCCCGGCCCCGCTGCGGCCCGAGGAACCGGACACCGCCCCGGCGCGTTCCCGCTCCACCGGAACGGCAACGGCCCGTCGGGTGCCGCCCACCCGCTCCTGCCCGCCGCCTTCCGGCAAGTGATCCGCTTCGGGAGCCGCAGCCATGTCCCTCGCCCAGGTGTTCACCAGCTTCGCCAAGAGCATCTCGACCCTCGTCGGCCGGCCTTCCACCTTCATCCTCGCCGCCGCGGTGATCGTGGTCTGGGCCGTCTCCGGGCCGGTGTTCGGCTATTCCGACACCTGGCAGCTCATCATCAACACCGGCACCACCATCGTCACCTTCCTCATGGTGTTCCTGATCCAGAACACCCAGAACCGCGACGGCGCGGCGGTTCAGGCCAAGCTTGACGAACTTCTGCGCAGCCTCGACGGCGCGCGCAACACTTTCGTCGGGATCGAGGGCCTGACCGATTCCGAACTGACCGAGATCATCGAGCGCATCGGCCGCGAGGCCGCCAACGGCCAGGAGGACAGCGCCTTCGCGCGCCGCCTGAGCGAGATGCACCTCGCCATCGACCGCGGCGCCAGCAGCGGCACCGAGACCGCCGACACCCCGGCGCGTTGACCGCTCCCGCCCTTGCCGGTTGAACGACATGATCCCATGCGTCCCGGACCCGTTCTTGACTTCGCGCCGCCCGTGGCCCACCACGGCGGGCGGGGAGGAAACCGCATGACCGACAAGCCCGCCCGCAGCCCGCGCCCCCAGCAGGTCTATACCCTTCTCGTCGAGGTCGGGCGCAGGGCCGGCGACGGCCTGCCGGCGAAGGCCACCGGCGCCGCGCTGATGGTCTATGCCTCGGGTGTGGACGAGGACGAGGCGGTGCGCGAGGCGGTGGCGATCCTCAAGCAGGCCGACATGGCCCCCCTCGACGTCACCGGCTACGGAACCGCCGGGGAACGCGAGGCGCAGGGCCACGAGATCGGCCCCGAGGAACGCGCGCTGATGGACCGGGCGCTGGCCGAGAACGCGGTCGTCGTCGCCGAAGTGACGCCGTTCTACGACTGATCCGGGCCGGGCGGCGCGGCCGCACCCCCTTGGCCTTCGCGCCCTTCGCGCGCATATAGGGGGCAACATCACACCAAGGGGGCAGACATGCTCGAATTCGGCCAGAAGACCGCGGCGCCCGCCGGCGATCTTGTCCGCGACGTGACCGAAGCGGACTTCATGACAGAGGTGATCGAGGCAAGCCGCGAGGTTCCGGTCATCGTCGATTTCTGGGCGCCCTGGTGCGGCCCGTGCAAGACGCTCGGCCCCGCGCTCGAATCCGCCGTCGAGGCCGCGCGCGGCAAGGTCCGCATGGCCAAGGTCAACGTCGACGAGAACCAGATGATCGCGGCGCAGCTCCGCATCCAGTCGATCCCCACGGTCTATGCCTTCTGGCAGGGCAAGCCGGTGGACG
>JBDHSQ010000068.1:0-20097 GCA_039808285.1 Paracoccaceae bacterium
CGCCTGCCCGCCTCGCAGGCGGCGCGGCTCGCGCGCGCCCGTCCGCCGGCGTGGTGCTTCCTCGATGTGCCGATGGTGAAGCAGTCGTCCAGCGCGATCCGGGCGCGGGGAGAGTGGCGGGCGGGCTGACCCCTTGAAGCGCGCCGGGCCTTGCGCGATGGTTCGCAAGAGGGAGGCGCGCATGGACGGCGTATCGCGACGGCGGATTCTTGGGGGCATGGCGGCGGGGCTTGCCTGGGGCTTCGGGGGGCCGGTCCTTGCCGAGGCTCCCCTGCGGTCGCCACGGCCGGCGGCGCGGTTCGCCGGGGTGGTTCGTGCGGCGGGACCGGCCGCGGTGCCGGCCGACGATCTGATCCGCGCGGCTTCCCTTGGCGGCGAGGTGGGCTATGTCGTGGCCGATGCGAGGACGGGGTCGATCCTCGAGGCGCGGGCCGGCGACCGGCCGATGCCCCCGGCCTCCACCCTGAAGGTGATCACCTCTCTCTATGCGCTGGAGCATCTCGGCGCGGGGTATCGTTTCCCGACGCGGCTGGTCGCCACCGGGCCGGTCGCCGGCGGCAAGGTGCAGGGCGATCTGATCCTTGCGGGCGGCGGCGATCCGACGCTGACGACGGACGACCTGGGCGACATGGCGGCAGCGCTGAAGGGGCGTGGTGTGGCCGGGGTGACGGGGCGGTTCCTGGTCTGGGGCGGCGCGCTGCCCTATCTGGAAGCGATCGACGAAAGCCAGCCGGCCTGGCTGGGCTACAACCCCGCCGTTTCCGGGCTGAACCTCAACTACAACCGGGTGAACTTCGTCTGGAAGCGGGCGGGAAAGGGCTATGAGGTCGGGATGGACGCGCGGGCGGAGCGCTTCGCCCCGCCGGTCTATTCCGCGCGCGTCAGCGTTTCGGATCGCGACCTGCCGGTCTACAGCTACCGGCGCGGCAAGGTCGAGGAATGGATCGTGGCGCGGAAGGCGCTGGGCAAGGGCGGGAGCCGCTGGCTGCCTGTGCGGCGGCCCGAGCTTTATGCGGGCGACGTGTTCCAGACGCTGGCGCGTGCCGCAGGCATCCCCCTGCCCGCGCCGGAGGTGGCCGGGGGGCTGCCGGGCGGCACGCTGCTGGCCGAGCGGGCGAGTGCCGAGCTGCCGGTGATCCTGCGGGACATGATGAAGTATTCGACGAACATGACCGCCGAGGCGGTGGGCATGGCCGCGTCGGCGCGCAGGGGCGTGGGCAGCCATGCGGGATCCGCACGCGCGATGACCGCCTGGCTGGCCGAGCGGACGGGGTCTGCGGCGCGGCTGGCCGATCATTCCGGGCTGGCGGGCGCGTCGCGGATCGCGCCGGAAGCGATGGTGCGTGCGCTGGTGACGCTTGGGCCGAAGGCGGGGTTGCGCGGGCTTCTGAAGGAATTCGCCTTCCGCGACGAGGCGGGGCGGAAGGTCAGGGGCGGCCCCGTGACGGTCGAGGCCAAGACCGGCACGCTCAATTTCGTGTCGACGCTTGCGGGCTATGTCCGCGCGCCCGGCGGCACCGACCTGGCCTTCGCGATCTTCACCGGCGATGTGGCGCGGCGCGATTCTATTCCCGACAGCCAGAAGGAGGACGCCCCCGGCGTCGGCGCCTGGGTGAAACGGTCGAAGCGCCTGCAACAGCAACTGATCGAGCGCTGGGCGACGGTCTACGGAGCCTGAGTCTCACAGCCCGTAGCGCGCGGCGGTCAGCCCGTCGAAGTCGATTTCCGGCTTGCGGCCCAATACGAGGTCGGCCACCGCTCGTCCCGAGCCAGCCGCCATCGTCCAGCCAAGCGTGCCGTGGCCGGTGTTGAGGAAGAGGTTGCGGTAGCGCGTGGGCCCGAGGATCGGCGTGCCGTCGGGGGTCATCGGCCGCAGGCCGGTCCAGCCCTCGGCGCGCGCGAGGTCGCCGCCCCTCGGGAAGAGGTCGCCCACGACATGGCGGACGGTCGCGGTGGCGTGCGGCCCGAGCCGGTCGGAATAGCCGGCGATCTCGGCCGTGCCGGCGACGCGGATGCGGTCGCCGAGCCGGGTGATCGCGACCTTGTGGGTTTCGTCCATGATCGTCGACTGCGGCGCGTAGTGATCGTCGCTGACGGGAAGCGTCACCGAATAGCCCTTGACCGGATAGACCGGCAGACGGATGTCGATCGGGCCGAGGAGCTTCGGCGCGAAGCTGCCGAGCGCGCAGACATAGGCATCGCCCTCCACCCGGCCGAGCGCCTCGGTCATCACCCCCATGACCCGGTCGCCCTTCACCTGGATCAGCCGGATCTTCTGGCCGTAGTGGAAGGCCGCCCCAAGTCCGGCCGTCTTCTCGGCCAGTGCGACGGTGAACATGCGGCAGTCGCCCGTCCGGTCGGCGGTGAGCCGGAGGCCGCCCACGAACCTGTCGCGGACGAGGTCCAGCGCGGGTTCCGCCGCGATACAGCCGTCGCGGTCGAGCACCTCGAAGGGGCTGTCGAATTCGGCGAGGATCTCCTGGTCTGCCTTCGAGGCCTTGAGCTGCTTTCCGGTGCGGAAGAGCTGGAGCGTGCCCTTTTCGCGCAGGTCGAAGCGGATGCCGGTTTCGGCGACAAGGTCGGGCAGCACGTCGCGGGAATAGTTGGAGACGCGGACCATGCGCGACTTGTTGAGCCGGTAGGCGTCCTCGGTGCAGTTCTTCAGCATCTCGGCGCCCCAGCGCCACATGCGCGGGCTGACGAGCGGCCAGATGAAGAGCGGCCGGCGCTTCATGAAGAGCCATTTCAGCGCCTTCATCGGGATGCCGGGCGCGGCCCAGGGCGAGGTCATGCCGTAGGAAAGTTCGCCGGCGTTGGCATAGCTGGTTTCCAGCCCCGGCCCCGGCTGGCGGTCGAGCACGGTGACCTCGGCGCCCTGGCGGGCGAGGTAGTAGGCGGTGGTCACGCCGATCACGCCGGCGCCCATGACAACGACTTTCATGATCGCTTCCTGTCCCTTTCCCGATCACAATGGCGGGGAAAGCGCCGGGCGGCAACGAAGAACACGGCCCCTCCGCCGGCGGCCGCCACCGTGCCTTTCCCGCGACGCTCAGAGCGTCATGTGCCGCGCCCGGGCGCCGCGTTCGATGGCGGCGGCGTGAAGCCGGTCGATGGTCAGTTCGTGGCGGATTTCCTCAAGGAACCTCAGTTCGGTCTGACCGAGCGTACCATCGGCGGCGGCCACGTCGCAGGCAAGCGCATAGGCGGTTTCCCAGAGCCGCTCGGGCAGCGCCTCGCGCGCCATCGCGAAGAGGGTGTCGAGCCCGTCGTCTTCCTCCATCAGCCGGTAGACGGTCTGGGCGACGTCCTTCACGCGGTCGATGTCGTAGCCGGCGAAGATCGGCATGTGGTTGACCTGCCGCTCGATGGCGACGAGTTCGGAGGTGCGGATCGTCTCGTCGGAGACCGAGACCGTGACCATGATCGCCACGAGGGCGTCCTGCGCGGAAAATGAGGGGAGGGTGTGGGTCACGGGCTGCGTCCTTCCTGGTTCGGCAGGCAAATTATTGACGATGCGGTCCCCGTTCAATAGGGACGGGGCTTGCGGCACGCGAGGTGCCGCCCTTTCGGGAAGCCCCACGACATGACTTCGCTGCGCGACGCTGCCATGAATTCCAGAGCCTGGCCTTTCGAGGAAGCGCGCCGCGTGCTGAAACGCTACGAGAAGGCGCCGCCCGAGAAGGGCTACGTGCTGTTCGAGACGGGCTACGGGCCGAGCGGCCTGCCGCATATCGGCACCTTCGGCGAAGTGCAGCGGACGACGATGATCCGCCGCGCCTTCGAGATCATCAGCGACATCCCGACGCGGCTCTTCTGCTTTTCGGACGACCTCGACGGGATGCGCAAGGTGCCCGACAACGTGCCCCAGCCGGAGATGCTGAAGGCGAACCTGCAACGGCCGCTGACCTCGGTGCCCGATCCGTTCGGGGAATACGAGAGCTTCGGCCACCACAACAACGCGATGCTGCGCCGCTTCCTCGACACCTTCGGGTTCGACTACGAGTTCTATTCGGCCACCGAGTTCTACCGCTCGGGCCGGTTCGACGACACGCTCAGGCTGGCGGCCGAGCGCTACGAGGCGATCATGGAGATCATGCTGGCGAGCCTCAGGGAGGAGCGCCAGCAGACCTATTCCTGCTTCCTGCCGATCCATCCCGAGACGGGGCGCGTGCTCTATGTGCCGATCCGGCATGTCGACAAGCGGGAGCATACCGTGACTTTCGACGACGAGACGGGGCGGGAATGGACGCTGCCGGTCACAGGCGGGCAGGTGAAGCTGCAATGGAAGCCCGACTTCGGCGCCCGCTGGGCCGCGCTCGGCGTCGATTTCGAGATGTACGGCAAGGACCATTCCACCAACACGCCGATCTATGACGGCATCTGCGAGGTTCTGGGCGGCCGCAAGCCGGAGCATTTCACCTATGAGCTGTTCCTCGACGAGAAGGGGCAGAAGATCTCCAAGTCGAAGGGCAACGGGCTGACGATCGACGAGTGGCTGACCTATGCGGCGACGGAATCGCTCGGCTACTTCATGTACCAGAAGCCGAAGACGGCGAAGCGGCTCTGGTGGGACGTGATCCCGAAGGCGGTGGACGAGTATCACCAGCAGCTCCGCGCCTTCCCCGACCAGACGGTGGAGCAGCAGATCGCCAACCCGGTCTGGCATATCCACGGTGGCCACCCGCCGAAGTCGGACATGGTGGTGCCTTTCGCCATGCTGCTGAACCTCGCCAGCGTCGCGGGTGCCAAGGACAAGTCCGGCCTCTGGGGCTTCATCCGCCGCTATGCGCCGGAGGCGAGCCCGGAGCAGAACCCGCAGCTCGACCAGGCGGCGGCATTCGCGGTGCGCTACTTCAACGATTTCGTGGCTCCCACGAGGATATTCCGCCTGCCGACGGAGCGGGAGCGGGCGGCGATGGAGGATCTGGCCGGGCGGCTTCGGGCCTGGGACGGCGGGCTCGATGCGGAAGCCTTGCAGTCGATGGTCTTCGCGGTGGGCAAGGAGCACGGGTTCGAGCCGCTGCGCGACTGGTTCAAGGCGCTTTACGAGGTGCTTCTCGGCGCCTCGGAGGGGCCGCGTTTCGGCGGCTTCATCGCGCTTTACGGCGTCGACGAGACGCTGGCGCTGATCGGGCGCGCGCTGAGCGGCGAACTGGCCGGGCAGGCGGCGTGAGCGGCCGGCCGGCGGGGCGCCGCGCGGTGGGCTAACCGGCCGATCAGACTTTCGCGCTAGACCTCGGCGCACGGGTCCGAGCGGCCCGCCATTTCCTCGAACGAGCGGAACTTCCGTCGGTTGCCCCAAGGCGGCCGCCGGTGCCCGGGTCATCCGGGCGCGGGGGATTTCGCGGTGCGGGGCCGGAACCGGACAAGGGGTATTTCGCGATGAACAAGGCGATCACCGACGGGCTCATCTTCATGCCGCCCGCATTCGAGAACGGGCTCGACGTCTGGTCGAGCGGCGACGGGACGCCGGGCTCACCCACCTACGCCGGTTCGCCCAATGCGGCGCTGGTGCCGGCCGATCAGGATTTCTCGGGCTGCCTCGAGATCATCAAGACCACGAGCACGGTGAAGCTGCGCTACATGGGCGACACGCCGATCCTGCCGGGCTGCTACCTGCGGGTGCGGGCGCGGGTCAAGGCGATGAGCGGCAACCTTCCGGCGGTGCGCATCGCCGGCTGGGCGGGGGCCGCGGGCGGGGCGCATGTGGCGGGCGTGGTCGAGGCCGGCCCCTCGGTCCAGCTTTCCGCCTATGGCAAGGTCGCGACGGTGGAGGCGATCGTCGGCACCGGCAGCCGCCGCGGGGTGGACATGAGCTGGGGCCGGGCCGCGCTCTCCGGCCATTTCGGGCTCGACCTGACCGGGCCGAACGGCGGCGTGGTGCGGATCGACGACATCGAGATCGAGGATGTGACCGGGGTTTTCCTGCGTGACCTGATCGACTGGGTGGACGTGCGCGACTACGGCGCGAGGGGCGACGGGGTCGCCGACGATTCCGCCGCCTTCGAGGCGGCCGATGCCGCGGCCCTCGCCGCGGGCCGGTCGGTCCTGGTGTCGGCGGGCAGCTACCGGCTGAACGCCGACGTCACCTTCGAGGCGCCGGCGCGGTTCGAAGGGACGGTGACGATGCCGGCCGACCGCCGCCTGTCGCTGACCCGCAGCTTCGACCTGGCGAGCTATGCGGCCGCCTTCGGCAGCGAGGAGGAGGGGTTCAAGCGCGCGTTCCAGGCGCTGCTGAATTTCGTCGACCACGATTCGCTGGACCTCGGCGGCCGGCGGATCGAGGTGACGGCGCCGATCGACCTTCAGGCGGCGGTGAACAACAAGACCTCCTTCGCGACCCGCCGGGTGATCCGCAACGGCCAGTTCGACGTGGTGGACGGCCCGGCCTGGGCGCCGGCGGTCGTGACCTCGCAGGCGAGCTACAGCCCGGCCAACGAGAAGCTGCTGTCGAACGTCGCCAACATCGCCAACGTGGCGGTGGGGTCGCTCGTCACCGGCACCGGCGTCGGGCGCGAGGTCTATGTCACGGCGGTCAATCTGGGCGCGGCCACGCTGACGCTGAGCCAGCCGCTCTATGGCGCCGCGGGAAGCCAGGTCTACACCTTCACCCGGTTCAGGTATGTGCTGGACTTTTCGGGTTTCTCCTCGCTGTCGAAGATGGTGCTCGATGACATCGAGGTGCAGTGCAACGGCTTCGCCAGCGCGATCCTGCTGCCGCCGTCGGGCTCTCTCTTCCATCTCCGTGACAGCTTCGTCACCCGGCCGAGGAACCGCGGCATCACCTCGATCGGCGACGGCTGCCAGGGGATGATGATCGACCGGTGCAGCTTCACCTCGGACGAGAGCGGGCTGCGGTCGCAGGACCGGGTGTCGATCGCGCTGAACGCCAGCGCCAACGACGTGAAGATCCGCGACTGCCGGGCGCAGCACTTCCGCCATTTCGCGGTGCTCGGCGGCAACGGCAACCTCATCGTCGGCAACCACTGGTTCCAGGGCGACACCGAGGTGGACGGGCTCAGGCTGCCGGGGCTGATCCTCGCCGGGACCGACGTGAAGTCCACGGTCACCGGCAACTACATCGACAACTGCTCGATCGAGTGGACCAACGAATACGAAAGCGACCCGGGCTTCGCCAACCAGTATTCCTTCGGCGGCCTCACGATCACCGGCAATACGTTCACCGCGAGCGACGTCGCGCCCTGGTTCGCCTTCCTCGTCGTCAAACCCTATGGTGCGGGGCATTTCCTGCGCGACGTGAACATTTCGGGCAACGTCTTCAAGGCGCTCGCGGGTGCGATCGACCGGGTCGATGCGGTCGACACCACCTTCGCGCCGCTCAACCCTGCCTCGATGAAGAACATCACGGTGGAGGCGAACGCCTTTACCGCCATCACCCAGCCGATCTCGAACCCGGTCTTCTTCCAGCACGACCAGGCCTCGGCGGCGACGGTCTGGACGGTGAGCCCCGGCGCCTATCTGCCCTTCGGCGGCTGGGCGCGCAACGTCGAGGCGCTGGTTGCCGAGGGGATGATCAGCGGTCCCGCCAGCGAACGGCGGAGCGACATGCCCTATGTCGAGGTGCAGCAGGGGGCGCTGAAGCAGAACGTGACAGTGACCTGGGCGGGGGCGTCGAAAGGACGCGTCCACCTGCGGATCCGGATGGACAACCCGGTCTGAGGCGCGCCCGCCCCGCCGTCCGTTCAGAGCGGCGGCGGGCGCGGCACGGCCGAGAGGATCTCGGCCCAGAGAAGCCGCCGGTCGACGGGTTTCGAGACGAAGCCGTTCAGGCCGAGCGCGAGGTAGTAGTCGCGCTTCAGCGCCACCGCGTCTGCGGTCAGCGCCACCACCGGGATTTCTGCCCAGGGCGCGCCGGCGGCGCGGATTTCGCGGAAGGTCGCCTCTCCGTCCATGTCGGGCATGTTCATGTCGAGGAGCACGAGGTCGAATTCGCCCCCGGCGAGCTTTTCCAGCGCGTCGCCGCCGCCGCCGGCCTCGTCGGCTTCGATCCGGAGCGCGCGCAGGAGCTGGATCAGCACGAAGCGGTTGGTGGCGATGTCGTCCACGACCAGTGCGCGCAGGCGGCCCCAGACGGCCTCGGCGCCGGTGGCGGGCGGGTCCGCGACCATGACGAAGGGCAGTTCGATCCGCGCGACCGGGCTGCCGTCGGGGGCGCGCAGCACGGCCGCGCGGGCCCCCATCACCTCGGCCACCCGGTGCACGAGGCTCAGCGCCAGCGTCTCCTCGGACGGCAGGTCCTGGCCCGGGCCCACGCCGGACGCCGGGCTGTGGCCGGCGATCGTCAGGCGCAGCCTGTCCTGCCGCCCGGGCGCCAGCGCGCAGCGCAGGTCGATGGCGGGGCTGTTGCCGGGGGGCAGCCCGTTCAGCACGATGGCGCAGAGATGGACGAGGCACTTGCGCAGGAGGATCGGGTCGAACTGGCCGAATTCGGGCACTTCGGGGGCGATCTCCACGGTGATCGCAGGGTCGCCCGCCGAGTCGAGGGGCAAGGGCAGCGTCGCCAGGACGTCAAGCTCCGACCGGATCATCACCGTCACCGGGCGGAACTTCAACTCTCCCCCGGTGACGGAGGCGAGGTCGGTCACGTCCTGCACCATCGTCTCCAGCGTGCGGGCCGCGGCGGCGATGGCGGCGGCGTGGCTGCGCGCCGGTCCGGCGTCGGGTTCGGCCGCCAGAAGCTGGCTGTGCCCGAGGATCGCGTTGAGCGGCGTGCGGATCTCGTGGTTCATCGTCGAAAGGAAGCGCGACTTGGCCCGGCTCGCCGCGCTGGCCTCGGCGACCGCGGCGACGAGGCTGTTCTGCATCCGGTGGTTCTGCACCAGCGCCGAGGCGAAGTAGCCCAGGAGGATGATCGCCGCAGCCGTCGCCAGCGCCGCGCGGTAGTCGAGAACGGGGTCGAAGAAATACTGCAGCGGCAGCCACAGGAGCGCGAGTGCGGCGGGCAGGCCGGAGGCGATGCCGAAGGCGAGGTGGGTGGAGCGCACGACCGAGACGCTGAGCAGCGCGCCGACGATCGACAGGACGCCGGCGAACTTCACCAGAGGCTCAGGGTTCAGCCAGACGAAGAGGGCGGGCAGGCAGTAGACCGCCATGCCGAAGCCGGCGTTCGCAAGGATGCCAAGCCGCCCCCTCGGGGCCGCATCTTCGGCATAGGCGCGCATCAGGCGGTATTGCAACACCTCCGACCCGACGACCGCGAGATAGCTCACGAACACGAACCAGAACGGCAGGAAGAAGATGAAGACGACGCTGGTCAGGAACACGCCGATCTGGCGTGAGACGAGATCGGCCTCCAGCCGGCCTCGCTGACGCTCGATCTCATCCTGCCACGTCGTCCGGTCGTCCGTCATTGCCCTTCGCCGCAACCGCCAACCCAAATCGCCCGACGCCAAAAATCCTCGCGTAGCATGTCCGCTGCCTTACGATTGCAGCTTAAGATCATTCGCGTCGAGTGCATAGGCTTTCCCGAATCCGGCATTAAGATGGCCGGAGGCGATTTCGAACCGGACGAAATGGAAGTCGGCGAAATCGACGTAGAGCGCGGCCTTCGGGTGATGGCCGAGCCAGGCCTCGCGTAGCGCCGCGCGTTCCGGCGCATCGGTGGCGACGAAACGGGCGGTCGCGGCCAGCGTCAGGCGCGGATGGACGAGCGGGTCGCCCTTCGGCCCCGGCTCGCCCAGAAGCAGCGACACCCGGGGGTCGGCGCGCAGCGCGCCCGCATGGAACGCAAGGTCGGAGACCAGGGTCAGCGCCACGCCTGCGGGGCCCAGGCCGAAGGCGACGCGGCTGACGAACGGCGCCCCCGTCGCCGGGTCGAGGACACCGAGAGCGGCGGTCCGTGCCCCGGTCAGGAGCGCGCGGGCGATGCCGCGCGCGTCCGCGTCGGTGGGCCGGATCGGGTCGATGCGGCGCGGCGTCTCGGGCGAAGGGGGCAAGCGGCGCTCCTGTCTGGCCGGTCGGATTGGCGGCGGGGCGCCCGGGGGGCACACTCGCTCGTCCAGGCGCCAGTCGAGCGTATCATGGACCGGGCAGCCGGCAAGACAAGCCCCCGTTTCACCCAACAATGCCCGCCCAGGCCGGCAACAGTGCGGTCGGGGGGCAGCCGCGCCGCGCGCTTCCGGCGGCGTGCCCGCCGGGAACTTCGGGCGGCACCCCGTCCCTTCGAATCGCGCAGGACGTGTGAGCGCAAAAGCCCGCCGCGCCGGCCGGCGCGCGGGGCGGGCACGCACCGCCGCCCCGGATGCCGGGCGCGGCCTGCTGCCCGCCGGCGCGGCCCGGCGCGGGCGGCCTTCACCGGATCGTGAACAGCCAAGAATTTGATATTCTTCGGCAAAATTTTGCCACATTTTTGATAGTTTACAAAACTCACCGAAAATCTGTGAATAAATTTACTAAAAAATCTTTTTAACGAAACAGGTTACAAAAAAATCAACGATTGGTTTACAATGCCGCGTGACAGGGCCCGCGGTTCCGGGCCCGCAGGCTTTGCGCTGCGGACGGGAGCGTTTCGTGGCGACGCAGGTGCAAGGGAGGATCGGAATGTCTTCTGCCAAGGCTCAATCGGTTCAGGCGCCGGAAATGCGCGATGTGCCGCCGGGCTTCGAGAACGCTCATGCCAATGCGGCCAGATACCGCGAGATGTATGCCGAATCGCTCGCCGACCCGGACACGTTCTGGGGCCGCGAGGGGCGGCGTCTCGACTGGATCAGGCCCTATACCAGGGTCAAGGACACCGACTTCACCTTCGGCAAGGTATCGATCAAGTGGTATGAGGACGGGGTGCTCAACGCCTCGGTCAACTGCATCGACCGCCACCTGAAGGACCGGGCGTTGCAGACCGCGATCATCTGGGAGCCCGACGATCCCAAGACGCCGGCCCGCCACATCACCTATCGCGAACTGTCGCGGAAGGTGAACCAGATGGCCAACGTGCTGCTGAGCCAGGGGGTGATGCGCGGCGACCGGGTGGTGATCTACCTGCCGATGATCCCCGAGGCGGCCTATGCGATGCTGGCCTGCGCGCGGATCGGGGCGATCCATTCCGTCGTCTTCGCCGGCTTCTCCTCGGACGCGCTGGCCAACCGGATCAACGACTCGGGCGCCAAGCTCGTCATCACCGCCGACACCGCGCCGCGCGGCGGCCGACGCACGCCGCTCAAGGCCAATACCGATGCCGCGCTCCTGCATTGTTCCGACAAGGTGCGCTGCCTTGTCGTCAAGCATACCGGCGACCAGATTTCCTGGGTGAACGGGCGCGACGTCGACGTGCTGGCGATGATGGACATGGTCAGCCCCGAATGCCCGCCGCGGCCGATGAACGCCGAGGATCCGCTTTTCATCCTCTACACCTCCGGATCGACCGGCAAGCCGAAGGGCGTCGTGCACACCACCGGCGGATACCTCGTCTTCGCGGCGATGACGCATGAATACGTGTTCGACTACAGGGAAGGCGATGTCTTCTGGTGCACGGCGGACGTCGGCTGGGTCACCGGGCACAGCTACATCCTCTACGGGCCGCTGGCCAACGGTGCGACCACCGTCATGTTCGAGGGCGTGCCGACCTGGCCGGACGCGGGCCGCTTCTGGGCGGTCTGCGAAAAGCACAAGGTCAACCAGTTCTACACCGCCCCGACGGCGATCCGCTCGCTGATGGGGCAGGGGCCGGAATGGGTCGAGAAATACGACCTCTCGGCGATCCGCGTGCTGGGCTCGGTGGGCGAGCCGATCAATCCCGAGGCGTGGATCTGGTATGACAAGCATGTCGGCAAGGGCGAACGCCCGATCGTCGACACCTGGTGGCAGACCGAGACCGGCGGCCACATGATCACGCCCCTGCCGGGGGCGACGCCCACCAAGCCCGGATCGGCCACGCTGCCGTTCTTCGGCGTCAAGCCCGTGATCCTCGATGCCTCGACCGGCGTCCGCCAGGGCGAGACCGAGGCCGAAGGCGTGCTCTGCATCTCCGACAGTTGGCCGGGCCAGATGCGCACGCTCTGGGGCGATCACGAACGCTTCCAGGAGGCGTATTTCAGCCAGTATCGCGGCTACTACTTCACCGGCGACGGCTGCCGGCGCGACCGCGACGGCTATTACTGGATCACCGGCCGGGTCGACGACGTGATCAACGTCTCTGGCCACCGGATGGGCACGGCCGAGGTGGAAAGCGCGCTGGTGGCGCATCCCAAGGTCGCCGAGGCCGCGGTGGTAGGCTACCCGCACGAGATCAAGGGCCAGGGGATCTACGCCTATGTCACGCTGATGAACGGGGTGGAGCCGTCGGAGGCGCTCAGGAAGGAACTGGTGCAGTGGGTCAGGTCCGAGATCGGACCCATCGCCTCGCCCGACCTCATCCAGTGGGCGCCCGGCCTGCCGAAGACCCGTTCGGGCAAGATCATGCGCCGCATCCTGCGCAAGATCGCCGAGAACGACTACGGCGCGCTCGGCGACATCTCGACGCTGGCCGATCCGTCGGTGGTCGACGATCTCGTCAACAACCGCATGAACCGGAGCTGAGCGGATGGGAGAGGTCGAGGCCGCACCCGCCCCCGCCCCCGCCGCTGCCGCTGCGGTCGTCATCCTGCTCGGGCCGCCGGGGGCGGGCAAGGGCACGCAGGCGCGGATGCTGGAGGAGCGCTTCGGCCTGGTCCAGCTCTCGACCGGCGACCTGTTGCGCGCGGCGGTGGCGCAGGGCACGCCCGCGGGCCTTGCCGCGAAGGCGGTGATGGAGGCGGGCGGCCTCGTCTCCGACGAGATCGTGCTGTCGATCCTGAACGACCGGATGTCCGAACCCGACGTGGCGCGCGGTGTGATCCTCGACGGCTTCCCGCGGACCGCCGGGCAGGCCGCGGCGCTCGATGCGCTTCTCGCCCGGGAGGGCCGCGGCGTCGGCGCCGCGATCAACCTTCAGGTCGATGACGTGGCGATGATCGCCCGCGTCGCCGGTCGCTACACCTGCGCCGCCTGCGGCGAAGGCTATCATGACGAGTTCAAGCAGCCCGCCGCGGCGGGAGTTTGCGACAAATGCGGCGGCACGGCGTTCAGGCGCCGCGCCGACGACACTGCCGAGACGGTGCGCGAACGGCTGACCGCCTATCACGCCCAGACGGCCCCGCTGATCGCGCATTACGGCAAGATGGGCGTCCTCGAGACGGTCGATGCGATGGCGGGCATTCCCGAGGTGGGCGCGGCGTTGCAGGCGCTGGTCGCGGCCATGTTCGGCAATCATGCGAAGGGGCGGCAAGCCCCCGGAGGAGGAGGCGCCGGGGCGGATCGCGCCCCGGTCTGACGACACGAGCCCGACCGGCCCGCGAGGCCGGAACGACACGACGCGGAAGGCGGGTGGCACGCCGCTTCCGTGAACCGAGGGGTCTTGCCCGCGGCGCGGAGGCTGCGCGGCAGGGACGCAAAAAAGGGGCCGGGAGGCCCCGCTTGCTAGGAGGAAACGATGGCAACAACCGATCTGGACGTGGCGGTGAACCGTTCCCGTCCGATGACCAGGGAAGAGAAGAAGGTGATCCTCGCCTCTTCCGCCGGCACGATCTTCGAGTGGTACGACTTCTACCTTTACGGCTCGCTCGCGGCGATCATCGGCGCGCAGTTCTTCACCTCGTTCCCGGAGGCCACGCGCAACGTCTTCGCGCTCCTGGCCTTCGCGGCGGGGTTCATCGTGCGGCCTTTCGGCGCGCTGGTGTTCGGCTCGCTCGGCGACCTGATCGGGCGGAAATACACCTTCCTCATGACCATCATGATCATGGGTCTGTCGACCTTCCTCGTGGGTATGCTGCCCAGCTACAGCAGTTGGGGCATGGCCGCGCCGGTCATCCTGATCGGGCTGCGGATGCTCCAGGGTCTGGCGCTCGGCGGCGAATACGGCGGGGCGGCGGTCTATGTGGCCGAACACGCGCCGATCAACCAGCGCGGCTACTTCACCTCGTACATCCAGACGACGGCGACGCTCGGGCTTCTGTTGTCTCTGGTCGTCATCCTGCTGGTGCAGGGCTACGTCAACGGCAACTGGGAACCGACGCAGGTGCTGGATGCCGCCGGGCAGGCGGTGATGAACGCCGACGGCACGCCCAAGATGATCAAGGCCTTCGACCTCTGGGGCTGGCGTATCCCGTTCCTCGGCTCGATCGTCCTTCTGGCGATCTCGCTCTACATCCGGCTTCAGATGAACGAGAGTCCGGCCTTCAAGAAGATGAAGGAAGAAGGCGCCCAGTCCAAGGCGCCGCTGCGCGAGGCCTTCGGCCAGTGGAAGAACGCCAAGATCGCGCTGATCGCGCTTCTCGGCCTGACCGCAGGCCAGGCGGTGGTCTGGTATTCGGGCCAGTTCTACGCCCTGTTCTTCCTTCAGAACGTCATCAAGGTCGACCTCTTCTCGGCCAACGTCTTCGTGGCGTGGTCGCTGATCATCGGCACCTGGGGCTTCCTGTTCTTCGGCTCGCTCTCGGACCGCATCGGCCGCAAGCCGATCATCCTGGCAGGCTGCCTGATCGCGGCGGTGACCTACTTCCCGGTCTTCAAGCTTCTGACCCATACCGCCAACCCGGCGCTCTACCAGGCCCAGCAGACCGAGGTCGTCGTGACCGCCGATCCGGAAAAGTGCTCGTTCCAGTTCAACCCGACGGGCACCGCCAAGTTCACCACCTCGTGCGACATCGCCAAGGCGCTCCTGTCCAAGACCTCCGTCAACTCGACGACCGTCGACGCGCCGGCGGGGACGATCGCCTCGGTGCAGGTGGGCGATACGGTGATCCCGGGCTATGACGGCGCCGAGAACGCCAAGGCCATCGCCGACGCCAAGACGGCGCTGGAAGCGGCGAAATCCGGCACCGACCAGACGGCGATCGACGCGGCGCAGAAGGCGCTCGACGACGCGAGCGCGGTGAAACCGGCGTTCGAGAAGGCGGTGAACGAGGCGCTGAAGGCCGCGGGCTATCCGCTGGTCGCGGAAAACAACCCGACGGTTGCCAAGGCGGCCCACTTCCTCGACATCTTCACGGGCCAGAAGCTCATGATCATCGCGATCCTGACCTATCTGATCGTTCTCGTGACGATGGTCTACGGGCCGATCGCGGCGATGCTGGTCGAACTGTTCCCGACCCGCATCCGCTATTCGGGCCTCAGCCTGCCTTACCACATCGGCAACGGCTGGTTCGGCGGCCTGCTGCCCGCGACCGCCTTCGCGATCTCGGCCCAGACCGGCAATATCTACGCCGGCCTCTGGTATGCGATCGTCGTCGCGCTGATGACGGTGGTGATCGGAACGATCTTCGTGCCGAACGGCACCCACAGGAAGTCGATCTTCACCGACGACCCGGAACACAAGCTCCACCGCTGACGGACCGGCCGGGCCGGGGGAAACCCCGGCCCGGCTGCCGCCGGACCGGGTGCCAGCGACGCCGCGCCACATTGCCCCGGCGCGGGCTCCCTGCCACCGAGGACATCCGGCCCGGCCCCTTCCCAGGGGACCGAAGATGGAGGGAAAGACGCATGACGCCCCCGGCCCCGAGTCCAGTCCCCCGCCCGTCACCCGGCCTCGCCCCGAGTCCGGCCCCGAGTCCGGCCCCGAGTCCGGCCCCGAGCCCGGCCCCGAGCCCGGCCGCGAGTCCCGTGCCGCGCCCGGCCTCGTTCGTCGCCCGGCGCCCCGGCCGGTGCCTCCGGGCGCCTCGACGGGGAGGCTGACATGGCGGCGGGCAAGCTCAGGCACCGTGTCCTGATCGTGGAGGACGAGGACAACATCGCGCTCGCCCTCGACTACGTGCTGACCCGGGAAGGCTACGACCACGAAAGGATCGCCAACGGTGCCGAGGCGCTGCCGAGAATCCGCGACACCGCGCCCGACCTCGTCCTTCTCGACGTGATGCTGCCCGAGGTGTCGGGCTACGAGATCTGCCAGACCGTGCGGATGGACCCCGATCTCAAGGACGTGAAGATCCTGATGATGACGGCGCGCGGCTCGGCGATGGAGCGGCGCAAGGGGCTCGCGCTCGGCGCCGACGGATTCATCGCCAAGCCTTTCGAGCTGAAGGAACTGCGCGACGCGGTCCGCCGGCTTCTGGACCCGGGCGCCGGCGGAGCATCGGGAGCGGGCGGCGAGGCCTGACCCCACCAGGGGGCGCTGCCCCCGTCCCCGCGAAAGCGGGGACTCCCCCGGGGTATTTCACGCAACGAAGACGCTCAGGCGAAGGGATCCTCGGGGTAGGCGACGCCGGTGAGGCAGAGCCCGCCGGGCGGCGCGACCGGGCCACAGGCGGCGCGGTCGCGGGCCTCCAGCGCCGCCTTGACGTCGGCGGGGGACCAGGCGCCGGCGCCGGCGCGTTCCAGCGTGCCGACGATCGAACGGACCTGGTTGTGCAGGAACGAGCGGGCGCGAAGCCGGAAGCGGTATTCGACGCCGTGGGGGATCGCCACTGCGTCGATCCCGATCTCGTCGAGGGTCTTCACCGGGCTCTTCGACTGGCAGAGCGTCGAGCGGAAGGTGGTGAAGTCGTGCCGGCCGATGAGATGCGCGGCGGCCTCGCGCAGCGCCTCCGCGTCGAGCGGGCGGAGCACCCGCCAGGCGAGGCCCGCGTCAAGAGTGAGCGGCGCGCGGCGGGCGACGATCCGGTAGAGATAGCGCCGCTCCGTGGCCGAGAAGCGGGCGTGGAAATCATCCGCCACCCGGGCGGCGGCGAGCACGGCGACGGGGGCGGGCTTCAGGTGCCAGTTGAGCGCCTCCATCAGCCGGAAGGGTTCCCAGTCCTTCGCCAGGTCGCAATGCGCGACCTGCCCGCTGGCATGGACGCCGGCATCGGTGCGCCCGGCGGCGGCGATGGCGGGCGCAGCCGGATCGAGCCGGGCCAGCGCCGCCTCCACCGCCGCCTGCACCGAGGGCTGGCCGGACTGGCGCTGCCAGCCCGCGAAGGGGCCGCCGTGGTATTCGAGCTTGAGCGCGTAGCGGGGCATCGGGCACCCTTAGTCCCGGCCTGCGGCCTTGGCAATCGCCCCTACCCATGTGCCGCCGCCCGGCCTATCTTCGGGGAAAGGCAAGGGGCAGGGACTTGGCGCTATCCGGCATCACCGACACGATCGGCCGCACCATCGAGGGGCTGGCGCAGCCGTTCTCCGACCCGGTGATCCGGCTCGGCGTGACCGGGCTCTCCCGTGCCGGCAAGACCGTGTTCATCACCGCGCTGGTCGCCAACCTGATGGACCGTGGCCGGATGCCGGCGCTGCGCGCCGCAGCCGAGGGGCGCATCCTTTCGGCCTTCCTCCAGCCCCAGCCCGACGACACCGTGCCGCGCTTCGACTACGAGGCGCATCTGGCCGCGCTCACCGGGCCCGAGCCGCACTGGCCCGAGAGCACCCGCGCGGTGAGCGAACTCAGACTGTCGTTCCGGCTCAGGGAGGCGGGGCTTCTCGGCTCCGTCCGGGGGCCGCGCACGCTCCATCTCGACATCGTCGACTATCCCGGCGAGTGGCTGCTGGACCTCGGGCTGATCGGGCGGGGCTATGGCGACTGGGCGGCGGAGGTGCTGGGCCGGATCGCCGGCCGGGCGGAGGCGGCCGGCTATCTCGCCGCGCTTCAGGGCGTCGAGGGCGCCGCGCCGCATGACGAGGCGGTGGCCAGGCGGCTGGCCGAGGCCTTCGCGCAGTATCTGCGCGCCGCCCGCGCCGCGGGCTATTCCGACTGCACGCCCGGCCGGTTCCTCCTGCCCGGGGAGCTTGCCGGATCGCCGGCGCTGACCTTCGCGCCGCTGCCGGGGGGCGCCGCCCCGCGCGGCACGCTCCGGCGCGAGATGGAGCGGAGGTTCGATGCCTACAAGGAGAAGGTGGTGAAACCCTTCTTCCGCGACCATTTCGCCCGCATCGACCGGCAGGTGGTGCTGGTCGACGCGCTGGGCGCGATCCATGCGGGCCCGAAGGCGGTGGAGGACATGCGCGCCGCGATGACCGAGATCCTCGCGGCCTTCCGGCCCGGCAAGGTGGGCTGGCTGATGGGCCTTCTCGGCGTCCGCCGGGTGGAGCGCATCCTGTTCGCCGCGACCAAGGCCGACCATCTGCACCACAGCCAGCACATGCGGCTGACCGCGATCATGGCCGCGCTGGTGCGCGAGGCGAAGGACCGCGCCGACTTCGCCGGCGCCGATACCGCGGCGATGTCGATCGCCGCGCTGCGGGCCACGGTGGAGGAGACGGTGAGCCACGAGGGCCGCACGCTGGAGGCGGTGCGCGGGCGGCTGCTGGAGACCGGGCGGGAGGCCACGTTCTACGCCGGCGAGCTGCCGCAGAACCCGGCCGAGATCCTCGCGCCGGCCCGGCAGGGCGCGTCCGGCTGGCTTGATGCCGACTACCGAGTGATGGGCTTCGCCCCGGCGCGGCTGAGGCTGAAGCCGGGCGAGGGGCCGCCGCACATCCGGCTCGACCGGGCGGCGGAGTTCCTGATCGGCGACAGGTTGTGAGGCGGTGATGGCGAACCCGAAGGGCCCCGTGCTGATCGAACGCGAGGAGCCGGCCGCGGTCGGCCCAGATGCCGCGCCGCCGGTGCCGGATGCCGCCTTGCCGGAGGGCCGGGCGATGCGGACGGTCGCGGTTCTGGCGGCACGGCCGCGGTCGCGGCTCGGCCGGTTCTTCTGGTCCTCGGCCGCGGCGCTCGTCGGCTTCATGGCCTCGGTCGCCACCTGGCGCTTCGTCGAGGGGCTGCTGGCGACGCACCCGCTGCTCGGCTGGGTCGCCGCGGTCCTGACCGGGCTCTTCGTCCTCGCCGCGGTCCTCGTCGCGCTGCGCGAGGCGGCGGCCTGGGCGCGGCTCTCCCGGCTCGACCGGGTGCACCGGGCGGCACTCGCCGCCGCGGCCTCGGGCGACCTGGCGGCGGCGGGGCGGGTGGTCGACGGGCTCCTCGCGCTCTATGCCGCGCGGGAGGACACCGCCTGGGGCCGGGCGCGGCTGGCGGAGCGGCGGGGCGACGTGTTCGACGCCGACGCGCTCTTGCACCTCGCCGAGGCGGAGCTGATGGCGCCGCTCGACCGCGCCGCGCGGGGAGAGATCGAGGCGGCGGCGCGGCAGGTGGCGACGGTGACCGCCTTCGTGCCGCTGGCGCTCGCCGATGTCGCCGCGGCGCTGACGGTGAACCTCAGGATGATCCGGCGCATCGCCGAGGTCTACGGCGGCCGTGCCGGCGCGATCGGCGGCTGGCGGCTCCTGCGCACGGTGCTGACGCATCTCGTCGCCACCGGCGCGGTCGCGGTGGGCGACGACCTGATCCAGTCGGTCGCCGGCGGCGGGCTTCTGTCGAAGCTCTCGCGGCGGTTCGGCGAGGGCGTGGTCAACGGCGCGCTGACCGCGCGGGTGGGGGTGGCCGCGATCGAGGTCTGCCGGCCCTTGCCCTTCGCCGTGCTGCCGAAGCCGCGGGTGACCAATCTGGTGAGCCGGGCGCTGGCGGGGCTTTTCGGGTCCGGCCGCGCTGCGTCTGACGAGGGGAAATCCTGACTTCCCGCGCCCCGGCTTTGCGCTATGAATGGGGCGGACGGCCCGGAGGCAACCGGGCGGAGGGACAGGTGCGATGGACCTTTGGGTATTGCTCGGCGTGCTGGCCGCGCTTGTGGTCGTGGCGGTGCCGGTCGCCGTGGTGTGGCTTCTGGTCGCCGTCGGCGGGCTGAGGCGGCGGATCGAGGCGCTGGAGCAGGGGCTGGCCGGGCAGGCGAGGACGCTTGGCGAGCTGCGCCAGGCACCGCGGGCGAGGGCCGAGGCGCCGCCGGCCGCGGCGGAGCCCGCGACCGAAGCACCGGAGGTGCCGCCGGCAACGCCCGCGTCCGGGACACCCGCGCCGGCGATGCCGGTGTCCGGGGCTCCCGCGGAGGTTTCCGGCCCCTGGGCGCGGCCCTCTCCGTCATCACCCCCTCCGATGCCGCCCTCGCTGCCGGTTCCCGTCGCGGCAGCGCGGGTCTCCGCGCTGGCGGACTGGCTCAAGGCCAACTGGGTCTTCGCCGTGGCGGCGCTGTCGCTGGCGCTCGCCGGCATCTTCTTCGTGCAATACGGGATCGAGAACGGCCTCCTGCCGCCGGCGGCGCGGGTCGCGGCGGCGATCCTCTTCGG
>JBDHSQ010000069.1:0-19174 GCA_039808285.1 Paracoccaceae bacterium
CCATCAACTCCGCCCACTACGACCGCGTCGCGCCCTGGCTCGCCACGGCCGGATCGGGCGACGTGCTGTCGGGCTTCATCGCCGGGCTTCTGGCGCGGGGCTTCGATCCGATGGAGGCGGCCGGGACCGCGGCCTGGCTCCATGTCGAATGCGCCCGCCGCTTCGGCCCCGGCCTCATCGCCGAGGATCTGCCGGAGCAACTGCCGGCGGTGTTCCGCGACCTCGGGCTCTGAACGCCGGATTGCCCCGCGCGAAGCGCTTCCGCCGCAAGGGCGCCCTGGCCCGGCGTCTCACTCGGCCGCGAGCCGCGCCTCCTCCGCCGCGCCGGCGGCGGCGCAGGCGATCTCCAGCCCTTCGGCATAGATGACCTGGGCGGTGTCGAACTTGAGGTCGTAGAGGCGAAGCGAGAGGGCGGCGACCGCGACCACGCTTTCGCCATCGGCCAGCCGTTCGACCGGGACCACGACCTGGCGCGCGCCGAAGAGCGCCTGCGCCCGCCAGTCGCGGATCAGGACCGGCGTTTCGGCCGGCAGGATCAGATCCTGTTCGGGCCTTTCCTGGCCGAGCGCGCCCGCCGCGATGCGGATCGCGGGGCCGGAGTATCGGTGCACGGCGACCGCGCGCACCACGCGCATCCCTTCGCGGGTGATGATCCTGTCGCCGGCCTCGATGAAATCGACGGGAAGCGCCCCGTCCAGCGTCAGGACGACCGTCCCGGCCGCGATCCCCGTGACCGTGAAGCCCGCCATGCCGGAGCCTGCCGTCTTCCGGCGAATGCCGGCGTCTTCCGCGCCGTGCACAAGACCCGTCGTTCTGTCCGACATGGGGTCCCCCTCTATGTGCTGCCTCGATTTTTTCTTTCAGAATATGTCAAGATTGCGTTAACGGCGAGCAATTTCTGGGGCGGCTTTTTCCCCTCGCATGCGCGGGCGACTCTTGCTAGAAGGGCGCGGATTTGGGGCGCGGTCCCGGTCGGGGCCGCTCTCGGGCATTGCGGGTGTGGCGAAACTGGCAGACGCACCAGATTTAGGTTCTGGCGCCCACGGGCATGGGGGTTCAAGTCCCTCCACCCGCACCACGAGGAAAAGGACGAAGGAATGCAGGTCACCGAGACCCTGAAAGACGGCCTGAAGCGCAGCTACACGATCACGGTGCCCGCGGCGGTTCTGGACGCGAAAGTGAGTGACAAGCTGGCCGAGGCGCAGCCCGAGATCGAGATGAAGGGCTTCCGCAAGGGCAAGGTGCCGATGCCGATCCTGCGCAAGCAGTTCGGCGAGCGGCTTCTGGGCGACGCGATGCAGGACGCGATCGACGGCGCCATGAAGAAGCACTTCGACGAGACCGGCGACCGGCCCGCGCTTCAGCCGAAGGTCGAGATGAAGGGCGGCGAGGCGTGGAAGCAGGGCGATGATGTCGTCGTGGAAATGTCCTATGAGGCGCTGCCCGCGATCCCCGAGGTGGACCTGTCCGGGATCAAGCTCGAGAAGCTCGTCGTGAAGGCCGACGACAAGGCCATCGAGGAAGCGCTCGACAACCTCGCCGGCTCGGCCAAGGCCTTCGAGGACCGCAAGAAGGGCTCCAAGGCCAAGGAGGGCGATCAGGTGGTGATCGACTTCGTCGGCAAGATCGACGGCGAGCCCTTCGAGGGCGGCGCCGGCGAGGACTATCCGCTGGAGCTTGGGTCGGGTTCGTTCATCCCCGGCTTCGAGGACCAGCTCGTCGGCGCCAAGGCGGGCGACGAGGTCGCGGTGAAGGTGAGCTTCCCGGCAGACTACGGCGCCAAGCACCTGGCCGGCAAGGAGGCCGTCTTCGACTGCACGGTGAAGGCCGTGAAGGCGCCCAAGGCGGCCGAGATCGACGACGAGCTGGCGAAGCGCTTCGGCGCCGAGAGCCTCGAGGCGCTGAGGGGCCAGATCGCCGAGCGGCTGGAGGCGGAATATGCCGGCGCGGCGCGCCAGGTGATGAAGCGGGCGCTGCTGGACGCGCTCGACAAGCTGGTGACGTTCGACCTGCCGCCGAGCCTCGTGGAGGCCGAGGCGCACCAGATCGCCCATCAGCTCTGGCATGACGAGCATCCCGAGGAGCATGGCCACAACCACGGGGCGATCGAGCCCAGCGAGGATCACAACAAGCTGGCCGAGCGCCGCGTCCGTCTTGGTCTCCTGCTTGCCGAGATCGGCCGCAAGGAGAAGGTCGAGGTCACCGATGCCGAGATGACCCAGGCGGTGCTCCAGCAGGCACGGCAGTATCCGGGGCAGGAACGCGCCTTCTTCGACTTCGTCCAGAAGAACCCGCAGATGCAGCAGCAGCTCCGCGCGCCGATCTTCGAGGACAAGGTGGTCGACCTGGTCTTCGCCGGCGCCAAGGTGACCGAGAAGGACGTGTCGAAGGACAAGCTCCAGAAGGCGGTCGAGGCGCTCGACGAGATCTGAGCGCCCTTCGCCGGAAGAACGGGGCGGGCCGCACCGGTGGTGCGGCCCGTTTGCATCCGGGCGCGCAAAGGCGATTGACGCAGACATGAGGCGTGCTACCGTGGGCCCCCGGCAGCTCGCTGCCCGTTCCCTATCATTGCAGCATCATGCGCGCCGCTTCGCCGGCCTTCGTCCGCATGGACCGGCCGGCGCGCCCTCGCGCGCGGAAAGGAGAGCGGATGGAGATGTCCATCGTCGCGCGGGCACGCGCGTTCGCCGAGGACAGGCACCGGGGCCAGACCCGCAAGGACGGCGCCGGGACGCCATACGCGGCGCATCTGGAGGAGGTCGCCTGCCTCGTCGCACGGTTCGGCGGGGGCGAGGCGGCGGTCACGGCGGCATGGCTGCACGACACGGTGGAGGACTGCCCGCCGACGAGCCTCGACGAGATCGGCGCGGCCTTCGGCCCGGTCGTGCGCCGGATCGTCGCCGAGGTGACCGACGACAAGGCGCTGGCCAAGGCCGAGCGCAAGCGGTTGCAGGTCATCCGGGCGCCGTCGAAGTCGGCGGAGGCGGCGCTGGTGAAGCTCTGCGACAAGATCAGCAATGTCCGCTCCGTCGGCGCGACGCCGCCCGTGGACTGGCCGCTGGCCCGGCGGCGGGCCTATCTGGACTGGGCGGAGGCGGTGGTCGCCGGCCTGCGCCACCTGCCGGCGGAGGCGCGCGCCGCCTTCGCCGCAACGCTCGGCGCAGCGCGGGCCAGGCTCGACGGGCGCTGAGGGCGGTCAGGCGTCCTTGCGCTGGACGAGGAAGGTGAAGAGGCCGAAGGGCGGCACCGGGCGCGAGGCGGTGACCGAGAGCCCGGGCGCGCCGAGCACGCGGGAGAGCGCGAAGTCGGAATGCCAGCCGATCACATCGGCAAGGGGGGCGAAAAGCCGTTCGAGCGCGGCCAGAAAACCCCTCTCGCGGGCGAAATGGCCGACGATCAGAACCTCGCCCCCCGGGCGGCAGACACGCGCCATCTCTTCCATGACCTTGTCGGGGTCGGGCACGACCGAGATCACGTGCATCGCCACCACGGTATCGAAATGGCCGTCGGGGAAGGTCAGGGCGCGGGCGTCCATCTCGCTGATGCGGACGACATTCGTGAGGTGCTTCTCGGCCACCTTTGCCCTTGCCTTGTCGAGCATATCGGTCGAGACGTCGATGCCGGTCACCTCGAGGTGGGGCGCGTAGCGGTCGAGCGAGAGACCCGTGCCGACGCCGATCTCCAGCACCCGCCCCGCGCGGCGGTTGACGTGTTCCACCGCGCGGCGCCGCCCGGCCTGGCTGATCCGGCCGAAGGTGAAATCGTAGACCGGCGCCCAGTAACGGTAAGAGGTCTTGACGGCCGCAAGTTCCAAGTCGTGTCTCCTTGTTCGCTCAGGGCCGCCCGCGGCGGCGGTCGAGAAACGCCCTGGCCGCGGAATGCGCCAGCGAAATGCCATAGAGGAGGATCATCGCGATCAGGGCGCGCCAGATCTCGGCGAGCATGATCCCGATGACAAGCGCGAGGCCGATCATGATCCAGACGATCCTTTCGCGCGGCACCCGGATCGACTTCGGAGAGAAGGTCGGCAGCCGGCTGACCATCAGCAGGCCGACGACGACGACGTAAAGCTCCACCGGCATCGGGTGATCGGAAAGGCTGATGCCGGTCTCGAAGGAGATGAAGACCGGAAGCAGCGCCATCAGCGCGCCGGCGGGGGCGGGAACGCCGGTGAAATGGCTGGGCGGCCTGCTGTCGCCGTTCGTCGCGGCCCGGCTCTGGGCGACGTTGAAACGGGCGAGGCGCATGCAGCAGCAGACGATGTAGACGAGGACGAAGATCCAGCCGCCCGCCCGTTCGCCGGGGGCGAGCGCCATCTGGTAGACGAGAAAGCCGGGCGTCACGCCGAAGTTCAGGAAATCGGAGAGCGAGTCGAGCTGCGCGCCGAAATCGCTGGTGGCCTTGAGCCGCCGCGCGATGAGGCCGTCGAGGCCGTCGATGACGATGGCGAAGAGGATCAGCCAGACGGCGGTCAGGAACTGGCCCGCCATGAGAAAGCGGATCGCCGTCAGGCCCGAACAGAGGCCGAGCGTGGTGACCATGTTCGGCACCAGCGTCAGGAAGGGAAGGCTGTCGCCCTCGGCCTCGCGCGGGAGGTCGGGATCCTCCTCGCTCATCGCACGGCTCCGGCGCGGCGCGGCTCGTCCGAGGCGAGGTCGGCCAGCACGGTTTCGCCCGCCACCGCGGTCTGGCCCACGGCGACGAGGGGCGCGGTGCCGGCGGGCAGGTAGACGTCGAGCCGCGAGCCGAAACGGATCATGCCGAAGCGCTGGCCGGCAAGGAGTGCCTGGCCTTCGCCGACCTCGCAGACGATGCGGCGCGCGACGAGGCCCGCGATCTGCACCACGGCGACGGCGCGGCCGTCCTCCATGCGGATCGCAAGCGCGTTCCTTTCGTTGTCGGTGCTGGCCTTGTCGAGCGAGGCATTGAGGAACTTGCCCGGCCGGTAGGCGATCTTGTCGATCCGGCCGGTGACGGGGGCGCGGTTCACGTGGCAGTTGAAGACGTTCATGAAGATGGCGATCCGCGTCATCGGCGCGGCCCCCAGCCCGAGTTCCTCGGGCGGGGTGAAATCGCCGATCATCTGCACCACGCCGTCGGCGGGCGAGACGACGAGACCCTCGCGCGCCGGCGTCACGCGGTCGGGGTCGCGGAAGAAGTAGTAGCACCAGACGGTGAGACCGAGCCCGATCCAGCCGAGCGGCTGGCAGATCAGGAAGAGGACGAAGGTCACCGCCGCGAAGACCGCAACGAAGCGGTATCCCTCGCGGTGCATCGGCTTGACGACGGTGGCGATCATCGACATCGGGGCTGTTCCTCGGTTTCCGGGCGCAGCGCGCCGGCTGCCTGGTGGTGGGGGGCGAAAGCCCCGAGTCGCGGCGCGTTCTGCGACGCCTTGTGACGATTTCGCGACAACCTTGCAACCGCGCGATGGGCGCGTGGCGGAAAAAGAAAACCGCGCCGGACGGGCCGGCGCGGCTGATCGGCCGGGGTCGGGCGGCGGATTACTCCACCGTTTCTTCCTGTGCGGCGCCGCCGATGTCGTCGAAAAGCTCGGCGATCTCGAAATCGGCCGCGGCTTCGGCTTCGGCGGCAAGTTCCTGGATCGACTTGCCCGATGCCTGAAGCTCCGCCTCTTCGGCGGACCGGGCGACGTTGAGCTGGATCCGGGCCGAGACCTCGGGGTGCAGCACGACCTCGACCTCGTGCAGGCCGAGATCCTTGATCGGCCGGGCGAGGACGATCTGCTTGCGGTCGACGCCGAAGCCCGCCGCGGCGGCGGCATCGGCCGCGTCGCGCGGCGTGACCGAGCCGTAGAGGGCGCCGGCGTCGGAGGCCGAGCGAATCACGACGAAGATCTGACCGTCGAGCTTCCCGGCGACCTTCTCGGCCTCCGTGCGGGTCTCGAGGTTCTGCGCCTCGAGATGGGCCTTGCGCGATTCGAAGGACTTGATGTTGTCCTCGGAGGCGCGCAGCGCCTTGCCCTGCGGCAGGAGGAAGTTGCGCGCGTAGCCGTCCTTGACCCTGACGACCTCGCCCATCTGGCCAAGCTTGGCCACGCGTTCCAGAAGGATGACTTGCATCTGACGGGTCTCCCTTACTTCACGGCGTAGGGAAGAAGCGCGAGGAAGCGGGCGCGCTTGATGGCGCGCGCGAGTTCACGCTGCTTCTTGGCCGAAACGGCGGTGATCCGCGCGGGCACGATCTTGCCGCGTTCGGAAATGTAGCGCTGGAGAAGACGGACATCCTTGTAGTCGATCTTCGGCGCGTTGTCGCCCGAGAAGGGGCAGACTTTGCGGCGGCGGAAAAACGGTTTGTTCGCCATGACTTGCGGTCCTTTCCTCGAGCTTCAGATCAACGGCGGTCGCGACGGTCGCCGCGATCTCCCCGGTCGCCGCGGTCGCCGCGGTCGCCGCGCTCACCCCGGTCGCGCTCGTCTCGCTTCTGCATCTGCATCGAGGGGCCTTCCTCGTGCTTGTCGACCTTGACCGACATCACCCGCATGACATCGTCATGAAGCCGGGCGAGGCGCTCCATCTCCTGCACGGCGGCGGAGGGCGCGTCGGAGCGCAGGTAGGCGTAATGCCCCTTGCGGTTCTTGTTGATCTTGTAGGCCATCGTCTTCACGCCCCAGTATTCGCTGTCGACGACCTTGCCGCCGTTGTCCGCGAGGACCGTGGTGAAGTGTTCGATCAGGCCTTCGGCCTGCGCGTTGGACAGATCCTGGCGCGCGATGAGGACATGCTCGTAAAGCGGCATGCGATCCCTTTCGTCTCGGGCGGCTTCATCGGCGGGGTGGCCCTTCCGCGCCCCGCCACGAGAGGCTCCGCCGGTTCCGGTGATTGCGGAAGGATGCGGCCTTATAGAGGAAAGCCCGCAGGATGCAAGCCCGGCCCGCGCCGGCCTGGCCCCCGGTTGCTTGCCGCCGGCCCGTGCTGCGGGTAGAGGTGGGGGGGATTTCGGCTGGAGGGATCATGACGCGGGCATTCGTATTTCCGGGCCAGGGGGCGCAGACCGTGGGCATGGGGCGCGCGCTGGCCGAGGCCTACCCGGCGGCGAAGGCGGTGTTCGACGAGGTCGACGAGGCGCTGGGCGAGAAGCTTTCCGGCCTGATCTGGGAGGGCGACCAGGAGGCGCTGACGCTGACCGAGAACGCCCAGCCCGCACTGATGGCGACCTCGATCGCGGCGCTCAGGGCGCTGGAGGCGGAGGGCATCGCGGCCACCTCGGCATCGTTCGTCGCCGGCCATTCGCTGGGCGAGTATTCCGCGCTTTGCGCGGCCGGGGCGCTGGAACTTTCCGACACCGCGCGGCTTCTGCGCCTGCGGGGGCGGGCGATGCAGGAGGCGGTGCCGGTGGGGGCGGGCGCGATGGCCGCGCTCCTCGGGCTCGACTTCGCGGCGGCGGCGCAGGTGGCGGCGGAGGCCGCGGCCGCAGGACCGGGGGGCGAGGTCTGCCAGGCGGCGAACGACAACGATCCCGCACAGGTCGTCGTTTCCGGCCACCGGGCGGCGGTGGAGCGGGCGGTGGAGATCGCCAAGGCGAGGGGGGCGAAGCGGGCGGTGCTGCTGCCGGTCTCCGCGCCGTTCCACTGCGCGCTGATGGAACCGGCCGCCCGCGTCATGGCCGCGGCGCTGGACGAGGTGCGGATCGAGGCGCCGCTGGTGCCGGTCGTGGCCAATGTGCGCGCCGAGGCGGTGAGCGACCCGGCGCTGATCCGCCGGCTCCTGGTCGAGCAGGTGACGGGGTCGGTGCGCTGGCGCGAGTCGGTCGAGTGGATGGCCGCGCGAGGCGTCACCGCGTTCTGGGAGATCGGCGCGGGCAAGGCGCTGTCGGGGATGATCCGGCGGATCGCGAAGGAGGCCGGGACGCGCGCGGTCGGCACGCCCGAGGACGTGGCGGCGGCGAAGGCGGAGGCTTGACGCGGCGCGCGGCGCCGCCGGGGGCGCCGCCCCCGGCCCCCCGGGATATTTGGACCAGACTGAAATGAGGGCGGAGGGCAGGCGATGTTCGATCTGACGGGGAAGGCGGCGCTGGTGACGGGCGCCTCGGGCGGGATCGGCGGCGCGATCGCGCGGGCCTTGCACGGCGCGGGCGCGGTGGTCGGGCTTTCCGGCACGCGGGAGGCGCCGCTCGCGGCGCTGGCGGCGGAACTGGGGGGGCGGGCGCAGGTGCTGGCCTGCGACCTTTCTGACGCGGCGGCGGTGGAGGCGCTGCCGAAGCGGGCGGCCGAGGCGATGGGGACGGTCGACATTCTGGTGAACAATGCCGGGATCACGCGCGACAACCTTTTCATGCGGATGTCGGACGCGGAATGGCAGGCGGTGATCGACGTCAACCTGACCTCGACCTTCCGGCTCTGCCGCGGGGTGCTGCGGGGGATGATGAAGGCGCGCTGGGGGCGGATCGTCAACGTCACCTCGATCGTCGGCACCACCGGCAACCCCGGCCAGGGCAACTATGCCGCCGCCAAGGCCGGGATCGCCGGCATGTCGAAGGCGCTGGCGCAGGAGGTGGCGAGCCGGGGGATCACGGTCAACTGCATCGCCCCGGGCTTCATCGCCACCGCCATGACCGACAAGCTGAACGAGGAGCAGAAGGCGCGGATTTCCGCGCAGATCCCGGCAGGGCGGATGGGCACGCCGGAGGAGATCGCAGCGGCGGCACTCTATCTTTCGAGCCCCGAGGCGGGCTATGTCACGGGTGCCACGCTGCACGTCAACGGCGGCATGGCGATGGTCTGAGCGCGGGCGTCCGCGCGCCCCGCCGGGGGCGGTTTTCGGCGTTGCGAAAGCGTTTGCCTCGGGAATAGACTGTGCTATAGGCGGCGACGACCTGCCGGGGCGCGCGCCATGCGTTTTCGGCATCCTTCGCTTTGGGGCGGGGGCAGAGCCGCTCTGAACGAGCAAGGGACGAGGACGCGGGAAAGCCGCATCATTTGAGGAACTGACATGAGCGACATCGCCGATCGCGTGAAGAAAATCGTCGTCGAGCACCTGGGCGTCGAAGAGGACAAGGTGACCGAGAGCGCCTCGTTCATCGATGATCTGGGCGCCGACAGCCTCGACACGGTCGAGTTGGTCATGGCCTTCGAGGAAGAGTTCGGGATCGAGATCCCCGACGATGCCGCCGAGACGATCCAGACCTTCGGCGACGCGGTGAAGTTCATCACCGAAGCGGCCTGAGCGCGGGCTCCGGTCGGGTTTGAAGCGGCGCCTTCGGGCGCCGCTTTTCGTTTCGGCCGGGCGGAAGCGGCGGAACCGGCGGCGGGGCTCTGGCGTTGACCGGGAAAACAAGGAGATTTCCGATGCCGGTCAGGGGTCTGAACGACAATGCCCTCGCAGCCAGCGTGGCGGAGTTGAATGCGCGGCTCGCCGACATGATCGCCTTGCGACTTGCGCTCAAGCAGGCGCACTGGAATGTGAAGGGGCCGAATTTCATCGCCATTCACGAGCTTTTCGACGCGGTCCACAGCCGGCTGGCCGGGCATGAGGACATCCTTGCCGAGCGGGTGCAGATTCTGGGCGGCGTCGCGCTGGGCACGGTGGAAGCGGTTTCCGGTGCGGCCACGGTCGAGGCCTATCCGACAGACCTCGTGGCCGACCGCGACCATGTCGCGGCGATCTCGGAGCGGATGGCGGCGCTGGGCGGGAAGGTGCGCAAGGCGATCGAGACAGCTTCGGAGGCGGGTGACGAGGGAACGATGGACATTTTCGTCGGGCTGTCGCGCGCGCTCGACAAGGATCTCTGGTTCATCGAGAGCCACCTGGGCGGCTGAGCGGCCCGGCGGACCGGAGGGCGGCCTGTGGAGCGGTGCAGAGCTGGAGCGACCGGCGCGCTCAAGAGGCTTTCTGCCGCGGCGGGCCGGATTCGGGCTTTGGCTTCGGCCCCGGCGGGTCTACCATCGATGCGGGGCGCGCGCATTGGGCATATTCTCCCGGACCGGCGGCAGCGCCGGGCAGCGCCGGGAGGATCGGTGCGCGGCGCCCGAGAGGAGGCGCGCGATGATCCTTTATCCAACCATTGAAATCCTGAACGGCCGTTGTGTGAGCCTGCCGCGGGGGCGGGTCGAGGAGCCCTCGGTCTGGCATGTCGATCCGGTCGCCAAGGCGCAGGAGTTCGCCCATGCCGGGGCCGAATGGATGCATGTCACCGATTTCGACGCCATGCAGGGCAGCAACGTCAACCACGAGCTGATCGTGAAGATCATCCGGGGGGCGGGGATACCGGTGCAGCTCGGCGGCGGCTTCCGCTCCCGCGACCGGATCGAGGAATGGATCGACCTCGGCGCGGGGCGGATCGTTCTCAGCACGCTGGCGGCGCAGAACCCGCATCTGGTCAAGGAGATCGCCACGCGGCACCCGGACCAGATCGTGCTGTCGATCGACGTCTGGCAGGGCCATGTGATGACCCACATGTGGAAGGTGCAGGCGTCCCATACGCCGGAAGCCTTCATCGATGCGTTCCGGGGCACGCCCTTCGCCGCGATCATCGTCACCGACATCGGCCATGACATCCGGGAATCGGACGCGGCCCTCGGCCTCGTCTCGGCCATCGCCGAGCGCACCCAGACGCCGGTGATCGCGAGCGGGATCGTGCGGACGATCGACGACATCTCGCGGCTGAGGCTGCTGGGCGAGGTCTCGGGCGCGATCGTCGGCCGGGCGCTCTACAACCGGACGATCGACCTGAAGGAGGCGCTGGCGGCGGCGCGGCCCGACACCGCGCATGTGGCCGAGTTCCTGTGAGGCCGTGCGGGAAGGCGGGCGCCCGCCTCCGGGTCGGAACGGCCCTTGCCGGTCCGCGTCCGGCCCGTGTATCTAGGGCCGGACGCAGGAGGAGTGGGGAACGCGATGAGGCGGGTTGTCATCACCGGGCTGGGTCTTGTCACGCCGCTGGCCTGCGGCGTGGACGAGACCTGGAAGCGGCTGGTTGCGGGGCAATCGGGCGCGGGGCCGATCACCCGGTTCGACACGTCGAACGTGGTCACGACCTATGCCTGCGAGATCCCCTTCGGTGACGGCAGCGACGGCACCTTCAACCCCGACGACTGGATGGAGCCGAAGGACCGCCGCAAGGTGGACGACTTCATCCTCTACGGCATGGCGGCGGCCGACCAGGCGGTGAAGGATGCCGGCTGGGAGGCGCCGTCGGAGGCGGAGCGGCTGCGCACGGGCGTGATGATCGGCTCCGGCATCGGCGGGCTGACCTCGATCGCCGAGACGGCGGTGCTGATCAGGGAGCGGGGGCCGAAGCGGGTCTCGCCCTTCTTCATCCCCGGCGCGCTGATCAACCTGATCTCGGGCCAGGTCTCGATCCGCTATGGCTACAAGGGGCCGAACCATGCGGTCGTCACCGCCTGTTCGACCGGCGCCCATGCGATCGGCGATGCGGCCCGGCTGATCATGTGGGGCGATGCCGACGTGATGATCGCGGGCGGCGCGGAAAGCCCGATCAGCGAGATCGGCATCGCCGGGTTCAACGCCTGCAAGGCGCTGTCCACCAAGCGGCCGGACGCGCCGGAGAAGGCGAGCCGGCCCTATGACGCCGACCGCGACGGCTTCGTCATGGGCGAGGGCGCGGGCGTGGTCGTGCTGGAGGAATACGAGCACGCGAAGGCACGGGGGGCGCGCATCTATGCCGAGGTGCTGGGCTACGGGCTTTCCGGCGACGCCTATCACATCACCGCGCCCTCCGAGGACGGCGACGGCGCCTTCCGCTGCATGACGGCGGCACTGGCGCGGGCGGGGATCACGCCGGAGCGGGTGGACTACATCAACGCCCACGGCACCTCGACGATGGCCGACACGATCGAGCTGGGCGCGGTGGAGCGGCTTCTGGGCAATGCGGCGGCGAAGGCGACGATGTCGTCCACGAAGTCCTCGATCGGGCATCTCCTGGGGGCCGCGGGCGCGGTCGAGGCGATCTTCTGCGCCCTCGCGATCCGCGACCAGGTGGCGCCGCCGACGATCAACCTCGACGATCCGGCGGTGGAGCCGAGGCTGGACCTGGCGCCGCACAAGGCGGTCGAGCGCAGGATCGACGTGGCGCTGTCGAACAGCTTCGGCTTCGGGGGCACCAACGCCTCGCTCGTGCTCGGGCGGGTCGGCGCCTGATGTGGCGCAACATCGCCTCCAACTTCCTGACCATCGCCGTCCTGATCCTGATGGCGGCGGCGGGTGTGGTTGCCTGGGGGCAGCGGCAATACGCCGGGCCGGGGCCGCTTGCCGAGGCGATCTGCTTCAAGGTGGAGCGGGGGGCGAATTTCCGCGGCGTGGCCGGCAGCCTGGCCGAACGCGGGGCGATCGCGTCGCAATACATCTTCCGCGTTGGCGCGGACTACGAGGAGAAGGCGGAGAGCCTGAAGGCGGGGTCGTTCCTGATCCGGCCGAAGGCTTCGATGCGCGAGATCGTGGACGCGATCACCGCGAGTGGCCAGTCGACCTGCGGAACCGAGGTGAACTACCGGATCGGGGTGGCCGCATCGGACGTGATCGTGCGCGAGCTTGATCCGGCGACGGATGCCTATGTCGAGGTGGTGAAATTCGACCCCGCCGCGGGCGAGGCGCCGGCGGGCTATGTGTCGCGCACCGAAGACCCCGACGTCCGCTATCGCGTGACGCTGGCGGAGGGGGTGACGAGCTGGCAGGTGGTCGAGGCGCTGAAGCGGGCGGAGTTCCTGTCGGGCGAGCCGGGGGAGGTGCCGGCCGAGGGACATCTTTCGCCCGACAGCTACGAGGTGGTTCGGGGCGCCGAGCGCGGGGCGCTTCTGGAGGAGATGAGCCGGCGTCAGGAGGCGGTGCTGGCGGAGCTGTGGCCCGGCCGCGACGAGGGCCTGCCCTATGCGACGCCGGAGGAGGCGCTGATCATGGCCTCGATCGTCGAGAAGGAGACCGGCGCGCCCGAGGAGCGGCCGGTGGTGGCGAGCGTGTTCCTGAACCGGCTGAGGGACGGCATGAAGCTCCAGACCGACCCGACGGTGATCTACGGGCTGACCAAGGGGCAGGGCGTGCTGGGGCGCGGGCTCCGGCAGAGCGAACTGAGGGGGCGGACGGCCTGGAACACCTATGTGATCGACGGGCTGCCGCCGACGCCGATCGCCAACCCGGGCCGCGACAGCATCCTCGCGGCGCTGCACCCGGAGACGACGGATTATCTCTATTTCGTGGCGGACGGGTCGGGCGGGCACGTGTTCGCCGAAACGCTGGCCGAGCATAACGACAATGTCGCCAAATGGCGGGCGCTGGAGGCCGGGCAGCAGCAGGACGGCGACGGCAACTGAAGGCATCGGCGCAGCCGCTGCTGCGAACGTCCCGTTAACGTTCTGAAAACACTATTTTTCTTGACTTTGCGGGCGGCGGAGGGTATTCCTTCGGGCAAGCTAGAAGAAGTGCGAGAGCGGCGCGGGGGGCGACCCCGGGGCCGCTTTTTCATTTCGCTCGTGCGGGCTGGCATGAGAGGCGGGCAGGAACTGAATGATCGTTGACACACCGGCCGGAGAGCCGATGGCGCGGCCCCTCGTCGCCGAGGCGATGGGGCTTCTGGACGAAATCGTCGTGGAAATCCACACCGCGATGGACCGGGTGCGGAAAGGCGACCTGAGCGAGTTGAAGGACGGGGTGCGGGTGATGCGGGATCTCCGCTCGGCCCTTCAGATCGTGTTCGAGGAAAGGGCGAAAGTTGCGAAACTCAGGGAAGACCGTGACGGAGGCGGCGGCGATGGTGGCGGCCGGACGTTCGACCTCGACGCCGCCCGCGATGAGATCTGCCGCAGGCTGGCTCGCCTGCGCGATGCCAGAGACGGTTGATGCGTTCCTCGCCGGGCTGAGCGATGACGCGCTGATGGCGCTGCCCTGGCTCTTCGAGTTCTGGGCGCTGGCGCACCAGCTGCCACCCGAAGGCGCCTGGAAGACCTGGGTGATCATGGGCGGGCGCGGTGCGGGCAAGACCCGGGCCGGCGCCGAATGGGTGCGCGCGCAGGTCGAGGGATCGCGGGCCGGCGACCCGGGGCGGGCGCGGCGGGTGGCGCTGGTGGGCGAGACGATCGACCAGGTGCGCGAGGTGATGATCTTCGGCGACAGCGGCATCCTCGCCTGCTCGCCGCCCGACCGGCGGCCGGTCTGGGAGGCGACGCGCAAGCGGCTGGTCTGGCCCAACGGGGCGGTGGCCGAGGTCTATTCGGCCTTCGACCCCGACAGCCTGAGGGGACCGCAGTTCGACGCGGCCTGGGTCGACGAGCTTGCCAAGTGGAAGAAGGCGAAGGAGACCTGGGACATGCTCCAGTTCGCGCTGAGGCTCGGCGAGCATCCCAGGCAGGTGGTGACGACGACGCCAAGGAATGTCGGCGTGCTGAAGGCGATCGTGAAGAATCCCTCGACGGTCCTCACGCAGGCGCCCACGGAAGCGAACCGGGCCTATCTCGCGGCGTCGTTCCTGGAAGAGGTGCGGACGCGCTATGCGGGCACACGAACGGAACGTGAGGAACTGGACGGGATCCTGCTGGAGGAGGCGGAAGGTGCGCTCTGGACCACGGGGCGGCTCGATGCCGGGCGCAGGCCCGCGCCCGAGGGGTTGAGCCGGATCGTCGTGGCGGTGGACCCGCCGGTGACGGGGCACGCCGGATCGGACGAATGCGGCATCGTGGTCGCCGGCGCGGTCACCGAGGGGCCGCCTTCGCAGTGGCGGGCCTTCGTGCTGGAAGATGCCTCCGTCCGGGGGGCGTCGCCGGCCGACTGGGCGCGGGCGGCGGTCGCGGCGATGGACCGGCATGGGGCGGACAGGCTTGTGGCGGAAGTGAACCAGGGGGGCGACCTGGTGGAGACGGTGGTGCGCCAGATCGACCCGATGGTGCCCTTCCGCGCGGTGCGCGCCTCGCGCGGGAAGTGCGCGCGGGCGGAGCCGGTGGCGGCGCTCTACGACCAGGGGCGGGTGCACCATGCGGGGAGCTTCCACGCGCTCGAGGACCAGATGTGCCGGATGACGCAGGCGGGCTACGAGGGCCAGGGATCGCCCGACCGGGTGGACGCGCTGGTCTGGGCGCTGACCGAGCTGATGGTGGAGCCGGCGGCGAAATGGCGCCGGCCGCAGGTGCGGAGCCTGTGACGGCGGAGGCGGGAGGGCCGTCTGCCCCCCGCACCCCCCGAGAGTATTTCGACCACAATGAAGGCAGGGGCGCCTGCCCCCGGTGGCTGACTGAGGAGAAGCGGGATGGCATGGAACATCTTCCGGCGCGCCGAAGGCGCGGTTCCGGAGCAGAAGGCCTCGGCCACGGGGCGGGTGATCGCCTGGGGCTCGTCGGGCCGCGTCGCCTGGTCGCCCCGCGACACGGTGAGCCTGACGCGGACCGGGTTTTCCGGAAATCCGGTGGGGTTCCGGGCGGTGAAGCTGGTTGCCGAGGCGGCGGCGGCACTGCCGCTGGTCTGCCAGGACGGCGAGCGGCGCTATGACGCGCATCCGGTCATCGATCTGATGCGGCGGCCCAATCCGGGGCAGGGGCGGGCCGAACTGTTCGAGGCGCTCTATGGCCAGTTGCTGTTGAGCGGAAACGGCTATGTGGAGGCGGTGGGCGGGGCCGGGCTGCCGGCGGAACTGCATGTGCTGCGGTCGGACCGGATGAGCCTGGTGCCGGGCGCGGATGGCTGGCCTGTCGCCTACGACTATGCGGTGGGCGGGCGCAAGCACCGGTTCGACATGACCGGACCGGCCGATCCGGTCTGCCACATCAAGTCGTTCCATCCGCAGGATGACCACTACGGCCTGTCGCCGATGCAGGCGGCGGCGGTGGCTGTGGATGTCCACAACGCGGCCTCGGCCTGGTCGAAGGCGCTTCTGGACAATGCCGCGCGCCCTTCGGGGGCCATCGTCTACAAGGGCGCGGACGGACAGGGCGCGCTTTCGCCCGACCAGTACGACCGGCTGGTGCACGAGATGGAGATGCATCACCAGGGCGCGCGCAACGCCGGCCGGCCGATGCTGCTGGAGGGCGGGCTCGACTGGAAGCCGATGGGGTTCAGCCCCTCGGACATGGAGTTCCAGAAGACCAAGGAGGCGGCGGCGCGGGAGATCGCGACGGCCTTCGGCGTGCCGCCGATGCTGCTGGGGATTCCGGGGGATGCGACCTATGCCAACTACCAGGAGGCGAACCGGGCCTTCTACCGGCTGACCGTCCTGCCGCTCGCCACCCGCGTGACGGCGGCGGTGAGCCACTGGCTGTCGACGCATCTGGGCAGCCTGGTCGATCTCAGGCCCGACCTCGACCAGGTGCCGGCGCTGGCGGCCGAGCGCGACCAGCAGTGGAGGCGTGTCGGAGAGGCGCTGTTCCTGACCGCCGCGGAGAAGCGCGCGATCCTCGGGCTGCCGAAGCTTCCGGACGAGGGATGAAGATGGCGGGATCGCGCTATCTGAAGGAGCCCTTCGAATGCGCGCACGAGCACCGGTTCGAGACGGTGGACCGGATCATGGCGTTGCAGTTCGAGACTGTCGAGAAGCGGCTGGAGCGGATCGAGGCGATGATCGGCGGGGTGGAGAAGCGGTTGTGGATGACGGTCTTCGGGGTGGTCGGCGTGATCCTGAGCCAGGCAGCGCAATCGCTGGTCGCGTTCGGGCCGAAGTAGGGAGAGGCACATGAGGACAATCGAATACGGGCTGGAGACCAAGTTCTGCCGGCCGGGCGAGGCGATCACGCTGACCGACGGCTGCCGGATCGAGGGCTATGCCTCGCTCTTCGGACTGGCCGACCAGGGCGGCGACGTGGTGATGCCGGGGGCCTACGGGCGCTCGCTCAAGCGGCTGAAGGCGGAGGGCCGCGCGGTGAGGATGCTCTGGCAGCACGACGCGGGGCAGCCGATCGGCGTCTGGGACGAGATCGCCGAGGATGGCCGCGGGCTCTGCGTGAAGGGCCGCATCCTGACCGAGATCGGCAAGGGCCGCGAGGCGGCGGCGCTGGTCGCGGCGGGAGCGATCGACGGGCTGTCGATCGGCTACCGCACGGTGACGGCGGAGAAGGACGCGAAGGGGCAGAGGCTGCTTCGCGAGGTGGAGCTTTGGGAGGTGTCGCTCGTCACCTTCCCGATGCTTCCCGAGGCGCGGGTCTCGGCCAAGGGCGACACGCCCGAGGCGGCGGCCCTGCGCGAACTGGCGGCGCTTTTCGAGGAGGCGCGCCGGACGCTGGCGGGGCGCGCGTAGCGGCCCGCCCGACCAACCCCAATCGAGGTGATGGGTATGAAGACGACCGAGACGAAGGCTCGGGCCGGGGAAGGCGTGTCCGGCGCTCCGGCCGAGGAGGTGAAGTCTGCTCTTCAGGGCTTTCTGAGCGAGTTCAAGGGCTTTCAGGACGATATGACATCTAAGCTGCAACAACAGGAAGAGCGACTGACCATGCTGGATCGCAAATCTTTCACCGCCGGTCGTCCGGCGCTGTCCACCGCCGTCGATCTCGACGCGCCGCACAAGAAAGCCTTCGGGGCCTATCTGCGGTCAGGCGACGACGACGGGTTGCGCGGGCTTGTCCTGGAGGGCAAGGCGCTCAACACCCAGGTCAATGCCGAGGGCGGCTTCCTCGTGGACCCGGAGACATCGGACCGCATCCGCGGCGTGCTGAAGGCGACCGCGTCGCTCCGGGCGATTGCCAGCGTGGTGAACGTGGAGGCGACCTCGTTCGACGTGCTGGTGGACCACAGCGATCTGGGGTCGGGCTGGGCGACCGAGACGGCCACACTGACCGAGACGACGACGCCGCAGATCGACCGCATCTCGATCCCGCTCCATGAGCTGGCGGCGATGCCGAAGGCGAGCCAGCGGCTCCTGGACGACAGCGCCTTCGACGTCGAGGGCTGGCTGGCCGAGCGGATCGCCGACCGCTTCGCCCGCGCCGAGGCGCAGGCCTTCGTGGCGGGCGACGGGGTGGACAAGCCGAAGGGCTTCCTGACCCATGCGACGGTGGACAACGATGTCTGGGCCTGGGGTTCGCTCGGCTATGTGCCGACCGGCGCGGCGGGCGATTTCTCCGCCACCAACGCCTCGGACGCGATCATCGACCTGGTCTATGCGCTGAATGCGGAATACCGCGCCAACGCGACGTTCGTGATGAACTCCAAGACCGCGGGCGCGGTGCGCAAGATGAAGGATGCCGACGGCCGCTTCCTGTGGTCGGACGGGCTTGCCGCCGGGGAGCCGGCGCGGCTGATGGGCTATCCGGTGCTTCTGGCCGAGGACATGCCGGACATCGGCGCCAATGCCCATGCGATCGCCTTCGGTGACTTCCGGTCGGGCTACACGATCGCCGAGCGGCCGGACATGCGGGTGCTGCGCGATCCGTTCTCGGCGAAGCCGCATGTGCTCTTCTACGCCTCCAAGCGCGTCGGCGGCGACGTGAGCGACTTCGCGGCGATCAAGCTGCTGAAATTCGCGGTCTCGTAAGGGCCGCGGATCGGCCGGGGTCTTCGGGCCCCGGCCGCCCGGGCGCGGGCCGCCCATACCTCCCCGTGTTGTCTAGCTGCTCCCTCCGTCCGAGCAACGCGGGGCGCCGGCCCGCGCCCGAACCCCGAGGGGGAGGGCGCGATTTCGGAGACGACCATGATGCTGAGCGAAGTGACGGCGGTGCCGCAGGCGGCCTTGCCGGTGGCGCAATTCAAGGACCATCTGCGGCTCGGCACCGGATTCGCCGACGACGGGGCGCAGGATGCGCTGGCCGAGAGCTACCTGCGGGCGGCGCTGGCGGCGATCGAGGGGCGGATCGGCAAGGCGCTGATCGCGCGGGATTTCCGCCTGGAACTGGCGGGCTGGCGCTGGCCGGATGCGCAGGCGCTGCCGATGGCGCCGGTGAGCGCGGTGGCCTCGGTTACGGTGAGGGACCGCGCCGGCACGGCGGAGGTCGTCGATCCGGCCCGCTACCGGCTGGTGCGGGATGCCCACCGGCCGAAGCTGGTCGCGGCGGGGGCGCTGCTGCCGGGGATTCCGGTGGGCGGCACGGTCGAGGTGGTGTTCACCGCGGGCTTCGGGCCGGCCTGGGCGGATGTGCCGGCGGACCTCGCGCAGTCGCTGTTCCTGCTGGCGGCGCATTACCACGAGTTCCGCCACGAAGGCGGCGCATCGCAGGCGATGCCTTTCGGCGTGATGGCGCTGATCGAGCGGTGGCGGACGGTGCGGGTGCTGGGCGGAGGTTCGGCATGAGCGC
>JBDHSQ010000070.1:0-18963 GCA_039808285.1 Paracoccaceae bacterium
TGTACGAGAAGACCCGCGCCGAGGGCTTCGGCCACGAGGTGCAGCGGCGGGTGATGATCGGCACCTATGTGCTGTCGGCGGGCTTCTACGACGCCTACTACAACCGCGCCCGCAAGGTCCGGGCCCTGATCAAGCGCGACTTCGAGGATGTGTTCGCGCAGGGGATCGACGCGATCCTGACGCCGGCCACCCCCTCGGCCGCCTTCGGCCTCGGCGAGATGGCCGATGCCGATCCGGTGGCGATGTATCTCAACGACGTCTTCACCGTGACGGTGAACCTCGCCGGCCTGCCCGGCATCGCGGTTCCGGCCGGGCTTGACCGCCAGGGCCTGCCCTTGGGCCTGCAACTGATCGGGCGGCCCTGGGAAGAGGGCGACCTGCTGAATCACGCCTATGTGCTCGAACGCGCGGCGGGGTTTGTTTCCAAGCCGGCCAAATGGTGGTAAGCCGCTCGGCCAAATCGGAGTTTCTGGGGTTTTCCTGATGCGCGCACTTGTGCCCCTTGGTCTTTCTGTCCTGCTGCTGGCCGGCTGCGAGCCGCCGGTGCCCGACAGCCGTCCGGCCGGCGTGGGCTTCGAAAGCTATTCCGACTACCAGCGGCGGCATGTCGCCGAGGCCGAGGCCGCGCGGGCTGCGGCGCAGACCGCGCAGGCGGTGCCGGGGCCGGTGCAGAACGCGGCGGTGCCGTTCCCGGCGCCGGCGGGCGGCTATTCTGCCGGGCCGGTGGTCGCCGGCGGAACCGGCGCCCCGTCCGCGGCGGAGCTTGCGCAGGCCGGCATCGGCAGCCTGCCGGAGACCGGCCCGGCGCTGGCGCAGACCCTGCCGCCGGCCGACCCGACGCTGCCTTCCGGTATTCCGCCGGCCGCCCCCGCGGTCACCGATGCGCCCGGCTACTACCCGCCGGGCACGGCCGCGCCGGCGCCGGTGACGAGCCACGCCGGCATTTCCGACGAGAACGATTTCCAGGCCGTCGCATCGCGCGAAACCATCGAATCGGACAAGGCCCGCATCGCCCAGAACCGTGCCGCCTACCAGCAGGTCCAGCCGACCGAGAACCCCGAGCGCACCGGCGCCTCGGGCGCGGCGGTCGATCTCGTCCAGTATGCGCTGAAGGCGCCGAACCGGCTGGGAGAGGCGATCTATCCCCGCTCGCGGATCGCGCTGACCCGCACCGAGAAGGCCTGCGCCCGTTATGCCTCGCCCGAGGCGGCACAGCAGGCGTTCCTCGGCTCCGGCGGGCCGAAGCGCGACCCGAAGAACCTCGACCCCGACGGCGACGGCTTTGCCTGCTACTGGGATCCGACGCCCTTCCAGCAGGCGAAGAACTGAGGTGACCGCACCCGCCCCGCCGAACCCCGTCTCGCCGAATTTCGGCGAGCGGCGCGGCGGGGTGCGGCCCGATCTGGTGGTGATCCACTACACCGGAATGCCTTCTTGCGGCGAGGCCCGCGCCCGCCTCTGCGACCCGGCGGCCGAGGTCTCCGCGCACTACCTCGTCTCCGAGGCGGGCATGGTGGAGGCGCTGGTGCCCGAGGCGGCGCGGGCCTGGCACGCGGGGGCAGGGGGCTGGGGCCGGGTGGGGGACGTCAACTCCCGCTCGATCGGCATCGAACTGGCCAATCCCGGCGACGCGCCCTTTCCCGCGCCGCAGATGGCCGCGCTGGAAATGCTCCTGCGCGGCGTGATGGCGCGCTGGGCGATTCCGCCCGAGCGCGTGATCGGCCATTCCGACATGGCGCCGGGGCGCAAGCGCGATCCCGGCCCGCGCTTCGACTGGCGGCGGCTGGCGCGCGCGGGCCTTTCCGTCTGGCCGGGGGAGGGTGGTGATCCCAGGGCACCGCTCGGCCGTTCGCTCCGCCGGCTGGGCTACCCGGAGGCGGCGCCCGAAATCCTGCTGGCCGCGTTCCGCCTGCGCTTCCGCCCCTGGGCCGAGGGACCGGAGACGGCCGAGGATCGCGCGTTGGCCGATGATCTCGCGCGCCGCTTCCCGGTTGACGGCGGGCCGCGGGGCGCCTAACTGACGTCTTGCGCGGAGGGCCGGATGGCCGCGGGGGCCCGCCCCCGAGGAAAGTCCGGACTCCCTGAAGCGACGGTGCCGGGTAACGCCCGGCCGGGGCAACCCGAGGGAAAGCGCCACAGAGAAGAGACTACCCGTCCCCGGACGGGAAAAGGTGAAACGGTGGGGCAAGAGCCCACCGCGGGACTGGCAACAGGACCGGCAAGGCAAGCCCCACCGGGAGCAATGCCGAATAGGGGCCTCGCGCGGGGGCCGGTCCGGAAACGGAGACCGCCCGCAGGGACGCTTCGACCCGAGAGGCCCGGGTTGGCAGCTTGAGCGCGCCGGCAACGGCGGGCCGAGAGGAATGGTCATCCAGCCCCGGATCACGGTCCGGGGTGGACAGAATCCGGCTTACAGGCCCTCCGCGCATGATTCCGCCCTCTCGAAGACGGCAAGCGGAAAGCGCGTGATTGTCGCGCGGCGCGCGCTATCATGGCCGGGGTTGTCAAGGAGAGTTCCGCCATGAGTTTCGTCAAGACGCTTGCCACGCTCGCCATCGGCTTCGCCGCCGCGCGGGGATACACGAAATACAGGGACATGGGCGGGATGCCCGGCGTGAAGGACGCGGTGAAGAAGGCCGGAGAGCCGGGCGGGCTGGTCGACCAGTGGGGCGACCAGGCCGAGAAGCTGGGCCTTCCGGGCGGCGCGAAGACAGTGCGCGAGATGTATGACCGCTTCGGCGGGGCGGCGGGCGCGGCCGAGGCGGGGCTTGGCGGGCTCATCGCCTCGATGACCAGCGCCGCGACCGCCGGCGGCAAGATGATGGGTGACATGATGGAGGCCGTCTCGGGCGCCACGCCGGCTTCGGCCCTGCACGAGGCCAATGCCAAGCTGATGATCCGCGCGATGATCATGGCCGCCAAGGCCGACGGCGAGATCGACGCCGAGGAACGGCAGAAGATCATGGATCACCTGAGCGACGCGAACGAGGAGGAGATCGCCTTCGTCGAGGCCGCGCTCGACGCGCCGGTGGACGTGGCGGCGCTGGCGCAGGAGACGGGCGAGGCGATGCGCGAACAGATCTACGCGACCTCGCTCATGGCGATCGCCGTCGACACGCCTGCCGAACAGGCCTATCTCGCCCAGCTTGCCACCGCGCTGGGCCTCCCCCCCGAGGCGCGGGCGAAGGTCCACGCCGCGATGGGCAAGTCCGCGCCGGGCGCCTGACGGGCGGCGGAACCGCACGGAAGGGGTGCGCCGGTTTTCCCGGCGCGAGCCCCGGTTTTCCGGTTGACTCCGCGGGATGCGCGGGTAAAAGGCGGGCTTCAAGGATTTCGCGGGCGGTCCGCCGCCCGGCCAGTGGAGAACGACGATGGCGAAGCCGACGACGATCAAGATCCGTCTGAACTCGACGGCGGGCACCGGGCACTTCTACGTGACCAAGAAGAACGCCCGCACCATGACCGAGAAGATGGTGGTGCGGAAATACGACCCCGTGAAGCGGGAGCATGTGGAATACAAGGAAGGCAAGATCAAGTAGGATCGCCTTTCCTGCAAGGGGGCCGGGCCGCGCCGCAGGGCGCGGCCCTTTGCTTTGCCAAGGGCAGCCTCGCGCCCGGCGCGGAATGCAGGAAGGGCCGGGGTTGCCCCCGGCCCTTGGCGTCTTGCCGTCAGGCCCCGGTCACTCGCGGTTGCCGAGGAACTGGAGCAGGAACATGAACATGTTGATGAAGTCGAGGTAGAGGTTCAGCGCGCCCATGATCGCCGCCTTGCCGAGCCATTCGGAATCGCCGTGGCTGGCATGGGCGATGTAGGTGTTCTTGATGTTCTGCGTGTCATAGGCCGTCAGACCGGCGAAGATCAGCACACCGATCGCCGAGATCGCGAAGGCCACCGCCTCGGAGGCGAGGAACCAGTTGACGATCATCGCCACCAGCAGCCCGATCACCCCCATGATCAGGAACGAACCCCAGCCCGAGATGTCGCGCTTCGTCGTGTAGCCCCAGAGCGAGAGGCCCGCGAAGGCGATCGCGGTCACGAGGAAGGTCTGGGCGATCGACATGCCGGTGAAGACGAGGAAGATCGAGCTGAGCGAAAGCCCCATCAAGGCCGCGTAGGCGTAGAAGTAAAGCTGCGCCCCCGCCGCCGAGATGCGGTTCAGCACCGCGCCGAAGGCGAAGACCATGATCAGGGGCGCCAGCATCACCAGCCACTTGATCGGCGAGGCATAGAGCGCATAGCCGAAATCGGTCAGGTAGCGGCCGGCGCCGATCTGGTAGTCGGTCGGCACCGTGCTCATCGCCAGGCCGGAGACTGCCCAGGCGGCGGCGCCCGTGATCAGCATGCCGACGGACATCAGCCCGTAGACCTTGTTCATGTAGGCCCTCAGGCCCTCGTCGATCTGAAGCGTCCGCGCGCCGATGCGGCCCGTCCGGATCGTTTCGTAGTCAGCCATGAAAGCCTCCCCTGGTGTTTTGCGGCCGACGCCCCGGATGGGGCGTATTCGGGGGAAATATCGGCAAGGCGGGCCGCCATTTCAAGACTTTCCGGCCCGCCGCCCGCGTTCTTTCACGACCGCCAGTTGTGCGGCACATCCCAGATCGGCCGCGAGGCCTCGTCCTCGGCCCTGTCGCGGCTGATGCCGATGTCGTCGAGCAGGTGGTCGCTGAGGTCGCGCAACCGGAGACTGTGGCGGCGATGGACGAGCGCGGCACGGATGCGGGCGATCGGGCCCGGGCGGCGGCGGCCGGCGGGACGGAGGAGAGCGTGGTCCATCGGATTTCCTTTCCTTTCGTGATGAATCCTCGGCCTTCCATCAGAGGACTTGATTTATATGGCCCGATGTGATGAATGTTGAAATCGAATGATTGTTATATTATGCATCACGGATCGTGAACATGCCCCGGAACCTCGACCTCACCGCACTGCGCGCCCTCGCCGCCGTCACCGATGCCGGGGGCGTCACCCGCGCGGCAGGGCTTCTCAATCTCACGCAGTCGGCCGTCTCGATGCAGATCAAGCGGCTGGAGGAAAGCCTCGGGCTGGAGTTCTTCAGCCGGGCGCAGCGCAAGCTGACGCTCACCCCCGAAGGCGAGCAGCTTCTGGCCTATGCGCGCAGGATGCTCGAGCTGAACGACGAGGCGCTGGCCCGGCTGACCGACACCGCCTTCGAGGGCGAGATCCGGCTGGGCGTGCCCCACGACATCGTCTATCCGCAGATCCCCAAGATCCTGAAGACGATGGCGGCGGAATATCCGCGGGTGCGGATCAACCTGTTTTCCTGCTTCACCTCGAAGCTGAAGGAGGGCTTCGCGCGGGGCGACTTCGACGTGATCCTGACGACCGAGGCCGCGCCGGGCGCGGGGGGCGAGCGGCTCGCCACGCGCAAGCTCGTCTGGATCGGCGCGCCTGATGGTATCGCCTGGCAGCAGCGGCCGCTCCGGCTCGCCTTCGTCGAGACCTGCTTCTTCCGCCCGATCGCGCAGGCGGCGCTGAACGGCGCGGGAATCCGCTGGGAAATGGCCGTCGGCGGCGAATCCGAGCAGGTGGCCCAGGCGACCGTCACCGCCGACCTGTCGATCTCGGCACGGATGGAGGGGGCGCTGCCGCAGGGTGCGGTGGCGATCGAGGGCGCCGACGCGCTGCCCGGCCTCGGCGATCTCGACATCTGCCTCTATCAGGCCAACGTCCAGAAGGGCGAGGTGATGGACAAGCTTCTCACCCAGTTGCGCTGCGCCTATGGCGATGCGCAGTGCTGCCTGAGGGTGATTTCCGGCGAGGCCGCGTCAGAGGGTGACAACCACCTTGCCGGTCGACTGACGGCTGCGGAGTAGCTCCAGCGCCTCGGCCGCGCGCTCGAGCGGCATCTCGCGGGAAACATGCGGGCGAAGCCGCCCCTCGCCATACCAGGCGAAGAGCGTGGCGAGGCTGTCGGCAAGAACCCTCGGGCCGAGCTTGAGATACCCGCCCCAGTAAAGCCCGATCACCGTGAGGTTTTTGACCAGCAGGTGATTGGCGGGAATCTGCGGCACCGTCCCGCTGGCGAAGCCCACGGGAATGATCCGGCCCCCGGGGTTGGCGGCGCGGAACGCGGCGTCGAACTGGGCGCCGCCCACCGGATCGTAGACCACGTCGGCCCCCCCGAGCGCGCGGACCTCGGCCCTCAGGTCGGCCGTTTCGCTGTCGATCAGGTGGTCGGCCCCGGCATCGCGTGCCGCCCGCAGCCTGTCCGCCCCGCGGGCGCAGGCGATGACGCGCGCGCCCATGATGCTGCCGATCTCCACCGCGGTGAGCCCCACGCCCCCCGCCGCGCCGAGGACGAGAAGCGTCTCGCCCGGTTGCAGCCGCGCGCGGTGGCCGAGCGCCACGTGGCTCGTGCCATAGGCCACCTGGAAGGCCGCGGCATGGGCGAAGGGCATCGCGTCCGGGATGGGCAGGCAGGCCCCGGCGGGAAAGCAGCCGTAGTCGGCCAGCCCGCCCCGGCCGGCGAAGACCGCGACGCGGGTGCCGGGCGGGGGCCCCTCGACCCCGGGGCCAAGCGCGTCCACCACGCCCGCGGCCTCCATCCCGAGCGTCACCGGCGGCTCGGGGCGTTCCTGGTATCTGCCCTCGATCATCAGGAGATCGGCGAAGTTGAGCCCGCAGGCGGCGATCCTGACCCGAATCTGCCCCGGTCCCGGCTCCGGCACCGGCAGGGCCCTCAGACGTGGCGATTCGCCGTAGCGTTCGATCGTGATTGCGCGCATCCCGTTCTCCTTCTCCGCAAGGCTAGCGGCCCGGCAGCCGGGCTTCCAGCCGATTCCGGCCCGGCAAATCGCAGAATGCAAAGAAATCGCCACGGGGCCGTTTGCAGATTGCATCGCATTTCGCAAATCACGGAATGGGCGAGCGAGGGGACATGTATTTTCGTATAGGGTGACTGTTTCGCAATTTTGTGTGTTCCTTATGGGCGTGGCCGATGCCCTGCGGAGATGGCCACGATTGATGCGTGCTCGGGGGCAATGGGCATGTGGGGAGGGGTTGGCACGAGACGTGCTTGAATACCTGCGACAGACCAATGGAGAATGAGATGAAACATCCTGTCGACGTCCATGTAGGCAAGCGCGTCCGCCACCGGCGCTGGATGGTGGGCATGACCCAGCAGCAACTGGCCGACAAGGTCGGGATCAAGTTCCAGCAGATCCAGAAATACGAAACCGGCATGAACCGGATTTCCGCCTCGCGGCTGTGGGACATCGCCGATGCGCTCGGCGTGGCGATCAGCTTCTTCTTCGAGGGGCTCGACCAGTCGAGCACCATCGTCGAGGAGATCGACGGCGACATCCTCGCCGACAAGGAGGCGCTGATGCTGGTGCGTTCCTACTACGCAATCCCCGAGGCGCAGCGGCGCCGGCTGTTCGATCTGGCGAAGGTGCTTTCCGACGCGGCCTGAGACCATTGACCGGGAAGGGGCAGGGGGGTTACCGCTTGGTCGGTCCAAGCAGAGGTCGTCCATGCCCCTCCCCGAAGCCGAACGCCGCGCGCTGATCGCCACGGCCCACGCCCTGGCCGACGCCGCGCGCGAGGAGACGCTCGCGCATTTCCGCAGCGAGGGGCTTGCGGCGGACAACAAGGTCACCACCCATTTCGACCCGGTCACGGTGGCCGACCGCGCCGCCGAGGAGCGCATCCGCGCGATCCTCGCCGAACGCCGCCCCGATGACGCGGTCCTCGGCGAGGAATTCGGGCCGAGGCCCGGCACCTCGGGCCTGACCTGGGTGATCGACCCGATCGACGGCACCCGCAGCTATCTCGCCGGCACGCCGACCTGGGGCGTGCTGATCTCGGTCGCCGATGCGACAGGACCGCTCTTCGGCCTGATCGACCAGCCCTTCATCGGCGAACGCTTCGCGGGCGGCTTCGGCCTGGCCGAGGTCACCGGGCCGACGGGCCATCGTCCGTTGCGTGCGCGCCCGCCCCGGCCGCTCTCCGAGGCGATCCTCTTCACCACCTTCCCCGAGGTCGGCACGGCGGAGGACGGGGCGGCCTTCAACCGCGTCAAGGCGAAGGCCCGGCTCACCCGCTACGGGATCGACTGCTACGCCTATGCGCTGATCGCGGCGGGCCAGATCGACCTGGTGATCGAGGCGGGGTTGCAGACCTACGACATCCAGGCGCCGATCGCGGTGATCGAGGCCGCGGGCGGCCTCGTCACCGACTGGCAGGGTCGGCCGGCGCTCGCTGGCGGGCGCGTCCTGGCGGCGGCAAACCGCCAAATCCATGCCGAAGCGATGGCGGTGCTGAACGGCTGAGCGGGCTGGCGCGCGGGTCCGCCGTCGTCTACCCTGCCCCCGCCGGGCGAGTCCTTGCCCCTTCTGTCGCCGGCCGGTCCGCTCGCCGAAGGGGGAGGGGGCGCATGTCCGAAATCCTGATCCGCAACGCGGCCCATCTCGTCACGATGAACCCTGCGCGGGAGGAGATCGCGGGCGGCGACCTGCTGGTCCGCGGCGGCGTCATCGCCGCGGTCGGCCGCGGGCTTGCCACCGCCGGCGCGGTGATCGACGCCGCCGGCTGCGTCGTGACACCCGGCCTCGTCAACACCCACCACCACCTCTACCAGACGCTCACCCGTGCTGTCCCCGGCGGGCAGGACGCGCTGCTCTTCGGCTGGCTCAAGACGCTCTATCCGGTCTGGGCGCGGTTCGGGCCCGAGGAAATCCGCGTCTCGGCGCTCGCGGGCCTCGCGGAACTGGCGCTTTCGGGCTGCACGCTGACCTCCGACCACCTCTATCTCTACCCGAACGGCGCAAGGCTCGACGACACGGTCGCGGCGGCGGCGGAGATCGGGTTGCGCTTCCACCCCACACGCGGCGCCATGTCGATCGGCGAGAGCCGGGGCGGGCTGCCGCCCGACGCGCTGGTGGAGGAGGAGGCGGCGATCCTGAAGGACATGGAGCGGGTGGTGGACGCCTTCCACGACCCGGCCCCCGGCGCGATGGTCCGCGTCGGCCTCGCCCCCTGCTCGCCCTTCTCGGTCAGCCGCGACCTGATGCGCGAGACCGCCCGGCTTGCCCGCGACAGGGGGGTGATGCTCCACACCCATCTCGCCGAGAACGACGAGGACGTGGCCTATTCGCTGGCGAAGTTCGGCTGCCGGCCGGGACAATATGCCGAGGATCTCGGCTGGACCGGGCCGGACGTCTGGCACGCCCATTGCGTCAGGCTCGACGCGGACGAGATCGGGCTTTTCGCCCGAAGCCGCACCGGCGTCGCCCATTGCCCCTGCTCGAACTGCCGGCTCGGATCGGGCATCGCGCCGCTGCGCGCGATGCGCGACGCGGGCGTGCCGGTGGGGCTCGGCGTCGACGGCTCGGCCTCGAACGACGCCGGCAACCTCCTCGCCGAGGCGCGCCAGGCGATGCTCCTCCAGCGCGTCGCCCGTGGCGCCGATGCGATGTCCGCCCGCGAGGCGCTGGAAATCGCCACGCTCGGCGGCGCCCGGGTGCTCGGCCGCGACGACTGCGGCGCGCTGGAACCGGGCAGGCGCGCCGACATCGCGGTCTGGGACATCGACGGGATCGAGGCGGCGGGCGCCTGGGATCCGGTCGCGGCACTCGTCCTCTGCGGTCCGACGCGCGTCCGCGACCTCTTCGTGGAAGGCCGCCAGATCGTGCGCGACGGCCATGTCGCCACCGTCGACCTCGGCCGCGTCATCGAGCACCAGACCCGGCTCGCGCGCCGGCTCATGGCCTGACCCCCGGGCTTCTTCGTTGCCGAAATACCCCCGCCGGAGGCGTCGGAGCCCGCTTGCGGGCGACCCCGCTCAGGGCGTGGCGCGGCGAAGCGCGCCTCCGCCGGCTCAGGCGATCCGCCTCCCGCCCACCCAGACCGCAGCCACCGCACGGTCGTCGCCCATCATGATCGTCGGGAAGAGCGCCTCCCACAGGTCGCCCGCGCGGCCCGCGCGCTGGGCGATGGCGGGGGTGGAGGCGAGGTCTACGGCGATGATGTCGGCCTCCATCCCCGGCGCGAGGTTGCCGATCCGGCCGTCGGCGCGGAGCGCCCGGGCGGACCCCTGGGTCGCCAGCCACCAGAGTTCGGCCGGATGCAGCGCCCGGTGGCGGAGCTGCGCCACCTCGTAGGCGGCGGCCATCGTCCTGAGCATCGAGAAGGACGAGCCGCCGCCGGTATCGGTGGCGAGCCCGATCCGCTGGCCCTCGCGCGAAAGCCCGTCCATGTCGAAAAGCCCCGAGCCGATGAAGGTGTTCGAGGTCGGGCAGTGGATCAGGCTTGCATCCGTCTCGCGCAGCCGGTCACGCTCGCGCGGCTCCAGGTGGATCGCATGGCCGAAGAGCGCGCCGGGGCCGACGAGCCCGTGCGCCTCGTAGGTGTCGAGATAGTCGCGTGCGCCGGGGTAGAGCGATTTCACCCAGGCGATCTCGTCGGTCTGCTCGCTCAGATGCGTCTGCATCAGGCAGGTGGGGTTCGCCGCCCAGAGCGCGCCGAGCGCGGACAATTGTTCGGGGGTCGAGGTCGGCGAGAACCGCGGCGTGATCACGTAGGACAGCCGGTCCACCCCGTGCCAGCGCTGCAAGAGCCGCCTGCTGTCGTCATGGGCCGACTGCGCGGTGTCGCGCAGGCCCTCGGGCGCGGTGTCGCGGTCCATGCAGGTCTTGCCGGCGTAGGCCCTGAGCCCGCGCGCCCGCGCCTCGGCGAAGAACGCCTCGACGCTCTCGGGGTGGATCGTGCAGTAGCTGCACACCGTGGTGGTGCCGTTGGCGAGCGTCAGGTCGAGGTAGCGCCCGGCGATTTCGGCGGCATGGGCGGGGTCGGAAAACCGCATCTCCTCGGGGAAGGTATAGGCGTTCAGCCAGTCGATCAGCCGCTTGCCCCAGCTCGCGATGATCGCGGTCTGCGGATAATGCGCATGGGCATCGACGAAGCCCGCGGAGAGGAGGTGTTCGCCGCAGTCGGTCACGGCCGCTTGCGGGTGCGCCCGGCGCAGGTCGTCGGCCTCGCCCACCGCGCGGATCAGCCCGCCCTCGACCAGCACGGCCCCCCGCGTCGAATGGCGCGCGGCGTCCGCGCCTTCCTCCATCGGGTTGCCCTCGTATCGCAGCACCTGCCCAAGGATGAGTTCCGCCATCGCGCGCGCCCCTGCCGTTCCGCTGTCCCGGGGGCAGTCTAGGGCCGGAGCGGGGCCGGGGGAATCGTCCTTTGCCCCTGTTTCTTTGAAACTCCATCCGGTAAGTTCGCGCCAATCGCACGAAGGGGAACGCATGGCCGAGCAGGCGGAAGACGAAGCCGGGCGGGAGGAGGACGACTACGGCCTCGACCCCCGCGTCGTGCCGTCGGTCCGCGAGGCGATCGAGGCGGGCGACGCCGGTGCCATCGACGCGCTGATGGAGCCGCTGCACGCGGCCGACATCGCCGACGTGCTGGAACAGATCGGCGCCTCGGACCGGCAGGCGCTGGTGCGGCTCTGGCCGCAGGGGATCGACGGCGACGTCCTGTCGGAGCTTGACGAGGCGATCCGCGAGGACGTCATCGAGGCGCTGCCGCACGAGGTGCTGACCGAGGCGGTGCGCGAGCTTGATTCCGACGATGTCGTCGACCTCATCGAGGATCTCGGCGAGCCGGTGCAGGAACGCATCCTCGACGCGCTCGAGGTCAGCGACCGGGTCGCGGTCGAGCAGTCGCTGACCTACCCGGAATATTCCGCCGGCCGCCTCATGCAGCGCGAGGTGGTGACAGCGCCCGAGCACTGGACGGTGGGCGAGGCGATCGACTTCCTGCGCAACGCCAAGGAACTGCCCGACCAGTTCTACCACGTCATTCTGGTCGATCCGCGCTGGCATCCGGTGGGCTATGTCACGCTCGGCAAGCTCCTTTCCTCCAAGCGCGCGGTGCGGCTCACCGAGATCACCGAGGACAGTTTCCGCACCATCGGCGTGCGCGACGAGGAAGGCGACGTCGCCTATGCGTTCAACCAGTATCACCTGATCTCGGCGCCGGTGGTGGACGAGGACGGGCGGCTTGCCGGCGTCATCACCATCGACGACGCGATGGTCGTCCTCGACGAGGAGCACGAGGAGGACGTGCTGCGCCTCGCCGGCGTCAGCGAGGAAAGCTCGGTCTCGGACGGGGTTCTCGACGTGGTCCGCCAGCGCCTGCCCTGGCTCGTCGCCAACCTCTTCACCGCCTCCCTTTCGGCGATCGTCATCTCGCAGTTCACCGGCACCATCGCGAGGATCGTCGCGCTGGCGGCGCTGATGCCGATCGTCGCCTCCACGGGCGGCATCGCCGGCACGCAGGCGCTCGCCGTGGCGGTGCGGGCGCTCGCCACCCGCGACCTGACCAGTTCCAACGCCGCGCGCGTCGTCCGGCGCGAGGTCATGGCCGGGGTCTTGAACGGGCTCTCGCTGGCGCTGGTGCTCGGGGCCGGGGGCGCGCTGATCTTCGGCTCGCCGCTGATCGGGCTGGTGCTGGGGCTGGCGATGGTGGTCAACCAGATCGTCGCCTGCCTCGGCGGCGTCACCGTGCCCCTTGTGCTGCACCGCATCGGGCTCGACCCCGCGCTCGCCTCGGGCACCTTCGTTACCACGCTCACCGACGTGATGGGCTTTCTCGCCTTCCTCGGCCTTGCAACGATGATCCTGACATGACCGATGCCGCCACGCTGACTGACCTCAAGGCCGCCGCCCGCACCGCCGCCTTCGCCCGGCGCAGGGAGGCCCATGCGGCGCGGACGCCCGCCGCGGCCGACCGCCTTCGCGCCGTGCTTGCGCGCTTCGCCGGCCGCGCGCTTGCCGGCTACATGCCGATGCGGACCGAGATCGACTGCCTGCCGGCGATGGCGGCGCACCGGGGCCCGGTGGGCGTGCCGGTGATCCTCGGCCCGGGCCGGCCCCTGAGGTTCCGCCGCTGGACACCCGCGGCGCGGATGGTCGCGGGCGACTTCGGCGCGCTGATCCCCGAGACCGGCGAGTGGATCGTGCCGGAGGTGCTGGTCGTGCCGCTGGTGGCCTTCGACCGGCGCGGCTACCGGCTCGGCTACGGCGGCGGCTTCTACGACCGCACGCTGGAGGGCTTGCGGACGCTCGGGCCGGTCACCGCGATCGGCTATGCCTATGGCGCGCAGGAGATGGCGGAGGTGCCTGTCGAACCGACCGACCAGCCGCTCGACCTGATCGTGACGGAGCGCGAGGTCATCACGCCCGGAGGATGATCGGCGATGCGAGGCGGCGCGTCAGCCCTTGCGCCGGCCGCGCCACAGGGCGGCAAGGCCGAGCGCGCCCGCGCCAAGGAGGAGCCCCGATGCCGGCAACGGCACCGGCGCGACCGGAATGTCGCTGAACACGACCTCGTCGAGGTTGATGTGGCCGCAGGGCGCGTCGCACGAGGCTTCGGTGTCGGGATAGAGGATCTCGATGGAGAAAGCGTCAAGGCGCGTGAACGCAGCGTCAAGCACAATGCTCTGGATCGTCCCGTAGATTGGCGACATCGTTATGTGATCGCGCACGATCTGTGTGCCGTTCAGGAAGCCCCGGATGATGATGTTGCCCGTCACCCTCGGAGCTTCGTCGTAGAAGATGAAGCCAAGCGATTCAAAGGTGAAGCCGAGAACATCGAATACTCCACCCGTGGTGAAGATGACACCCGACGTGTACGCATAGGCATCGTCAAGATGAACGGATCCAGGGCCTCCTCCCAGGACGGCCCCTGGAATCGTCGCCCGTACGGTGACGCCGTTCTCGACATATGCCTCGTCGACGAGATCCTCCGTCAGACCGCCGAAACCGACCGTCGTCGCCGAGGCGCCGCCCGCCAGCCCGGCAGACCCGAGAATTGCACAAAGAGCCGCCGCCCTGCCGGATTGAAACACCATGACCCACCTCTCGCACGCACCAACAACGAAAGCCTAGCGACCCGGTTCCCCCGCCGTCAACGATTTCGGCGGAAATGCGGCAATTGCGGTGAAACTGCGGCCAAAGGGACACGGGCGGCACGGAAGGTTTCCGCATCGGTCCGTGTGGGCGCGCACTCCCGGCTTGCCCTCGGGGCGCGGCGCGACTAGGCAGGGCACATGCGGATGCTCTTTCTCGGCGATGTCATGGGGCGGGCGGGGCGCGCGGCGGTGGCGGCGCGGCTGCCGGGCCTGCGCGCCGACTGGGCGCTCGACTTCGTCGTGGTCAACGGCGAGAACGCGACATCGGGCGTGGGGCTGTCGCCCGAACACGCGCGCGAGCTTCTCGCCGCCGGGGCCGATTGCCTGACGCTGGGCGACCACGCCTTCGACCAGAAGGAGATGCTGTCGTTCATCGAGACGGAGCCGCGGATCCTCCGGCCGCTCAACTACGCCAGGACCGCGCCGGGTCGCGGCGCGCGGGTCTTCGCCGGCCCGGGCGGGCGCAGGGTGCTGGTGGCGCAGGCGCTTGGCCAGGTCTTCATGAAGCGGCCCTTCGACGATCCGTTCTCGGCCGTGGATGCGGTGCTGCGGGCCCATCCCCTCGGCGGCGCGGTGCAGGCCGTGCTGGTCGACATCCATTGCGAGGCGACGAGCGAGAAGATGGGCATGGGCCACTGGTGCGACGGCCGGGCGAGCCTCGTCGTCGGCACCCATACCCATGCGCCCACCGCGGACGCCCAGATCCTGCCGGGCGGCACCGCCTTCCAGTCCGACGCCGGCATGTGCGGCGACTACAACTCGATCATCGGCATGGACAAGCTCGAACCGATGCGCCGCTTCGTCACCGGCATGGGCAAGGAGCGCTTCACCCCGGCGGCGGGGGACGCGACGCTCTGCGGCACGCTGGTGGAGACCGATGACCGCACCGGCCTGGCCACGCGCGTGCGCATGGTCCGGCTCGGCGGCAGGCTGGAGACCGCGATACCTTGACGGCCCCTGCTTTCCGAGGATTCGCCGCAACGCGCGGAACGGTCGCGGCGGCGGCCGGCAACGATCCGCACGTTCCGGCGGCATTCCCGCCCGCCCGCAGCCCCCGCCCGCAGCCCCCGCCCGCAACCTCGGCCGCGCCCGGGCCGGCCGCGCTTGCCCGGCTGCGCGGCGTCGATATGATCGCGGCGAAACTGATGCGGTGTCCCTGAATGATCGACCTTGCCCTTCCGCCAGATGGCGAGGCTATCCTTGCCCTTCTCATCGTCGCGGGCATGTTCATGCTGTTCCTGCGCGAGACCATCGCCCCTGAAGTGGTCGCGATGGGCGGAGCCGCGCTGATGATCGTGCTCGGCCTCCTGCCGGTGGAGGACGCCACGAAAACGCTGTCCAACTCAGCACCCTGGACCATCGTCTTCATGTTCCTGATCATGGGGGCGATGCTCAGGACCGGCACGCTGGAGGAGATGTCGCGCATCGTCGAATCGCGTGTCGACACGCACCCGACGCTGACGGTGGTGATGCTGTTCATGTTCGTGGTGGTGGCGTCCGCGTTCATGAACAACACCCCCGTCGTGGCGGTGATGATCCCGATCTTCATCCAGCTTGCCGCAAGGCTGAAAGTCTCCGCCTCGCGCTTCCTGATGCCCTTGTCGCATTTCACCATCCTCGGCGGCATGATCACGCTGATCGGCACATCGACCAACATCCTCGTGGACGGCGTCGTCCAGAAGGAGGGCGGCGCGCATTTCCCGATCTTCGAGATCGCCCCGATCGGCATTGCGGTGACGCTCGCCGGCGGCACCTTCATGGCGATCTTCGCCCGCCGGCTCGTGCCGGACCGTCATTCGATGGGCGAGTTCCTGAGCGACCGGCGCAAGATCAAGTTCTTCACCGAGGTCGCGGTGCCCGAGGATTCCGGCCTGATCGGCCGCAAGGTGCTGGAGGTGGAGGCGTTCCGCCCCGAAGGCGTGCGGGTGATCGACGTGCTGCGCGGCGATGCCTCGCTGCGGCGCGATCTGGGAAATGTCCACCTCGCGGCCGGCGACCGGGTGGTGCTGCGCACCGAGATGGCCGAGATCCTGCACCTGCAACAGCGCAAGGACGTGCGGCTGGTCGACAAGCTCTCCTCGGTGGAGACCGAGACGGTCGAGGTGCTGATCACCCCCGGCTGCCGGCTGATCGGCCGGTCGCTGGGCGAACTGCGGCTCAGGCGGCGCTACGGCATCTACGTGCTGGCCGCGCACCGGCGCAACCAGAACATCGGCCGCCAGCTCGACGACCTCGTGGTGCATGTCGGCGACACGCTGCTGCTGGAAGGCGCGGCCGAGGACATTTCGCGGCTCGCCGCCGATGTCGATCTGGTCAACATCACCCGCCCTTCGGCGCGCGCCTTCCGGCGCGGCCACATGCCGATCGCCATCGGCTGCCTGCTGGCGGTCGTGCTGCTCTCGGCGCTCGACGTGGCGCCGATCCTCGTGCTGTCGATGCTTGCGGTGACGGTGCTGTTGCTGACCCGGTCGATCGACGCGGACGAAGCCTTCGGCATGGTGGACGGACGGCTGATCGCGATGATCTTCGCCATGCTTGCGGTGGGCGAGGGGCTCGACAACGCCGGCGCGGTCAGGATGATCGTCGATGCGATCGCGCCGGTGCTGCGCGACCTGCCGCCGTTCCTGGCGCTGGCGGCGGTCTACTTCCTCGGCCTCGTGATGACCGAGTTCCTGTCGAACAATGCGGTCGCGGTCATCTTCACCCCGATCGCCATGCAACTGGCAACGACGCTCGGGCTCGACCCGCGGCCCTTCGCCGTGGCGGTGATGTTCTCGGCCTCCGTCGCCTTCGCCACGCCGATCGGCTACCAGACGCACATGATGGTCTACGGGCCGGGCGGCTACCGCTTTTCCGATTTCATGCGGCTCGGCATCCCGCTCGACATCGTCACGGGGGTCACCGCGGTGGTGGCGATCGCCTGGTACTACGGGGTCTGACGGCGGCGGAATAGGGCGCCTTGCGGGCCGGCGGGGGCCTGGCATATAGAGGCCGCCATAGCGGACATCGCACGGAGACGATCATGGCCGGCCATTCCAAATGGGCCAACATCCAGCATCGCAAGGGCCGGCAGGACGCCGCCCGGTCGAAGCTGTTTTCCAAACTCGCCAAGGAAATCACGGTCGCGGCCAAGATGGGCGACCCCGACCCCGACAAGAACCCGCGCCTGCGGCTCGCCGTGAAGGCCGCCAAGGCGGTCTCCTGCCCGAAGGAGGTGATCGAGCGCGCGATCAAGAAATCGCTCGGCGGCGACGCGGCCGACTACACCGAGATCCGCTACGAGGGCTACGGGCCGAACGGCATCGCCATCATCGTCGAGGCGATGACCGACAACCTCAACCGCACCGCGTCGAACGTGCGCAGCTACTTCACCAAGTTCGGCGGCAACCTCGGCACCACCGGCTCGGTCAGCTTCATGTTCGACCGGGTGGGCGAGATCATGTATCCGCCCTCGGCGGGCGACGCCGACACGGTGATGATGGCCGCACTCGAGGCGGGCGCGGACGACGTGGAATCGGACGGCGAGGGCCACTGGATCTATTGCGCCGACAGCGAGTTGTCCGCCGTCTCCGACGCGCTCGAGGCGGTGCTCGGCGAAAGCGAGGAATCGAAGCTCGTGTGGAAGCCGCAGAACCGCACCAACGTCGATCTGGACGCGGCGCAGAAGCTGATGCGGCTGATCGAGGCGCTGGAGGACGACGACGACGTGCAGACCGTCACCGCCAATTTCGACGTGCCCGAAGAGGTCGCGGCCCAGCTCTGAGGCTCAGGACAGCACGGCCGCCGCCGCCCGCCGCACCGCCGCGGTCAGGGCGGCGAGCGGCCGGCCGGCGAGCCGCGCCACCTGCCAGTGCAGCTCGGTGTCGAGCGTCCCGGCGGAAAGCGCCACGAGCCGCCCGGCGGCGATGTCCGCCGCCACCAGCGGCTCGGGGTTCATCCCCCAGCCGAGGCCGAGACGCGCGGCATCGACGAAAGCCTGGCTCGACGGCAGCAGGTGCGTGGGCAGCGCGACCGGCCGCCCCGCCGCCGCCTCTGCCCAGTCGGCCTGAAGCCGGTCCTTGCGGTCGAAGGTCAGGGCGGGGGCCGCGGTCAGCGCCCCGGCGGTCACGCCGTCCGGGAACCAGCGCGCGGCGAAGGCGGGGCTGGCGGTGGCGAGGTAGCGCAGCCGGCCGAGCCTGTGGGCGTCGCAGCCGGCGACCGGGGCGCCGTGGGCGGTCACCGCCGCCTGCACCTCGCCGCGGCGGAGGAGGTCGGCGGAATGGTCCTGATCGTCCAGCACGATGTCGTAGAGGAGGCCCGGGACTCCGGCCAGCGCCGGCAGGAACCAGGTGGCGAGACTGTCGGCATTGACCGCGATCCGCACATGCGGCCGGCTGGTTTCCTGCCCGAGGTCGGCCGCGAGCGCGTGTTCCAGAAGCGCCACGTCCTCGGCGTGGCGGGCCAGCCGCGCCCCGGCCGGCGTCGGCCGGCAGGGCTGGGCGCGGATCACCACGGCGGTGCCGACGCGCTCCTCGAGCGCGCGGATGCGCTGCGACACCGCCGAGGGCGTCACGTTCAGCGCCGCGGCGGCGCCCTCGAAGCTGCCGCTGCGCAGGACGGCGGCGAGCGCCTCCAGATGGGCCGGGTCGTGCATTAGCGTTGCTTAATCCATTGTCGCAAGATTAATTCGATTTACCTGAGCGGCTGCGCTAGTCAATCTCCGACCCAGCCCGGAGCCGCCATGTCCTTCGCCTTCCTCGCCGGATTCCAGCTCTCCCTCGGCCTCATCGCCGCGATCGGGGCGCAGAACGCCTTCGTCCTCCGGCAGGGGCTCCGGCGGGAACATGTGCTCGCCGTCTGCCTTTTCTGCGCCGCCTCGGATGCGGTGCTGATCTCGGCCGGGGTGGCGGGGTTCGGCACGCTGTCGCGCGCGCTTCCCGCGGCGGGCGAGGTGCTGCGCTGGGGCGGCGTGGCCTTCCTCCTCTGGTATGGCGCGCGCGCGTTCCGGGCGGCCTGGCGCGGCGGCGCGGCGCTGCACGCGGCGCAAGCCGGCGCGGCG
>JBDHSQ010000071.1:0-18375 GCA_039808285.1 Paracoccaceae bacterium
ATCGCCCGCCGGGGCGGACGCCGCGGCCCCGCAAAGGCGCCGGCCACCTGCCGCCGTCACCGCGGTGCCGCCGCAGGTGCCCGCGCCCCGGCCGGAGGCCGAGACCCGCGCGCTCCATCGCCGGATCCTCGACCGCCTCGGCCCCGCGCCGCTGGCCGAGGACCAGTTGATCCGCGACCTCGCCGCGCCCCCCGCCCTCGTCGCGCCGGAACTCGTCGCGCTGGAGCTGGAAGGACAGATCCTGCGCCATCCCGGCGGGCTCCTTTCCCGCACGGTCTGATCTCCGACGCGGAGATGTCGCAATCCGCGGAGGGCACTCCTCACCCCGGAATCGGGGCAATCCGCACCGGTTCACCCCGCCCTGCCGACCCGGCCGCGGCGATCGTCCAGCCTCCGGCCCCCGGGCCTGCCGCGATCTCCCCTCAGGGGCAGGCCTCGGGAATCACCGCGCGGAACTGGTCGCAATAGATCGGCTCGGCCCACCAGACGTCGGTCGCGCCGTAATACACTGCCGCCACCGCCCAGCCCGACCCGGTCCGCCGCAGAAGCGCCTGCCCGGCGGTCCAGTCGGCGTCGGGCATGAAATAGCCCGACTGCCAGCCGGGCGTCGCCTGGATATAGATCGCCCCGCCGCCCGGCCGCTGCGCAACGACAGAGGCAAAGGCCAGGTCGCCCGCGACCCTCAGCCGGCTCACCACGAACTCGACCGGCGGCCCGAAGATCAACTCCGCCTGCGGCCGCATCGCATCCATCAGCGCCCGCCGCTCGCCGGTGCCGCGCGCGGGCTCGTGCCAGCCCTGGGCCGCCGCCGACGCCCCACACAGCAGCACCGGAACCATCGTCAAGAGCCACCGCATCCCGATCCTCCCCGGTTCCGCTTCCCCCTATCATTCTGCCCCCGCGGCGCCGAAACGCAAGGCGCGGAACGCGCCCGCCGCAGCCGGCCGCCCGGGGTGACGAAACGCCGTGCCGGCCCTCCATTGACTTGGCCGACCTTCCCCCCCATGTTCGCCGCCCGAAGCCGAAAGCGCATTTTCACGAGGAAGTCATGGCCGTCGTCGTTGTCGAATCCCCCGCCAAGGCCAAGACAATCAACAAGTATCTCGGTTCGGACTTCACCGTGCTCGCCTCCTACGGCCATGTCCGCGACCTGCCCGCGAAGGATGGATCGGTCGACCCGGACGACGGTTTCGCGATGACCTGGGAGGTGGCGCCCGACAGCCGCAAGCATGTCCGCGCCATCGCCGAGGCGCTGAAGACCGACGACACGCTCATTCTCGCCACCGACCCCGACCGCGAGGGCGAGGCGATTTCCTGGCACCTGAAGGAGGCGCTCGCGTCCAGCCTGAAGAAGGGCAAGACGGTCCGCCGCGTCACCTTCAACGCGATCACCAGGAACGCGGTGACCGAGGCGATGGCCCATCCGCGCGATGTCGACGCCGCGCTGGTGGAGGCCTACCTCGCGCGGCGCGCGCTCGACTACCTCGTCGGCTTCAACCTCTCGCCGGTGCTCTGGCGCAAGCTGCCCGGCGCGAAGTCGGCCGGCCGGGTGCAGTCGGTCTGCCTGCGGCTCATCGTCGAGCGCGAGATGGAGATCGAGGCGTTCCGGCCGCGCGAATACTGGACGGTGACGGCGGTGCTCGCCACGCCGCGGGGCCAGGAGTTCCAGGCGCGGCTGACCGTGCTCGGCGGCCGGAAGCTCGACCGGTTCGACCTTGCCAACGAGACCGCGGCCGAGCTTGCGGTGCAGGCGATCCGCTCGCGCGACATGAAGGTGAAGTCGGTCGAGGCGAAACCGGCCGCGCGCAATCCCTGGCCGCCCTTCATGACCTCGACGCTCCAGCAGGAGGCCAGCCGCAAGTTCGGCATGGGCGCCAAGGCGACGATGTCGGCGGCCCAGCGGCTCTACGAGGCCGGGCACATCACCTACATGCGCACCGACGGCATCGACATGGCGCCCGAGGCGGTGAAGGCCGCGCGCGACGAGATCGGCCGGCGGTTCGGGGCGGCCTACGTGCCGGAGAGCCCGCGGCTCTACAAGAACAAGGCCAAGAACGCGCAGGAGGCGCATGAGTGCATCCGGCCGACCGACATGGGCCTGTCGCCCGACCGGCTGAAGGCGGCCGACGACCAGCGCAAGCTCTACGAGCTGATCTGGAAGCGCACCATCGCCAGCCAGATGGCGGCGGCGCGGCTGGAACGCACGACCGTGGACGTGGCGTCGGCCGACGGCGAGGTGGAGCTGCGCGCCACCGGCCAGGTGGTGATGTTCGACGGCTTCCTCGCCGTCTATGACGAGGGGCGCGACGACGCCGACGAGGGCGAGGACGGCGCGCGGCTGCCGCAGATCATGGCGGGCGAGCCGGCGGCGAAGCGCAAGGTCACGCCCGAGCAGCATTTCACCCAGCCGCCGCCGCGCTACACCGAGGCGACGCTGGTCAAGCGGATGGAGGAGCTCGGCATCGGCCGGCCCTCCACCTATGCCTCGATCGTCACCACGATCCAGGACCGGGAATATGTGCGCAAGGACAAGGGCCGGCTGATCCCCGAGGACAAGGGGCGGCTGGTGACCGCGTTCCTGACGAACTACTTCCGCCGCTATGTCGAATACGACTTCACCGCCGACCTGGAGGAGGAGCTTGACGACATTTCCGCCGGCGAGCGCGACTACCGCGAGGTGCTGGCGCGCTTCTGGCGCGACTTCACCGCCGCCATCGCCGAGACCGCCGACCTGAGGATCGGCGAGGTGCTGGAGAAGATCGACGAGGTGCTGGCGCCGCATCTCTACCCGCCGCGCGAGGACGGGTCCGATCCGCGCACCTGCCCCGCCTGCGGGCAGGGGCGGCTCGGGCTGAAGACCGCGCGGGCGGGGGGCGCCTTCATCGGCTGCTCCAACTATCCCGCCTGCCGCTATACCCGGGCGCTGTCGGCGCCGAACGGCGAGGAAACCGGCGCGGCGGAGCGGGTGCTGGGCGAGGACGGCGGCGCGGAAATCCTGCTCAAGGCCGGGCGGTTCGGTCCTTATGTCCAGCGCGGCGCGGGGGGCGAGGACAATCCCAAGCCCGCCCGCGCCAGCCTGCCGAAGGGCTGGTCGCCCGAGGCGATGGACCTGGAAAGGGCGCTGCGGCTCCTGTCCCTGCCGCGCGGGATCGGGCCGCATCCGGACGACGGCGAGATGGTGGAGGCGGGAATCGGCCGCTACGGGCCTTATGTGAAGCATGGCAGGGTCTACGCCAACCTGCCCGAGGCGGACGAGGTCTTCACGATCGGCATGAACCGCGCGGTGGAGGTTCTGGCGCAGAAGACAGCCCGCGGCAGCCGTTCCGCCGCCCCGGCCGCGCTGCGCGAGCTTGGAATGCATCCCGGCGGCGGCAAGATCGAGGTCATGGCCGGCCGCTACGGGCCTTACGTGAAATGGGAAAAGGTCAACGCGACGCTGCCGAAGGACATGGCGCCCGAAGCGGTCACACTGGACCAGGCGCTGGAACTGATCGCGGCGAAGTCGGCAAAAGCGGGCGGCAAGAAGGCGCCTGCCAGGAAGGCGCCGGCAAAGCCCGGGCGCGCGAAGAAGGCCGGCTGAGCCCGCCGCCGCAGCGCGGCGATTGACAAGGGGGCGGCCCCCGCGCCACAACTCCCCCGGCAATTTCCGGGGAGCGACCATGAAAAAGGTTTACGGCTCGGCGAAGGAGGCCCTCGACGGCCTTCTTCACGACGGCTTGTTCATCGCCGCGGGCGGCTTCGGCCTCTGCGGCATTCCTGAGCTTCTGATCGACGCGATCGTGGAATCGGGGGTGAAGAACCTCACCATCGCCTCGAACAACTGCGGGGTGGACGGCTTCGGCCTCGGCAAGCTGCTCGACACCCGCCAGATCGCCAAGATGATGTCCTCCTACGTCGGCGAGAACGCCGAGTTCATGCGCCAGTATCTGAGCGGCGAGCTGGAACTGGAGTTCAACCCGCAGGGCACGCTGGCCGAGCGGATGCGCGCCGGCGGCTGCGGCATCCCGGGCTTCTACACCAAGACCGGCGTCGGCACGGTGATCGCCGAGGGCAAGGAGCACAAGGACTTCGACGGCCAGACCTACATCCTCGAACGCGGCATCTTCGCCGACCTGTCGATCATCAAGGCGTGGAAGGCCGATACCACCGGCAACCTCGTCTTCCGCAAGACCGCGCGCAACTTCAACGTGCCGGCCGGCATGTGCGGCCGGGTCTGCGTCGCCGAGGTGGAGGAGATCGTCGAGCCGGGCCGCCTCGACCCCGACGGCATCCACCTGCCCGGCATCTACGTGCACCGGATCATCAAGGGCCCGCACGAGAAACGGATCGAACAGCGCACCGTGCGCAAGCGTGAGGAGGCCTGACATGGCGGGTGAAAGCAAGGGCTGGGACCGCAACCAGATGGCCGCGCGCGCGGCGCAGGAACTGAAGGACGGGATGTATGTCAACCTCGGCATCGGCATCCCGACGCTGGTGTCGAACTACATCCCCGCGGGCGTCCATGTGACGCTGCAATCGGAGAACGGCATGCTCGGCATGGGCCCCTTTCCTTTCGAGGGCGAGGAGGATCCCGACCTGATCAACGCCGGCAAGCAGACGATCACCGAACTGCCGCATTCGGCCTATTTCGATTCGGCCGCCAGCTTCGGCATGATCCGTGGCGGCAAGATCGCGATGGCGATCCTCGGCGCGATGGAGGTGAGCGAGAAGGGCGACCTCGCCAACTGGATGATCCCCGGCAAGCTGGTCAAGGGGATGGGCGGCGCGATGGACCTCGTGGCGGGCGTCGGCCGCGTCGTCGTCGTCATGGACCACGCCTCCAAGCACGGCGAATCCAAGGTGCTGCGCGACTGCACGCTGCCGCTGACCGGCAAGGGCGTGGTCGATCGGATCATCACCAACCTCGGCGTGCTCGACGTCGGCCACAAGGGGCTGCATCTGGTGGAACTCGCCCCCGGTGTGACCGAGGAGGAGCTGCGCGCCGCGACGGAGGCGACGATCGTCTGACCTGCCGCGCCCGGCCGGGCCGATGGGGCCGGGCGCAATTGTCTTTTTTTCCGAAACAAATTCATAATGCTGCCCCAATCCGTTGATAGCGAGCGGGGCAATGATGAGCAGCGACCTGCCCCTTCCCCCGAACCCCCGGACGCCGCGCGGGCGCCGCGCGCGTGACCTTGCCGTCATGGCCGGGCTGATCGCGCTGTTCCTTGCCGGGGTGGCGGGTCTTTTCGCCGCGACCGGCTGGGAGGAGACGCGGGCGCAGGTCGCGCGCCTGACGTTCTGGCAGGGCGCCGCACTTCTTGCGCTGTCGCTGGTGAACTATCTTCTGCGCGGCCTGCGCTGGCATCTCTTCGCCCGCCGTCTCGGCCTGCCGACAGGTCCGGGCCAGGATCTGCGCCATTTCCTCGGCGGCTTCGCGATGGTGGTGACGCCGGGCCGGGTGGGCGAGCTGGTGCGGATGCGCTGGCTGAAGCGCGAGACGGGGTGGAACTTCGAACGCACGGCGCCGCTGGCGCTGATGGACCGCGCCGCGGACCTTGCGGCGATGGCGATCATCCTGGGGCTTTCGGTGGCGCTGGCGACGACCGGCGTGAGGGGCGCCGTGCCGGTTGCCGTTCTCGCCCTTGCGGCGGCCTTCGTGGCGACGCATCCCCGGCTTCTCGCCTGGTTGGTGACGCAGATGCACCGCGCGGTGGGCCGGGCGCCGCGCCTCTTCGGCCGGCTGCGCGCCGCCGCCCGTTCGCTGGAACGCTTCGCCGGCCCCCGGACGATGGTTCCCGCGCTTGCGCTCGGTGTCACCGGCTGGCTTGCAGAAGGCTATGCCTTCCACCTTCTCCTCGGCTGGATGGGGACCGACATCGGCCTGGTGAAGGCCGTCGCCGTCTTCGTCTTCGCCACGCTCGCGGGCGGGTTGACCGGCGCGCCGGGCGGCGTCGGCGGGGCCGAGGCGGCGATGATCGCGCTTCTCGCGCTCGACGGCGTGCCGATGGAGGTCTCGGTGCCCGCGACCGTCATCATCCGCGTCACGACACTCTGGTTCGCGCTGGGGATCGGCATGGCCGTGTTCCCGGTCGCGGAACGGCTTTCCTTGAGGGATAGAGATGCTCTGGAAGACCGCTGATTACACCGGCTGGGGTCGCGCGCTGCACGCGAAGGGCGAGATCGCCCGCCCCGAACGGCGCCGTGCGCTTGACGATATTCTGGCGGCGGGGCTCGCCCCCGCCATCGGCATGCGCCGCAGCTACGGCGACGCGGCGCTGAACGACGGCGGCCGGGTCATCGAGATGACGCGGCTCGACCGGATGCTGTCCTTCGATCCCGCGACCGGGGTGCTGGAGGTCGAGGCGGGCGCGCGCGTGGGCGAGATCGCCGCCGCCTTCGGGCCGAAGGGCTGGCTGCCCGCGGTGATGCCGGGCACGGGATTCGCCACGGTGGGCGGCTGCATCGGCCAGGACGTGCACGGCAAGAACCACCACCATGCCGGATCCTTCTGCCAGCATGTCGCGGGCTTCACCCTGATCACCGCCGCGGGCCCGGTGGAGGTCACCCCCGAGGCCACGCCCGACCTCTTCCGCGCCACCGCCGGCGGGCTCGGCCAGACCGGGGTGATCACGCGGGCGAAGCTGAGGCTCCACCCCTGCAAGGGCGACGTCATGGTCGTGACCGAACGGCGGGTGGAGGACTGGGACGAACATGTCGCGCGCCTCGACGCCTCCGAGGCGACCTATACCGTGGGCTGGATCGACGCCACCGCCACCGGCGGGGCGCTCGGCCGCGGCATCCTCGAGGAGGGCGAGACCGGATCGGGGCTGATGCCGAAGCGGGTCCGGAACCGCAAGGTGCCGCTCGACGCGCCGCATTTCGCGCTCGCCGGTCCGGTGGTGCGCGCCTTCAACGCCGCCTACTACCGCCGCGTGCCCCCCTCGGGGCGCACGGTGGTGAAGCCGATCGGCGACTTCTTCTTCCCGCTCGACAGGATCCACGACTGGAACCGGCTCTACGGCAAGCGGGGCTTTCACCAGTTCCAGTGCGTCGTGCCGCTGGAGGCAGCGCCTGCGCTTCGCGACATGCTGGAAACCATCGCCGCCTCCGGCCTCGCCTCGCCGCTCGCGGTGCTGAAGCGGATGGGGCCGGGGCGCGCCGGCCACCTGAGCTTCCCGATGGAAGGCTATACGCTGGCGGTCGATTTTCCCAACCGGGCCGAGGCGCGCGAGCTGATCCGGCGGCTCGAGGATCGCGCCGCGGACGCCGGCGGGCGGCTCTATTTCGCCAAGGACAGCCTGGCGCAGGGAACCTCGATCCGCGCCATGTATCCCGACCTGACCGACTGGCAGGAGGAAGTGGCGAAGGCCGACCCCTCCGCCCGCCTCGCCACCGACCTCGTCCGCCGCCTCAGCCTCAGGAGCGCCCGATGAACTCGACCTGGATCATTCTCGGCGCGACCTCCTCGATGGCGCGCGCCTTCGCCCGGGCCGTAGCGGCGGAGGGCGCTTGCGTGCTTCTTGCCGGGCGCGATTGCGAAGAACTGGCGGCCCTTGCCGCCGACTGCCGGCTGCGCGGGGCGAGGCTGGCCGAAGCGGCCGCCTTCGATTCCCGCGAGCCTGCGACCTTCGGCCCGATCATCGAACGGCTGGAGGCGGAGGAGGGCGAGTTGAACGCCGCCGTCTTCGTCGGCTCGATGCCGGAGCAGGCGGCGATCGACCGCGATCCTGCGCTGATCGACGGGGTGGTGGCCGACAGCTTCACCGGCCCCGCCCGGTTCCTTCAGATGCTCGCGCCGGTGATGGAGGCGCGCGGTGGCGGCACGGTCGTCGGCGTCGGATCGGTCGCGGGCGACCGCGGCCGGCTCGGCAACTACGTCTATGGCGCCGCCAAGGCGGGGTTCGCCACCTATCTCTCCGGCCTCAGGAACCGGCTCACGCGGGCGGGCGGCCATGTGGTGACGGTCAAGCCCGGCTTCGTCGACACCGCGATGACCTGGGGCCTGCCCGGCCTCTTCCTCGTCGCCAGCCCCGAGGCGGTCGCCGCCGATCTCGTAAAGGCCGTGCGCAGGAAACGCAACGTGATCTACACGCCCTTCTTCTGGCGCTGGATCATGCTGATCATCCGCCACATCCCCGAGCCGGTGTTCAAGAAGATGAAGATCTGACGTCGGCCGCCGGGTCGTCCCCTTCGCCCAGAGTCCGCATCTCGGCCAGGAGCCAGGCGCGGAACGCACGGATTGCCGGTGCGTTGCGCCGCCGCTCCGGATAGACCAGCCAGATCGAGATCGCGTCCGCGGCGAGGATGTCGAAGGGCTGGATCAACTCGCCCCGCGCGAGCTGGTCGCGGAAATAGACCGGCGTCAGCAGCCCCGCCCCCTGCCCGGCGATCACCGCCTGCGCGGCGAGCAACTGGGTGCCGAGGTTGCTGCGCGTCCCCTGCACGGGATTCGGGGCCGTCACCCCGGCGGCGGCGAACCATTGCGCCCAGCCCGGATCGTCGGGATCGACCAGCGGCAGGTCGCGCAGCGCCGCCGGGGCCGCGGGCAACCCGTGGCGGGCGACAAAGGCCGGGCTCAGCATCGGCGTGTAGCGGACCGGCATCAGGAAGTCGGCCCCGAGCCCCGGCCACGCACCGAGCCCCGCGCGGATCGCCACGCTCGCCTCGCCGGCCAAGAGGTCCGCCAGCCGGTGATCGACCTCGACCCGGGTGGTGACCTCGGGGTGGGCGATCTGGAAATGGCCGAGCCGCGGCGCCAGCAGATGCGCGGCGAAGGTGGCGAGCGCGCTGATCACCAGCGTCTCGTCGCCCTCCCGGCGGATTTCGGCGAAGGCCTGGCGCAGGATCTCGAGCGCTTCGCCGGCGCGTTCGGCGAGCCGGGCACCGTCGGCGGTCAGTGCGACACCGCGTGCCCCGCGCCGGAACAGCGGCAGGCCGACACGGTCTTCCAGAAGCCTGATCTGATAGCTGACCGCTGCCTGCGTCATCCCGAGTTCCTCGCCGGCACGGGTGAAGCTTCCGTGACGCGCGGCGGCTTCGAACACGCGGACGGCGGGCAGCGGCGGCAGCGGTTGGGGCGTGATCGGAGGCATAGATTTTCCTTATGCCTGGCATCCGAGGTTCGATTGGTCACGGCGGCCGGATTCGGTCAGAATCATCTTCACCAGACCCGCCACAGGAGACAAGCCATGCAGGCGCATGCACTGCCCGTTCGGGCAATGGAATCTTTCTTTGTCAGGCTCTTCGGCCGCAAGAGCACCTGTTCCCACGATATCAGGGAGGTCAAGCGGCGGCTGCGGATCGACCTCGCCCACATGCCGGACTACCTCAAGCGGGACATCGGCCTGTTCGATGACTGACGCCCGCCATCATTGGCGGCCGAGTTCGCCCAGAACCTCTGCCGCGGCCTTTCCGGGCGCGGTCCTGCCCGCCGCGACGGCCGCGCCCAGCACCTCCATCCGGTCCCGGATCGCCGGATCGGCCGTGAGCCGCGCCAGAAGCCCCTGGCGGACCTCCTCCTCGAACCAACGGCGCGCCTGCTCGGCCCGGCGGGCGTCGAAATGTCCGGCCGCGCGGCGCCACGCCGCAAGCGCCTGCATCTCCTCCCAGGCCTCGGCAAGCCCCGTCTCCTCGGCGGCAGAGACGCAGAGCGCCCTGGGAAAGCCCTCCGGATCCTGCGGCCGCTTGCGCAGGAGCCTGAGCGCCCCGGAATAATCGGCCCGGGTGCGCCGGGCCAGCGACATCAGTTCCCCGTCCGCCTTGTTGACGAGGATGAGGTCGGCCATCTCCATGATGCCGCGCTTGACCCCCTGCAACTCGTCGCCCCCCGCCGGGGCGAGGAGGAGGACGAAGAGATCGGCCATCTCGGCCACCATCACCTCAGACTGGCCCACGCCCACCGTCTCGATCAGCACCACGTCGAAGCCCGCCGCCTCGCAGAGCGCCACCGCTTCGCGCGTGCGCCGTGCGACGCCGCCCATCTGGGCCTGGCTGGGCGACGGGCGGATGAAGGCGCGCGGATCGCGCGACAGCCGCTCCATCCGCGTCTTGTCGCCAAGGATCGACCCGCCCGAGCGGGCCGAGGACGGATCGACGGCAAGCACCGCGACGCGCAGCCCCTGCCCCGTCAGCATCTTGCCGAACGCCTCGATGAAGCTCGACTTGCCCACCCCCGGCGTGCCGGAAAGCCCGATCCTGAGCGCCTGCCGCCCGGTCCCCACCGCCTCCAGAAGCTCCACCGCCTGGGCGCGATGGTCGGCGCGCGCGCTTTCGACAAGCGTGATCGCGCGCGCCAGCGCCCGGCGGTCACCCGCGGCCACGCGTCCGGCAAGCTCGTTCATGTCCATGTTACGCAAGTGGCGGCCTTTCGCTGGGCAAACAGGGAAGTGAGTTGACCTCCCGGCGGTTTTTCTGCCTGCTTCGGCGGGCCGATGTCCAGAGCAGAGGCGAGAAAGAGCGAGCAGTGCCATGACGATCCTTACCCGTGTCGCCGCCACGCTGGCGGTCCTTCTTGCGGCAGGCGGCGCCACGGCCGACCAGCAGGACAGTGCCGTCTTCGACCTGACGCTCCGGGGTCTCTACACCGGCACGCTGTCGGTTTCGGGGAAGATCGAGGGGAAGAGCTATGCCGCCTCGGGCGTGCTGAAAAGCGGCGGGCTCGTGGCCCTCGTGCGCAAGGTGCGCTACGACGCGCGCGCCCGCGGCAGTCATTCGAACGGCCGCTTCACCCCCGCGCGCTACGAGGAGGACGCCGACACCGGCAAGCGCCAGTCGCAGTCGGTGATGGACTACCGGGCGGGGGTGCCGCAGGTGAAGGTCTACAACCCGCCGAAACCGCCTCGCCCCGGCGATCTCGACCCGGCGACGCAGGGCGGCACGGTCGACCCGCTGACCGCCGCCTATGCCGCGCTGCGCGACGTGGCGCCGGAAGAGGCGTGCAAGGTGAGGCTGGTGATGTTCGACGGGCGCCGGCGCAGCCAGGTGGTGCTGGCCGATCCGAAGCCCGCGGCCGGCGGCGGGCTGACCTGCACCGGCGAATACCGCCGTCTCGAAGGGTTTTCCGCCGAGGAAATGGCCGACAAGAGCCGCTTCCCGTTCAGCATGACCTATGCGCCCCTTCCCGACGGCCGCTTGCGGGTCACGGAAATCGCGATGGACACGATCTATGGAAAAGGCCGGCTCACTCGGCGATAAGCCGGATGTGCCGGACCCGTTGCCCATAGACCGTTTGCCGATAGACGGGGCGCTTCCCGCGCTGATCGCCGCGCTGAAGGGCGCGGGCCGTGCGGTGTTGCAGGCGCCGCCCGGCGCGGGCAAGACCACGCGGGTGCCGCTCGCGCTTCTTGACGCGGAGCTCGTGGCGGGCCGCATCGTCATGCTGGAGCCGCGCCGGCTTGCCGCCCGCGCCGCGGCCGAGCGGATGGCCGAGACGCTGGGCGAACCGGTCGGCCGGACCGTCGGATACCGCATCCGCGGCGAGGCGAAGGTGTCGCGGGAGACCCGGATCGAGGTGGTGACCGAGGGCATCCTCACGCGGATGTTGCAGTCCGACCCGGAGCTTTCCGGCATCGGCGCGGTGATCTTCGACGAGTTCCACGAACGCTCGCTGAACGCCGATCTTGGCCTCGCGCTTTCCTGGGAGGTGCGCGGCGCGCTCCGCCCCGACCTCCTGATCCTCGTCATGTCGGCCACGCTCGACGCCGAACCCGTAGCGGCGCTGCTCGGCGCCGCCCCCGTCGTGACCTCGGCGGGCCGGGCCTTCCCGGTGGAGACGCGCTGGCTCCCCCGCGCGGTCGATCCCTCGCTGCGCTTCGAGGCCGCGGCGGCGAACCTCGTCCGCGCCGCGGCGGAGGAGACGGCGGGCGGCATCCTCGTCTTCCTGCCCGGAGAGGGCGAGATCCGCCGGGTGGAGGCGTTGCTGGCCGGCCGTCTGCCTGCGGGCTGCGTGCTCCGCCCGCTTTTCGGCGCGATGGACTTCGCCGCCCAGCGCGCGGCGATCCTTCCGGCGCGCGAGGGGCGCAAGGTCGTGCTCGCCACCGCGATCGCCGAGACCTCGCTGACGATCGAGGACATCCGCGTGGTGGTGGACGCGGGCCGTGCCCGCCGTGCGCGGTTCGATCCGGGCTCCGGCATGGCCCGGCTGGTGACCGAGCGGGTGACCAGGGCCGAGGCCGAACAGCGCCGCGGCCGCGCCGGACGGGTAGCGGAGGGCATCTGCTACCGGATGTGGACCCGCGGCGAGGAGGGCGGGCTCGCCCCCTTCCCGCCGCCGGAGATCGCCGCCGCCGACCTGGCCGGGCTCGCGCTCGAACTGGCGCTCTGGGGCTCGGACGGCGCGGACCTCGCCTTCCTCACCCCGCCCCCTGCCCCGGCGCTGGCCGAGGCGCGGGCGCTGCTCGCCGGCCTCGGCGCGCTCGACGCGCAGGGCCGGATCACCGCGCATGGCCGCGCGCTCGCGGCGCTGCCGCTCCATCCCCGGCTCGGCCACATGCTGGTGACGGCGGGGCCGGAGGCCGCGCCGCTCGCCGCCCTTCTGGCCGACCGCGATCCCCTGCGCGGCGCGCCCGCCGACCTCGGCCTGCGGCTTGCCGCGATCCGCGACCCGGGGCGTTACGAGACCGAACATCCTGACCGGGCGGACCGCGCCACGGTGGAGCGCATACGCGCCGAGGCGAGGCGCCTTGCGCGGATGGTCGCGCCGGTGGAGGGGCGCTTCACGCCGGCCGAGATGGCGGCACTGGCCTACCCGGACCGCATCGGGCTGCGCCGCAAGGGCGAGGCGCCGCGCTACGTGCTGTCGGGCGGCAAGGGCGCCATCGTGGCGGAGGGCGATCCGCTCGGCCGCGAAAGGCTGATCGTCGCCACCGACCTCGACGGCGACCCGCGCGAGGCGAAGGTGCGGCAGGGGATCGGGCTTTCCGAGCCCGCGCTCCGCCGCCTCTGCGGCGACCGCATCGGCTGGGCCGGCACCGTCGAATGGTCCGCCCGCGAGGGCCGGGTGATCGCCCGGCAGCAGGAGCGGCTCGGCGCGCTGGTGCTCGGCGACCGGCCCTGGCCGGAGGCGCCGACCGAGGCGCTCGCCCGCGCCGCGCTCGACGGGCTGCGCCAGACCGGCCTCAACTGGAGCGAGGCGGCGCGGCGGCTGCGCGCCCGCATCGCGCTTCTGCGCGCAGAGGGGGCGGAGATGCCCGACGTCTCGGATGCGGCGCTGATGTCACAGGCGGAGGACTGGCTCCTGCCCCATCTCGCCGGAAGGCGGACGCTGGCCGATCTGCGCGCGCTCGACCTCGCCGAGCCATTGCGCCAGCGGCTCGCAAGGGAGCAGCAGCAGGCGCTCGACCGGCTCGCGCCCGCCCATTTCACCACCCCTCTCGGCCGCCAGATTGCGATCGACTACGAGGGTGACCACCCGTCGATTTCCCTGCGTCTTCAGGAGCTTTTCGGCGTGACCTCGCATCCCGTGGTAGGACCGCGCCGCCTGCCCCTGCGGATCACGCTCCTGTCGCCGGCGAACCGCCCGGTGCAGACCACGCTCGACCTGCCGGGCTTCTGGGCGACGAGTTACGCCGATGTCCGCAAGGACATGCGCGGGCAATATCCGAGGCATCCCTGGCCCGAGGATCCGACCGCGCACCAGCCGACACTCCGCGCCAAGCCGCGCGGCACCTGATCCTCAGCGCTTGTGGATCACCGCGACCTGGTCGCGGCGCGTCCTGTCGTAACGGACCGGGAAGAGAAAGCAGCCCGAGATCGCGGGCGCGAGCGTGGTGAACTCCGCTTCCGTGGCGGGGTCGGCGTGCCGGAAGGCGCGCGTCTGCGAGAACGACCGGAAGAGATCGGCGGTCTTGGTGATGTCATGCTTTTCGTAGGCCTCGGGCTGCCAGCGCAGGTCTTCGATGATGTAGAGTCCGCCGGGCCGGAGCTTGGGGAAAAGCTCCAGGAAAGCGTTCTGCTGATGGTGCGAGGCATGGCTCGCGTCGTCGAGGATGATGTCGAAATCCGGCATGTCCGCCGCCGCCCGGGCGATGTCCTCCCGGATGTCCATGTCGCATCTGTGAAAGGTGAAGCGGTCCGCCCCGAACCAGGAGAAGTCCGAGACATCGAGGCCGTGGACACGCGCCCTGGGAAAGAACTCCAGCCACATCCGCACCGAGGGCAGATCGGTCGTCGGGCGGTCGGCCGAGACCCCGTGCTCCGGCCCGCCGATCTGCAACCCCATCTCCAGAAAGCGGATCGCGCGGTTCCGGTAGGGATGGAACAGCATGTGGTAGAGCTCGGTATAGCGGTGCTTGGCCGAACCCTTGTCCGACCCGTAGCGATCGGCGAGGTCCGTCAGGTTCTCCTGCCTGCCGCTTGCCATCACGCCGTCCTCCCCCCGCAGGTTCTCGCGCGAGCTTAGGCGGACTTGCCGCCGGGGCCAAGGACCGCGCCCGGCCTGCCGGCTCCTTCGTTGCCGAATACGTCGCGCCGGAGGCGGGTGCGACACAGTCCGGAAGGCTCCCGGGTCAAGCGGATCGGGGCCGGCGCGAAGTTCCGGCCCGGCTCCTCGCGCTGTCCCGCGTCGCCGGGTCAGCCCGATCCGAAGCCGGAATGACCGGCGGAAGGGCGACCCACTCCCCCCTCGAAAGGGCTCTCGCGCGGGCGCATCGGCCACCCGCAACGGCGGATCGGAGCCCGTCGGGCCGCCATCCCGCGGCCTCCGCCGGCGACGCCTGGTTGCCTGTGGCATCGGCACCCAACATGTTGATATTAATCAATTAATATATCATGCAAAGAGGCGGGGCGGGGCGGATTCTCCTAGGCGCCACCCCCCCTGCCGTGGTAGTCTGTGATAGGCCGCGAGCCGGCCTGCACCCTCTCCCGAATCGCGAGCGCCGATGACCGTCCAAGCCACAGATATGCTTCTTGTCCGCGGGCAGTATCTCTCGCTCGCCGACTTCCCGCTCGAACCCTACCTCGCCCGGCTGCCGAAGCGGCTGCGGCCCGTCATGGCCAAATGGTCGACCGCCAACTACCGCGGTTATGTCGCGCTATGGGAAATCCGCGACGGGATGCTCTGGCTGAAGGATGTGGACGCCTGGATCGAGTTCGGGGGCGAGGTCGTCCGGGCGACGCTGGAAACCTTCCTTCCGCACCGCAAGGGGCCGATCGCGGCCACCTGGTTCAGCGACACGCTGCATTGCCCCGACGGGCGGCTGCGGTCATACAGCCTGATTCACGGAATCGGCCAGCAGGATACCGAACGGCAGAGGCAGTTCGACATCCACCGGGGCCGGGTGATGGATGAATGGGTGATCCACCTGCCGCCCTCACCGATCTTCTACCGGCTGCTTCCGGACGGCAGCCGCCAGCACGTCGACGGCTACCTGTCTCGCCGGGGATGGCGCCCGCATCCCGACGGGCCGCCGGATCCGTTCCCCGCCGGCGCACCGGTGGAACCGTGGCGACTCTGGGGCGACCCGGACCACGACGTCCTGCCCCCCCCGAGCAGCAATGGGGCGATCCCGGCTGGAGGAACCATCCTCCCGTCTGACCTCATACCCCGAGGCACCAGCGCATCACCGCCTTCTGGGCATGGAGCCGGTTTTCCGCCTCGTCCCAGATCACCGAATGCGGCCCGTCCATCACCGCGCTCGTCGCCTCGTCGTCGCGGTGCGCAGGCAGGCAGTGCATGAAGAGCGCATCCGGTTTCGCCAGGCCCATCAGGTGGTCGTTGACCTGGTAGGGGCGGAGCTGGTTGTGCCGCCGCTCGCGCGCCGACTGCGGGTCGTGCATGCTGACCCAGGTGTCGGTGACGACCAGATCGGCGCCGACGACCGCCCGTTCCGGATTGCGGTCGATGGTGACCGGATGGCCCTTCGCCGCGGCGAAGTCGAGCCAGGCGCGCTCGGGGTCGAGCGTCTCGGGCCCGGTGAAGGTGAGGTCGAAGCCGAACTGGGCGCTCGCATGGGCGAGGCTCGCGAAGACGTTGTTGCCGTCGCCCGACCAGACCACCTTGCGCCCGGCGATCGGCCCGCGGTGCTCCTCGTAGGTCATCACGTCGGCCATGATCTGGCAGGGATGGGTGCGGTTGGTCAGCCCGTTGATCACCGGCACGCTGGCGTATTCCGCCATCTCCAGCAGCGTCTGCTCCTCGAAGGTGCGGATCATGATCAGGTCGACGTAGCGCGACAGCACCCGCGCGGTGTCGGCGATGGTCTCGCCGTGGCCGAGCTGCATGTCGGCGCCCGAGAGCACCATCGTCTCCGCCCCCATCTGCCGTGCGCCGACATCGAAGGAAATTCGCGTCCGGGTCGAGGGCTTCTCGAAGATGAGCGCGATCATGCGGCCCTCGAGCGGCTGGTCGTCGTCGGGGGTGCCCTTCGGGCGGCCGTTGCGGGCGGCCTTCATCGCGCGCGCCTGGTCGATGATGGCGCGAAGCGCGGCGGCGTCGGTCTTGTGGATGTCGAGAAAGCTCTGCATCGGTCTCTCGCTGGCCCGGACGCGGCCGGGGGCTGCCTGCCCCCGGACCCCCGGGGATAGTTTCAAACGGAAGAAGCGGCGGGCGCCGTTTCGAGCGCCGCGGCGGCGGCGTCGAGACGGCGGACGGCCTCGGCGATCTCCTCCTCGGTGATCGTCAGCGGCGGCAGCAGGCGCAGCGTGTTGTCGGCCGCGGCCACCGTCAGCACGTGCCGCGCATAGCCCGCCGCAACCACGTCGGCGGGCGCGACGCGGCAGCGGAGCCCCAGCATGAGCCCCTGGCCGCGGACAAGCTCGAAAATCGCCGGGTGGGCGGCCACGAGCGCCTCGAGCTTCTGGCGGAGAAGCCCCGCCTTGCGGTTCACCGACGCGAGGAAGGCGGGATCGGAGACGATCTCGAGCACGCGCGCGCCCACCGCGCAGGCGAGCGGGTTGCCGCCGTAGGTGGAGCCGTGGCTGCCCGCCGTCATCGCCGCCGCCGCCGCTTCGGTCGCGAGCACCGCGCCGAGGGGAAAGCCCCCGCCGATACCCTTGGCCACCATCAGGATGTCGGGCGTGATGCCCGTCCATTCATGGGCGAAGAGCCGCCCGGTGCGGCCCATGCCGCATTGCACCTCGTCGAGGATGAGAAGCGCGCCGGTGCCGTCGCAGAGCGCGCGGATCGCCTTCAGATCCTCGTCCGGCAAGGGCCGGATGCCGCCCTCGCCCTGGATCGGTTCGATCATCACCGCCGCGGTCCGGTCGGTGATCGCGGCCTTCATCGCGGCGATGTCGCCCCAGGGGAGCGCGTGGAAGCCGGGCATCAGCGGGCCGTAGCCCTTGACCATCTTCTCCGACCCGGCCGCAGCGATGGCGCCGGTGGAACGGCCGTGGAAGGCGCCCTCGAAGGTCAGGATCTCGATCCTTTCGGGCTGGCCCTTCTCGTGCCAGTATTTCCGCGCCATCTTGATCGCGAGTTCGGCCGCCTCGGTGCCGGAGTTGGTGAAGAACACCGTATCGGCGAAGGTTTTCTCCACCAGCATCTCGGCAAGCCGTTCCTGCTCGGGAATGCGGTAGACGTTGGAGACATGCCAGACCCGTCCCGCCTGTTCGGTCAGCGCCGCGACCAGCGCGGGGTTGGCGTGGCCGAGCGCGTTGACCGCGATCCCCGCGCCGAGGTCGAGATACCGGCTGCCGTCCTCGGCCACGAGCCAGGAGCCTTCGCCCCGCACGAAGGCCAGGGGCGCGCGGTTGTAGGTGGGCAGGAGCGACGGGATCATGGATGAACTCCGTAAGGGAAGGCCAAGGGGTGCCTCATGGGCGCTTGCATGTCAACGATCCGAGGGGTCTGACGCGGGGCGCGGAGGACGGTGCCGGCACAGGGCAGCGGGAGGGGCGCCAGCGGAGAGACGTCAGGCGCGGGTGCGGCGGCGTCGGGGACGGGCGAGGATGCGGGTCCGGTGCGTCATGGCGTGGCTCTAGCCGGAATCGCCGGCACTGTCCACCGGCAATCGGGTGTGGCGCGACCCTTGCCTCGCGTTGCCTTCCCTTGTATCTCGGCGCGTCGCCGCTAGAATGCGGCCAAGCCGACTGCCGGACCGCCCGCGCGCCCCCGAGGGGCGATGGCCCCGGGAACCCGAGGAACGATCATGTCCTGGACCGACGAGCGCGTCGAGACGCTGAAGAAGATGTGGGCCGAGGGCCAGTCGGCAAGCCAGATCGCCAAGGAACTGGGCGGGGTGACGCGCAATGCCGTCATCGGCAAGGTTCACCGCCTCGGCCTGTCGAACCGGGTGGGGGGCGCGCCCGACCCGGTGAAGGCCAAGGCCGATCCCGAGCCCAAGGTGGAAACGAAGCCCGCCGCGGCGGCGGCGAAACCCGCCCAGCCTGCGGCGAAGGCCGCCCCGGCCGCGGCCGGGGCAACGCGCCCCGATCCCGCGCCCGCGGCAGCGGCCG
>JBDHSQ010000072.1:0-18314 GCA_039808285.1 Paracoccaceae bacterium
GCCGCCGCGCAGGCCTCGCGCAGCACGCTGCGGTCGGCGGAGAGCCCGAGGCTCAGCAGGATGATGTCGGCCTCGCCCGCCAGCCAGAGCACCGCCCGCGCCACCCGGTCCGCACTCGTCACCGGGCCGGCATCGAAGACCTGGGCATGGCGAAGCCGGGCCTGCGGCGCGGCCCGGCGCAGCACGGCGGCGACCGCCGTGCCGTGGCCGAGGCGGTCCGGCCCGGCCGGCCCGTCCCCCCCGGCATGGAAGGCGCGCGCCCCTGCCATCTCGTCCGCGGCACCGCCGCTGTCGACGATCCCGATCAGGGGCGCCCGCGCCATGCCCTCAGTCCTGCCGCTGGAACATCCGGACCGAGGCCAGCGAGATCGAGGCGCCGCCGGGCATCTGCACCTCGCCCGTCTTCTCCAGCGTCTCGGCGTCATAGGCCGACACGTCCGACATCGCGCCGCCGAGATACACCGTCCTGCCGTCGGAGGAGACGTTGACCGAATAGTAGCTGTGCGGCAGCGGCACCCGCTTCAGCGGCTTGCCCGCCTCCATGTCGAAGCTCGACAGGAAGTTGTAGGCGCCGAAGACGCGGTTCTTGTCGGTCGGGCTGGCGGCGGTGGAGAAATAGAAGATGTCGGTCGCCTCGACATCGCGCATCAGCATCTCGCCGCTGTCCAGATCCTGGGTCAGGATTCCGGTGCGGTAGGTCTCCGGGTCGTCGGGCGCGCCGTCGAGCCGCGCGGTGTAATAGGGCGTCGCGATCACGCCCGACTGCTCGAACTGCGACCAGACATCGAGCACGTCGGGCTGGGCGTAGGTCTCCACCTCCCAGCCGTGGATCGGCTTTTCCTCGATCTGCTTGCCGGTGGCGTCGAAGACATACATCTTGCGCCCCATCCCGTAGATCTTGCTGCCGTCCTTCGACCAGGCCACCAGCGTGATCTGCCGCGGCACCTCGGCGGTCGACTTCAGCGCGCCGGTCCCGGCATCGTAAAAGGCCAGCCGCGTCGGCTGCACCTGGAACTCGTCGGCCAGCATCTTCACCGGGCTCTGGTAGACGACGAGCGTCTGGCCGTCGGGCGACAGGTCCATGCCGAACATGCCCTTCACCCGCTCCTCGGTGCCGCTCATCTCGATCCGGCCGATGGTCTTGCCTTCCACCAGATCGACGATGGCGATGCTCTCCAGCATGTTCATCATCACATAGGCGCGGGTGCCGTCGCGGTTCACCACCGGCGTCTGCGGCAGCGGCCCGGCATCCTCGAGCTGGATCACCTTGTCGATCGCCATCGCCGCGGCATCGACGATCACCAGCTTGTCGGGCCGCGCGGGCACCATCAGGTAGTCCTTGGCGGCGGCGGGCAGGGCCGCCGACAGGCCGAGCGCCAGCGCGGCCACGGCGGTTGTCGTGGGACGGATCGTCATGGCATCACACCTTGCTCTTGGGGAAGACGGACTGGAGCTGGCGCCAGTCGTTGTAGACATCGGAGGCATCGTTCGACCAGTCCGGGTAGGTGTTCATCGTGTCGGCGACCTGAGCGGGCCACCAGCACGGGTCGGCGCAGCCGTAGAGGTCGGCCTCCATCGGCTGGCAGAGGTTGCCGACGCCGCCGAAGGCATCGACCTCCCAGCCGGGATCGAACGAGGTCGTGCAGCCGACCATCGAGTTCATGGCGACGACTTCGTCCTCCCGGCCTTCGGCGGCGGCTTCGGAAAACTGCGCGGCCTTGGCGTTGGCGGGGGTGAGATGTTTCATCAGGCGGCTCTCCTTGGCGTCAGATGGCGACGGAAAAACGACGGGTTGGCCTGCATGATCCGGGTATAGGCCTCGATGCCGAAATCCACCCAGTCGCGCAGCAGGTCGCAGTAGTGATAGACCGGGGCGAAGGGATCGCCCTGGCGCGCATAGCTTTCGTGATAGCAGCCGCCGGCGCAGATCGACCGGATCCGGCAGGTCTTGCAGCCGAAGCCGCTGCGGTCCTGCGCGCCCTCGACGAAAGCGGCGAGCTTCGGCACGTCGATCCCGGTGGTGACGTTGCCGTAGGTCGGCTGGCTGGAGCCGACGAAGCGGTGACAGAGATGCAGATCACCCGCCTTGTCCACCGCCAGCAGGCCGAGCCCCGCGCCGCAGGGCACCGCCTTCTTCATCCCCTGCGCGATGTCGGTCAGCAACTGGTGCATGTTGGAGAAACCGATGTTCTCGCCGCGGATCGCCGCCTCGACATAGCGCCGGCCCAGCACCTTCATGTCCTCGAACACCGATTTCAGCATCTCGGGCTGAAGGTTGAAGACCGCGATCGGCCCCGAGGTCGCCGGGCCGAAGCCCACTTCGGCGAAGCCCAGGTCGTTGATCAGGTGGTCGTGGATCGCCAGCACGTCGGTGACGCCGGCGGTCAGCGTCACCCGCGCGCCCACGGGGCGCGAGCGGTAGCGGGCGAGCAGCATCCGCACCTTGGCCGCCACCACGTCATAGGTGCCGCGCCCGCCCACGGTGCGGCGGTTCTGGTCGTGCATCGCGCGCGGCCCGTCCATGCTGACGGTCAGCCCGAAGCGGTGCGCGTCGAGCCAGTCAACAATCTCCTCGGTCAGGAGCGTGGCGTTGGTGGTCAGCGAGAAATCCACCGTCTTGCCGGTCTCGGCCGCGCGGGCCTCGGCATGGTCCGCCGCCTGCCGGATCAGCGGCATGTTGGTCAGGGGCTCGCCGCCGAAGAACACCACGTTGACCCGGTCGCGCGAGGCGGCCTGCGCGAACAGCAGGTCGATCGCCGCCCGCGCGGTGGCGAAGTCCATCTTCTCGCCCTTCGCGGGCGTCGTCAGGTCTTCCTTGTAGCAGTAGGTGCAGGCGAGGTTGCAGCCGGTGTTGACGTTCAGGATGATCGTCGACAGCGGGATGTCCTCGACCTTCTGCACCCGGATCGGGGTTTCCGGCGCCGCGGCGTCGCGCAGGATGTCGAGGCTGACCAGACTCTGCAGGCAGTCGGCCAGTGTCTGCGGCGCGAACCGGTCGCCAAGCTCGGCCCGGAGCGTCCCGGCATCGGCCGAGCCCGCGCGGCGGAAGAGGTCGTAGACCGCGCGGGAGACCTCGTCCATCTCGAAGAGGCTGGTCGTCGGCACATGCATCAGCATCGCGTGGCCGTCCACGTCCACGCGATGGGCATTGTGACGGATGAAGGTGAGCGCGCCCATCGTGCCCCCCTCAGCGGATCGGCGTGTCGACGAAGCGCTGCACGGTGGCGTAGAGGTGCCCCCTGCCCTCCAGCGTCCGGTCGCCGTCCTTTACCGTGGCGATGACGCTGAGATTGCCGGCATTGTTGGTGCTCATCACCCGTTCGGGGTTCGGGCCGGCGCCGGCGGGCTCGAAGATGCCCGAGAGGCCGATCTGGCCGGCGAATTTCGCGTCCTCCGCGGCCGCTGCGGCCGCGTCGAAATTGTCCACCGTCCATTCGGCGGCAAGCGCGCCGATGCGGATGTCGTCGCCGGTCTCCGGCTGCCCGTCCGGCCCGTTCAGCCAGCCGATCGCATCGAAGGCGGCCGGCTGCTTGGCGATCGGCCCGCCGTTGTCGCCGATCCGCGAATAGGTCACGGCGGGCTCCACCGACACCCGGTCGAGCGTGGCGTAGACCCCGAGTGCCGCGTCGAGCGAGGCCGCGCCCACGCCGACCGCACCGCGCCCGGCCGCGGCATCGGCGGCCGCCGTCACCTTCAGCACCACCGCGCCCGCATCGCTGGACACCGTCTCGGCGGTAAGTCCCGCGGGCAGCGTGACATCCCCCGAAAGGCCGACGCCCGAAACCCGCACCTCGACCGTCTCGCCGGCGCGGACATGGTCCGGCGCCACGGCGAGGATCTGCGGCGCGGCGTCGGTGCGCACCGCATGGATGCGCCCGCCGAGCGCGGTCTGGTCGGAATGGAACCAGCGCCCCTCCAGCGACCCGTCCTCGCGCAGCGCCATCACCTCGTGCAGTTCGGTCTCGCCCGAGGTCATCGTCGCGCGCCATTCCCCGGCGCCGTAGAGATAGGCCGCGCCGCTGCGCGTCTCGCTTTGCCCGTCGGCGAAGGCCAGCATCTGCGTGACCCTGTAGCCCTCGCCGTCGCGCTCGATCGTCAGCGTGCCGTCATAGGCGCCGCGTCCCGGCTGGCGGCCGGCGATGCGCCATTCGCCGGAAAGGTCGGCATCGGCCTTCGCGGGCGGGTCGCCAAGCACATAGCGCTCGGTCAACTGCTTCAGCACGTCGCCCTGGGCGATCCCCCACCAGTCGCGGTCGCGCGCCAGCGCCTGATATTCCAGCGAGGGGAACTGGCCGAGGTGGAAGTGCAGGAGCTTCTTCCAGTCCTCCGGCGTCCGCCGCTGGAGCGCGACGCGGGCATAGGAATGGCAGCGCCCGCAGGTCTGGGTCATCAGGTCGTCGGGGCCGTGGTCGTCGGCCAGCGGCTCGCGTTCCAGGATATAGCGGAACCCGTCGGTTTCCGCGATCGACAGGCCACGCGTGTCGGCAAGGTGGCGCACCACGGTGACGAAATCCTCGTCGCTGAGCTGGACCCCGTAGTTGCGCATCATCCGCACCGTGTTCATCTCCCAGCCTTCGGGGGTGCGGCGGCTGGTGTCTATCCGCGACATCCGTCCCTGGTCGTCCTTCAGGTGGCAGGCGCCGCAGACGGTCGCGACGATCTCCTCGCCGGTCGCGGCAAGGGCGGGTGCTGCGAATGTGGCAAGGGCGGTGGTCAGCAAGGTGGCAAGGGTCGGGCGATGCATCGCGTCAGGCTTCCTTCGGCTGGGCGGACTCGTGCCGCGTGGTCTGCGGCGAAGTGAAGCAGGTGACGCACCGTCAAAGTTGACATTTCCGGACAAACTCCGGGCGCGGCGGAGAATGGCCGAAGATGTCAACTATGCCGGCCCCGATCGGCGATCCTGTGGCAGGATGCGCGCGGATGCTGGGAAGAGGAGACCAGGGATGCCCCGGCACTTCGATCTTGTCATCACCGGCGGCGGCCCGGCCGGCGCGATCGCCGCCTGGCACGCCGCGCGCGACGGGCGCCAGGTCGCGCTGATCGACCCCGACGCGCCGGTCCACCGGCTGGAGGGGATCGGCCCGCGCCTTCATCACTGGCTGGTCGAGGCCGGGCTTTTCGATGCCGCAGCCATGCAGGCCCGGCGGCTGACCCGGGTGAGCCGCTGGGGCAGTTCCGAATACAGCGAGAATGTCGAGACGGTGGTGGAGCGGACCGCGCTGGACCGCCACCTGCGCCGCGCCGCCGAAGCGGCCGGGGCACATCTGATAACGGCGACCGGCCAGCCCCTGCCGGGCCGCGCCGTGCTGGCCGACGGAACGGAGATCGCCGGAAGGCTGGTCTTCGACGCCCGCGGGCGCAAGGCGCTCGGCCGCCGCCCGAACGCGGCCCGCGGCCCCGCGACCGTGGCGATCGCGGCGGCGCTCGACCTTGCGCCGGCCACGGGGCGGGCCGCCTTTGTCCTGCCCCTCGACGATGGCTGGCTGTGGCTGGCCAGCCTTGGCGGCGGGCTGGGCTGGGTGCAACTCACGCAGGATGCCGCCGATTCCGAAGGCCGCGACCCGCTGGCGCGGCTCGCGGCGGCGCTCGACGCGGCCGGGGGCCCGCTGCCGGAGGTCGTCGGCATCCGCGGCACGCCTCTCGTGCGCGATTCCTCCGTTGTCCTGCCGCTGCCGGTCGACGATCTCGACGTCATCGCCATCGGCGATGCGGTGGCGGGGATGGACCCGCTCTCCGGCCACGGCATGTTCTTCGCCACCTCCTCGGCGCTCGCCGCGACCGCGGTGCGGCGCATGCTCGAGGTGCGCGATGACGCGGAAACCCGCGCCCTCGCCCTGCGCTTCCTCAACCAGCGGCTCGACCTTCTCTACCTGCGCCAGGCCCGGCTCGGGCGCGACTTCATCCGCAGCGAGGCGGGGCGCGCGCATCTGCCGTTCTGGTCGCGCCGCGCCGCCTTCCCCGACGACCTGCCCCTGGAGCCCGGGGCCCCGCGCGACCGGATCGCCCGCCGAATCGTGGTGGAGGACGGAAAGCTCGTCGAGGCCGAGGTGCTGATCACGCCGCACCTGCCGGGAGGTGTCGCCTGGGTCGAGGGCCAGCCGGCCGCCGCCGTCTGGCGGGCGCTGGAAGCGGGCGCGAGCCGCGAGCAGATCGCCCTCCGCTTCGGCCGCGGCGGAGAGATCGTCGCTGCCTGGGCCGCAGCCGCCGCCCCGGCGCGCGGATAGCGCGCCGGCCGCGGCCTGCGCCGTTCCTCAGCCGTCCTTCTTCGCGCGCAGTTCCACCCGGCGAATCTTGCCCGAGATCGTCTTGGGCAGCGCATCGACGAAGATCACCTCGCGGGGATACTTGTAGGGCGCTGTCACGCGCTTGCAGTGTTCCTGGATGTCGAGCGCCAGCGCCTCGCTCGGCGCGTGCCCCTTGGCGAGGATCACATAGGCCACGACGATCTCGCCGCGAAGCGAATCGGGCTTGGCGATGACCGCGCTTTCGGCCACCGCCGGGTGTTCCAGAAGGACGCTTTCCACCTCGAACGGGCTGATCCGGTAGCCGGCCGAGGTGATCAGGTCGTCGGCGCGGCCGACGAACCAGAAATAGCCGTCCTCGTCGCGCGTGGCGGTGTCGCCGGTGTAATACCAGCCGTGGCGGAAGGCCCGGCGGTCGGGCTCGGCACCGGTGTAGTAGCCGGTGAACAGCCCCGGCGGCTGTCCCTCGGCAACCCTGACCGCGATGTTGCCGATCTCGCCGCGCGGGACGATGCGGCCCTCGGCGTCGACCACGTCGACGTCGAATCCCGGCACCGGCTGGCCCATCGAGCCGAACCGCACCGGCTGGTCGGGGAAGTTCGCGACGATGTTGACCGTCTCGGTCTGGCCGTAGCCGTCGGCGATGGTGGTGCCGGTCGCCTCCTGCCAGACGCGGATGACCTCGGGGTTCAGCGGCTCTCCCGCGCCGACCGACCGGCGCAGCGAGGAGAAGTCGTAACCCGACAGGTCCATCTGCGCAAAGAGCCGGTAGGCGGTCGGCGGCGCGCAGAAGGTGGTGACGCCGAGCCTGCCGAGCAGCCGCAGGTGCAGGTCGGCGTCGAACCCCGGCGCATCCAGCAGCACCGTGGTGCAGCCGGTCAGGAACTGCGGGAAGAGCATCCCCCAGGCCGCCTTCGCCCAGCCGGTGTCGGTCAGCGTCCAGTGGATGTCGTCGGGGCGCAGGTCCATCCAGAAGAGTCCGGTCGAGGCATGGGCGAGCCCGTAGGCATAGTCGCGCGGCACCATCTTCGGCATCGCCGTGGTGCCGGAGGTGAAATAGCCCATCATCATGTCGTCCGACCTGAGGTCGGGCCGGCGGGCGGGGTCGATCCCGTCGGGCTGGCCCGCTGCCAGCTCCTCGGTCGAGACCCAGCCCGGCCGCGGCCCGCCGATGACGATCAGATGCGCAAGCGAGGGGCAGTCGGCGCGCACCGCCTCGACCTTCCCGCAATGCTCGGGGCTGACGATGACGGCGCGCGCGCCGGTGCGGTTCACCCGGTAGGCGATGTCCTTGCCGGTCAGCAGGTTCGTGCCCGGCAGCGAGACGACGCCGAGCTTCATGCAGGCGAAGATCACGTCATACCATTCCGGGATGCGCCCGGCGACGAGGCAGGCGAAGTCGCCCCCGCGCAGGCCGAGCGCGGCGAGCCCGCCCGCCAGCCGCGATGATCGCCGGGCGAGGTCGGAATAGGCGAGTTCGCGCACGACCCCGCTCGGCCCGTCGACGGCGAGGACCGCCAGCTTGTCGGCCTCCCGCCCCCGCCGGTCGATCACGTCGTAGGCGAAGTTGAACCGTTCGGGGCAGGCGAAGCGGTAGGCATCGCGCGCGGCCCGGTAGGCCCTCGGAACGTCCATGAAGTCGAACATGCTGTCTCCCTCTCCCTGGGAAGCGGCCGGGCGCGGTTGCCCGGCGCGGCGTCAGGCCATCGATTCGAGATATTCCCGCGGGGTCATCCCGAAGCGGGACTTGAAGCCGCGGTTGAAGTTCGAGAGATCGCGGAAGCCCGAGTTGTAGGCGACATCGGAAATCCGCGCCTGCCCGGCCGGGCGGCGGCGCCTGAGATGCGAGGCGGCGAGGTTCAGCCGGCGGTCGCGCACCTCGCGGGCGAAGGTCGTGCGCTCCGCCTCGAAGAGGCGCTGCACCTGCCGGGTCGACATGCCGATCTCGTGCGCGAGCCAGCGCAGCGACAGATCCTCGCGCGTCAGGTTGCGCTCCAGCACGTCGAGCACCAGCGCGAAACGCCGCTCGGCGCCCTGCGCGTCCAGCTCCTTGGAGAAGTTGCCCGGCTTGCAGAAGGCGAGCTGGATCATCCCCAGCAGGAGGTCGGCATCGGCCTTGCCGACCGCCGCGGTCGGGTCCCAGCCGAGGGTGAAATGCTGGATCTGCTGGCGGATCGAGGGCGCGAGCGGATGGTCGCCGGCGAGCCTGCGGCCGATCTGGACGTTGCCCCGGCAGGACTGCATGAACATCGCCCGCGGCATGTGCAGCGACAGGAGCCTGCCCTGCCCGGTGAAGGAGAGGACGCCTTCGCGGGTCGAATCCAGCAGCAGGCAGTCGCCCGGCCCGATCAGCGAGCTTTCGCCGTTGTGGTCGACCTGAAGCTGGCCCGCGGTCTGGATGAGGCAGAAGATGTGCTCGGCCCCGTCGCGGCGGATGCCCTGCCGGTCGCGGCGGATCGCCTTGACGTCGCCGGCGACGTCGGCCACGTCGAGCCCGTCGAACTTGCGCGGATGGATCAGCCCGCGGACCGCGCGCTGCCGCTCGCGCGCCACGCCCTCATAATGGCCACAGATGCCGTGCAGATCGGCGCACCACCGGTCGAACTCCCGCACTTCGGTCATTCCAGAAAACGCCTCCCCGCGCCGTCCAGATGATTCGCCTCTTCCCGGCGCCGAGTGTAACGACGCACGGCCGTCCTGTCGCATCCGGCCCCGGCGGGCGGCTGACCCGCCGGGGGCCGGCGCCTCAGTAGGACAGCACCTGGATGTCGGTGTATTCCTGCAACCCCTCCTCGCCGAACTCGGTGCCGAGGCCGGAGCCCTTGACGCCGCCGAAGGGCGCGTCGGGCTGGATGGCGACGTGCTTGTTCACCCAGGCCGACCCGGTCTCCAGCCGGAGCGCGAGGCCGCGCGCCTTCTGGATGTCCTTCGACCAGATCGAGCCGCCGAGCCCCCAGGGGCTGTCGTTGGCGCGCGCGATCGCCTCGTCGATGTCGCGGTACCGGATGATCGGCAGCGCCGGACCGAACTGCTCCTCGTCGACGAGGGCCACGCCGTCCTCGAGGTCGGCGATGATCGTCGGCGGGAAGAACAGCCCCTCACCCGGCTCGCCGCCGATCAGCACCCGGCCGCGCGTCTTCGCATCGGCCACCAGCCGCGACACCTTGTCGAACTGCATCCGGTTCTGCATCGGGCCGAGCGCGGTGCCCTCCTCGGCGCCGTCGCCGACACTGACGCCGCGGGCATAGCTCACCAGTTCCTCGCAGACCGCGTCATAGACGTCCTCGTGGACGTAAAGCCGCTTGATCGCGGCACAGGTCTGGCCGTTGTTGATGAAGGCGCCCCAGAACACCCCTTCGGCGATCGCCTTGGGGTCGGCGTCGGGCAGGACGATGCCGGCGTCGTTGCCGCCCATCTCCAGCGTCAACCGCTTCATCGTGCCGGCAGCACTCGCCGCGACCTTCCTGCCGGTCTCCGACGAGCCGGTGAAGACGATCTTGCGGATGCCGGGATGGGCGGACATCAGCGCGCCGAGGTTGAGCCCGCGGTCGTCGCCCGAGAGGCTGTTCAGCACGCCCGCCGGCAGCACCTCGTTCATCAGCTCGACGAAGCGCAGCGTGGTCAGCGGCGTGTAGGGCGAGGGCTTGATCACCACGGTGTTGCCGGTCAGCACCGCCGGCACGACGTGCCAGACCGCGATCAGGACGGGGAAGTTCCAGGGCGTGATCGAGCCGACGACGCCCAGGGGCTTGCGGTGCAGTTCCACCGTGCCGCGGTTGTCGTTCTGGATCGTCTTGACCGGCAGCGACAGCGTGCCGGTGTGCTTCGCCCAGGCCACCGCCGCGCCCAGTTCCCAGCGCGAGCCGAGCCCGTTCAGGGGCTTGCCCTGCTCGCGGGTCAGGAGCTGGGCGAGTTCCTCGGCATGTTCCTCGAGCTTGGCGGCCATCGCCTCGCAGAGCCTGCGGCGCTCCTCCTCGGGCCGGGCCGAGAGGTCGCGGAACGCCGCCTGCGCGGCCTCCACCGCGCGGTCGAGATCCTCCGCGGTCGCGTTCGGCGCCTCGGCGACGGGGGCGCCGGTGGCGGGGTTCAGCACGGCAAAGCGGGTGGCGGTGGCGACGGATTGCCCGCCTATGACCAGATCGAACATTCTCTCTCCTCCCGGTTGGCGACGGCAGGGCCAGCCCCGCCGATGATCGGGAAAGGCTAGCAGCGCCGGGCGCCGCCGATCTCTGCGTTTCCCGCCAAAGACCCGGACAATCCCGCCAGCCCGTCGGCGGTGCGGCGCCGGCGCGGCCTCTGCCGCCGGCGATTTGGCGCGAAAGTCCAAGTCAGCGCCCCCGCGCGCGGCTATTCTGTCGGGCGGAGGGCCGCGTTCGGGAGAGCGGCCGGGGAGGAACGACATGGAACCGCGCGACGATGGAATGCCTGCGGGCGGCCTGTCCTGGGTCAGGGGCAGCCGCCGCGAACCGCTTCTGGAAATCACCATTCCCGCACTGCTGGCCGGGTGCGTCGCGCCCCGGCGCGATGCCACGGCCGCGGTCTTCCCCGCCGAGGGCATCCGCTGGACCTGGGCGGAGTTCGCGGCCCGCGTCGACGCCCTGGCCGGCGGGCTCGCCCGGCTCGGCTACGGCAAGGGCGACCGTCTGGGCATCTGGGCGCCGAACCGCTCCGAATGGCTGCTGACGCAGTTCGCCACCGCACGGCTCGGCGTGATCCTCGTGACGATCAACCCCGCCTACCGGGTGCACGAGCTGGAATATGCGCTGAAGCTTTCCGGCTGCCGCGGCCTCGTGCTCGCCGAGCGGTTCAAGGGCTCCGACTACGCCGCGATGATCGCCTCGCTCCTCCCCGACCTCGGCACGGGCGGAGAGATCGCCTCGGCCGCCCTGCCCGAGCTTCGCCACCTGATCGTCATGGGCGAGACGGCGCGGCCCGGAATGCTGCGCTTTCGCGATGTCGAGGCGATGGGCGCCGGGACGCCGGCGGCGGAGCTTGACGCGGCCAGCGCCGGGCTCGACCGGCGCGACCCGATCAACATCCAGTTCACCTCCGGCACCACCGGCCGGCCCAAGGGCGCGACGCTGACGCATCGCAACATCGTCAACAACGCCGCCTTCGTCACCGCCGCGCTGAAGCTCGGCCCCGACGACCGGCTCTGCATCCCGGTGCCGTTCTACCACTGCTTCGGCATGGTGATGGGCACGCTCGGCTGCGTCACCAAGGGCGCGACGATGATCGTCCCCGGCGAGGGGTTCGACCCCGCGGTGACGCTCGCCACCGTCGCGGCGGAACGGGCGACGGGGCTCTACGGCGTGCCGACGATGTTCGTCGCCATGCTCGAACATCCCGACTTCGGCCGCCACGACCTGTCGAGCCTGCGCACCGGCATCATGGCCGGCGCGCCCTGCCCGATCGAGGTGATGAAGCGGGTGCAGGGCCAGATGCACATGCGCGAGGTGACGATTGCCTACGGCATGACCGAGACGAGCCCGGTCTCGTTCCAGTCCTCGACCGACACGCCGCTGGAAAAGCGGGTGACCTCGGTCGGCCGCATCCATCCCCATGTCGAGGTGCGCGTGATCGACGCCGAGGGCAACACGGTTCCGGTCGGCGGACAGGGGGAAATCCTCACCCGCGGCTATTCGGTAATGCATGGCTACTGGGACGACCCCGCCCAGACCGAAGGCGCGATCGACGCCGGGGGCTGGATGCACACCGGCGACCTCGGCCGTATCGACGCCGAAGGCTACTGCAACATCACCGGCCGGGTGAAGGACATGATCTGCCGCGGCGGCGAGAACGTCTATCCGCGCGAGATCGAGGAGTTCCTATATTCCCACCCCGCGGTCAGCCAGGTGCAGGTCTTCGGCATCCCCGACCATGCGCTGGGCGAGATCGTCTGCGCCTGGATCATCCCGCGGGCGGGGACCAATCCGACCGAGGAGGAAATCCGCGCCTTCTGCAAGGACCAGATCGCGCATTACAAGGTGCCCGCCGTCGTCCGCTTCCGCGACGACCTGCCGGTGACGGTCACCGGCAAGCCGCAGAAGTTCCTGATGCGCGCGGCGATGATCGAGGAGTTGGGCCTCAGCGAGGAGAAGAGCGCCTGATCCCGCCGTCAGTGGTCGTCGTGGGCGTGGGCGCGGTCGATGACGTATTTCTTGTCGCAGTAGCCGCATTCGACAAAGCCGCTGTCCCGCGGGATCGTCAGCCAGACCCGCGGGTGGCCGAGCGCGCCCTCGCCGCCGTCGCAGGCCACTTTCCAGCGGGTCACAACCTCTGTCTCGGGGGCGGGGATGGTCATGTCTGGGGCTCCGTCAGAAAGGTTGCGGCATGATAGCGATCGGACGCGCGCGGGCAAGGCTCACTCCGCCCGCTTCAGCATCGGGCCGAGGATGCGGCCGCCGAGGATGTGCAGGTGGTAGTGCGGCACCTCCTGCACGCCATGCTCCCCGGCGTTCGAGATGGCGCGGTAGCCCTGCCCGCCCTGGCCGGGCTTCACCCCGGTCACCCGGCAGACCTCTGCCGCCACGCGGCTGAAATCGGCGATCTCCTCGTCCGACGCCTCGGCGGCGAAATGGTCGAAGTTCACGTATCTGCCCTTCGGGATGACAAGGACATGCACCGGCGCCTGCGGCCGGATGTCGTGGAAGGCCAGCGTGTGCGGCGTCTCCAGCACGGTGTTGTTCGGAATCTCGCCGCGCAGGATGCGGGCGAAGATGTTGGCGTCGTCGTAGGCGTAGCTCATGGCGTTCCTCAGTCGGCGAAGAGATGGTCGGTCGCTGCGATCTCGCGCGCGGTTTCCACCGGAATAGACAGAAACGCCGCCAATGGCACGGCATTTTCTTCCGCCGCGGCCCCCTGCCGGATGGCGTGGAAGTGCGCGAAGCCTGCGTCGCGGAGGCGCTCGCTCTCATGCGCGATGTCGCCCCGCACCGTCGGCAGCAGCCTTGCCAGCGTCCCGGCCGGCGTCGTGTCGGCGGCAAGCCCGGTGCGGCGGGCATGGCCGGCGAGGTAGTCGTCGCAGAAGTCGCAGGACACCTCCAGGAACCGCACCGTCGCCCGGTCGGCGGCGAAATCGCGCATCAGCTCGAAATCGGCCGGGTCCATGCAGAGGATCAGCCGGTCGGAGCCGTGCCGCTCGAACAGCATCCTGACCAGCGCGCGGCGGTGGCGGGTGCGCTTTTCCAGCGTCGTCTCGATGCCTCCGAGGTCCGGCAGCGGCGTGGCCTCCTCGTTGAAGACATATTCGACCGCCGGGATGCCGGTCAGCGCACGGACCCGCTCGACCAGCCGCTTGGCCACATGCCACTTCTTGCAGACCACGATCATCAGCTCCCGGTCGCGGCCGAGGCTCGCCTCCCGTTCCCAGAAGCGGGGGGCGAAGCGCCGGCCTTCGCGGCCGCGGCTGGTGAGGAATCGGTAGAGCCGCTGGCCCTCGTCGGAGACCCGGAAAACCGCACCCTCCGCGGCATAGAGATCGCCGAGCCGGCGCTTCAGCTCGCGCGCCTCGGGGCTGATCTTGCGGGCAAAGAGGAAATCCTGCGCCAGCAGGAGATCATAGTGGTCGTTGTAGAAGGTGACGGGCATCCCGTAGTCGGAAAACATCAGGAAGGTCAGGCTGCGGCAGCGGATCTCGGCCGCGGGCACGACATGGCGGACGATGGTCTGGAAGAAGGTCTCGTCCGGGATCCAGGTGGTGCGGAAGAAGCGCACGACATCGGGGCGCTTCCGGCAGAAGTCGAGCACCCATTCCACCGTGCGCCGCCTGAGACACCACCACTGGCTGCCGATCATGATCTGAAGGTCGGCGGGGATGGCGCGGGTCAGGCCGAGGCGCTTCTGCATGCCGTAGAAGCCATAGAACAGCCGCTTCTGCGTGCGTTCGTTGAACGGATGGCGGTAGACCAGCCGGTCGCCCTTCATTCCGGTCTTGATCCAGCCCGAGGTGAAGAAGTCGAAGCTTTCGATATAGTCGGCATCCCCGGCATCCAGGAAGGCATGGGCATATTCGGCCGACTTGATCGCCATGCAGTCGCCCGACAGCATGTAGAAATGCGTGGCATCCGGAAAGGCCGCCACCGCCGCCTCGACCGCGTTCAGCGTCGCCCGGACCAGGCTCCATTCGCCCCAGCCGCACTTCACCCGCCGCCGCGCGAAGGTGACATTCGGGTTCTGCGCCAGCGCCGCGCGGATACGGCGGAAATCTTCCCTGCCCGCGCGGGCGTCGAAATGGATCGCCATGCAGTCGCCCGCCGCCGTCAGCCGTTCGGCCTGGCGGATGATCCCTTCGGGATCCTTGTGACAGAGAAGAACGAAGGCGATCCTTGCCATTTCAGAACCTGTTAACCGACCGGCGATGGATTGTTGAGAGATTTCGGTTTATGAGCCGTTGAAAAGACAGGTTTTCACTGCGCCCCGGCCGCATTCCAGAGCGAGGCTTTCCGGGCGCGCGCGCCCCGGCGCGGGAGGAACAGGCAGAGATGGGATTTCCCGGCACCTGGATGACGGAAAGCGAAAGCGCGGTCTACCGCGTGGTGCCGAAATGCGCCTGCTCCACCATCGGGCAGATACTCTACTACTCCGACCACGGGCGCTTCTTCGACGGCGACATCCATGACGCGGCCGAAGGCCTGCACAAATGGAGCCAGGAGGCCAGCCAGCCCCTGATCGAGGCCAACGTCAAGACGCACCGGAGCTATGCCTTCACCTGCGTGCGCAACCCCTACACGCGCATCCTGTCGTCGTTCTTCGACAAGATCTGCGGCATCCAGCGCAACGGCAAGCGCTACCGCGGCAACCTCGTGCCGATGCTGGTGCAGAAATACGGGGTGGAGGTCGGCAGCCCCGGGGACGGATTCGAGTTCGACCAGATCCGCTCGTTCCGCCGCTTCCTGCTGTTTGCCCGCGACACGATCCGCTGGCGCCGGCCGATGGAGCCCGACATCCACTGGTCGGCGATGTCCGGCCATATCGCCACCTTCATCGTCAACGGCGGGCGCTACGACCAGATCGTCTTCACCGAGAAATTCGACGAGGGGATGCAGAGGGTGCTCGACCGGATCGAGACGCCCCATGCCGTGGCGCTCGCGGAAATTCCCCGCTTCAACGAAAGCGAAGGCCACGGGCCGAAGCGGGCGCACCCGGTCGAGGACTTTTTCGACGACCTGTCGAAGCACCTGATGTGGGAAATCTACCACCGGGACTTCCAGCTCTTCCGCTACGATTTCGACAATCCGGCCAACAAGATGCCGGTGGGCGACATCGACCTCGACGAGGTTCACGCCAAGCTCGGGTCATAAGGCGCAGCCGTGGGGATGCGCGGCGCAGCGGGCCGACACGGGGCAGCGGCATGAGCCGCCCTTCATCCCTGCGTGCCGGGATGTGCTGGCTCCGCCGCCACATGGAACTCGGCCTTGCGGTGATCCTGTCGTTCGCCGCCGCCGCCGCCTGGGCCTTCGTCGCGCTGGCCCAGGAGGTGATGGAGGGCGGCACCCACGCCTTCGACACGGCCGTTCTCCTCGCGCTCCGCGCGCCCGGCGATCCGGCCGACCCGCTCGGCCCGCCCTGGATGGAAGAGCTTGCGCGCGACATCACCGCGCTGGGCGGCGTCGGCGTCCTGACCCTCGTCACCCTCGCCGCAGCCGGTTTCCTGTGGCTCCAGGCAAGGGGCGCGACCGCATTCTATCTTCTGGCGGCGGTGGGCAGCGGCGTCGCGCTCAGCAACACCGCCAAGACGCTCTACGACCGGCCGCGGCCCGATCTGGTGCCGCATGGCGCGGCCGTCTACACCGCCTCGTTCCCATCGGGGCATTCGATGATGGCGGCGGTCACCTGGCTCACGCTCGCCGTGCTGGTCGCCACCACCTTCGGGCAACGCCGGCTCAGGGTCTATGTCGTGGCGCTTGCGGCGGCGGTCACGGTGGCGGTGGGGCTGAGCCGCGTCTATCTCGGCGTGCACTGGCCGACCGATGTGCTTGCGGGCTGGGCGGCGGGCGGCGCCTGGGCGCTGGCCTGCGCGGCCCTCGCCCGCGTCCTGTCGCGGGGCGGCGCGATCGAGCGGGAGGACGACGGAGACTAGATCAGCCCGTGCGAGCGGAACAGCGCCTTCACGTCCGCCTCGGGACGGGCGCCGAAATGGCTGATCACCTCGGCCGCGGCGATACAGCCCATGCGCCCCGCCTTGGCGAGCGGCTGGCCCGTCGCCAGCCCGTAGAGGAATCCGGCCGCGAACTGGTCGCCCGCGCCGGTGGCATCGACCGGCACCACGCGGTGCACCGGCACCTCCACCCGTTCCTGCCCCCGGATCAGGATCACGTCGGCACCCGACCGGGTGCAGACGACGGTGCCGCAATCGGCATGCGCCTGCGCCAGCGCCGCCTCGAGATCGGTGGCCTGGTAGAGCGAGGTCCATTCGTGCTGGTTGCCGATCACGTAGTCCATCTCCTCGCGCACCAGGCGGCGGAAGTCGGCGCGGTGCCGGTCGACGCAGAACGGGTCCGAGAGCGCGATCCCCGCCCTGCCGCCGCCCGCATGGCAGGCGCTCGCCGCCTTGCGGAACGCGGCCTTGCCGTGGTCCTTGTCGAAGAGATAGCCCTCGAGGAAGAGGAAGTCGGATCGCCGCACCACCTCGGCGTCGAGGTCGCCGGGCCCGAAATCCGCCCCCGCGCCGAGGTAGGTGTTCATCGACCGCTCGCCGTCCGGCGTCACGAAGATCATCGACCGCGAGGTCGGCAGCGGTTCGGCCGCGACCGGCGGATTGGGAAAATCGGTGCCCTCAAGCTCCAGCGACCTGGCGTAGAAGCGGCCCAGCGCGTCGTCCTTCACCCGGCCGACGAAGGCGGTCCTGAGCCCGAGGTTGCCGAGCCCCGCCAGCGTGTTGCCGACCGACCCGCCGGGCGCCTGCGTGCGCTCCTTCATCGCCGCATAGAGCGTCTCGCCCCGCTCGCGGTCGACAAGCTGCATGATCCCCTTCTCGATCCCCATCCAGTCGAGGAAATCGTCGTCGCATTGCGTCAGCACGTCGACGATCGCGTTGCCGATGCCGACAACCTGGTAGCGTCCGGTCACAGGGTCTTCTCCTCGTAAAGGCAGAGGTCGCGGATCAGGCAGGCGCCGCATTTCGGCCTGCGGGCGATGCAGATGTAGCGGCCATGCAGGATCAGCCAGTGATGCGCGTGGCGCTGGAACTCCACCGGCACGTTGTCCTCGATGGCGCGCTCCACCGCCAGCACGTCGCGGCCCGGCGCGATGCCGGTGCGGTTGGCGACGCGGAAGATGTGGGTATCCACCGCCTGCGCGGGGAAGTGGAACCAGACGTTCAGCACCACGTTCGCCGTCTTGCGGCCGACCCCCGGCAGCGTCATCAGCGCCGCGCGCGACGACGGCACCTCGCCGCCATGCGCCTCGACGAGGATGCGGCTGAGCCTCATCACGTTCTTCGCCTTCTGGCGGTAGAGCCCGATTGACCTGATGTATTCGACAAGCCCCTCCTCGCCGAGCGCGAGCATCCTCTCGGGCGTGTCGGCGACCCGGAAGAGCGCCCGCGTGGCCTTGTTCACGCCCGCATCCGTCGCCTGCGCCGACAGCGCCACCGCGACCAGAAGCGTGAAGGCGTTGACATGCTCCAGCTCCCCCTTCGGCTCGGCCTCGGCGGCGCGGAAGCGGGTGAATATCTCGCGGATCGTGGCATAGTCGAGCTGGCTGGCCATGCCGGCGATATGCCCGCAGGAACGCCGCACGGCAAGCGCGAAGCGGAAGCGGCCGCGCGGGTGCGAACAATCGTCCGCGTTAACCGCAATTTTTCCCCTTCGTGGCAGCGTCCAGGCCGGAAGGGACCGGCGGCATGGGCGTTCACGGCATCAATCGGCGCGGAAACGCGGGCCAGCCCGCCAGGGCTGGGGCGGACGCCGGGGCAGCGGGCTGCGGCCTCGCACCCACCGTCCTCGTCGCCACGCGCTCGGGCCCGGTGCCGGCGGGAGGGCTGCGACCGGGCGATGCGGTCCTGACGCGCGACAACGGCTACCGTCCGCTGCTCTGGGCCGGCCACGGCCGGCGCGGTGCGGCCGGCGG